>DATJGL010000272.1:0-21846 GCA_035495075.1 Gemmatimonadales bacterium
CGTAAGACGAAAGAAACCGATCTCCGCGTGCGCGTGGCGCTCGACGGGAGCGGCGACGCGCGCGTTCGCAGCGGAATCGGATTCTTCGACCACATGCTCGAGGCGTTCGCCCGGCATGCTCTGATCGACCTCACGGTCGAGGCCAGCGGTGACCTCCATGTGGACGGGCACCACACAGTCGAGGACACCGGAATCGCACTGGGACAGGCGATTGCGCAGGCGCTGGGGGATCGCGCCGGCATCCGTCGCTACGCCGATGCCCTGGTCCCGCTGGATGAGGCGCTGGTCCGCGCTGTGGTGGACGTCTCAGGGCGGCCCTATCTCTCGTACCACGTCGAGATCCCCAAGTGGCAGATGCTGGGTGACTACGACGTGTTCCTCACGCCGGAGTTCTTCCACGCCCTGGTGCTGAATGCCGGGCTGACGGCGCACCTGGATCTGGTGCGAGGAGACAATCCCCACCACATCGTCGAGGCGACCTTCAAGGCTTTCGCCCGCGCGCTGGACGCCGCCACCGCGCTCGATCCCCGAGTCAAAGGCGTCCCGTCCACCAAGGGCGTTCTATGATCGCCGTCGTGGACTATGGCGTGAACAACCTGCGGAGCGTCGTCCGGGCGCTCGGGGCCGAAGGCCACGAGGCATTGCTCACGGCTGACCCTGAGGTGGTCCGCACAGCAGACCGGGTGCTCATGCCAGGAGTGGGGCATTTCGGGCAGGCCGCTGCCAATCTGGACCGGAGCGGTCTGGGCGCCGCGGTTCGTGACGCGGCAAAGGCCGGTCACCCCGTCATGGGAATCTGTCTCGGCCTTCAGCTCTTTCTCCAAGCCAGCGAGGAAGCCCCTGGTGTTGCGGGTCTCGGCCTGCTCCCGGGAGTGGCGAAGCGCTTCGTCGTG
Organism: Gemmatimonadales bacterium; assembly: GCA_035495075.1. GTDB lineage: Bacteria > Gemmatimonadota > Gemmatimonadetes > Gemmatimonadales > GWC2-71-9 > DASQPE01. Next base: position 894 of record DATJGL010000272.1, read on the forward strand.
GATCTTCCCATTCCCCACGTAGGATGGGCACGGGTCGAGCCGACGGGCGCGGGCCGTTCACACGCCATGCTCCGCGACGTGCTGAAAGAGGCTGAGTTTTTCTATCACGTCCACAGTTACCACCCCGCCGGCCTGGCCAACGGCGCAGTGCTCGCGACCGGAGACTACGGCTACGTGTTCCCGACGATCGTCGGCGAAGGCAACGTGATCGGGGCCCAATTCCATCCGGAGAAGTCGCAACGGGCCGGCCTGGAGCTGCTGGCCGCGTTTGCCCGCTGGCATCCGTGACCACTATCCGCACCAAGTTCGTGGACGTGTACGTGCTGCGAGGCGCGGGAGCGACGCTCGAGTTTCTCGCCTTGCGCCGCGCGGCGGAGGGCCGCTGCCCGGGCTCGTGGGAAACCGTGCACGGGCACATCGAGGCCGCCGAAGCGCCGGCCGACGCGGCACGGCGCGAGGTCGCCGAAGAGACTGGCCTCGCAGTCGAACGCCTGTATAACCTGAGCCGGGTCGAGCTTTTCTACCAGCACAGGATGGACGAGGTCGCACTGGTGCCGGTGTTCGCTGCCTTCGTCGCGCCCGGCGCCGCTGTCCGGCTGAGTCCCGAGCACGATCGGCAGGAATGGCTTCGGCCCGACGAGGCCCGCGAGCGATTCGCCTGGCCCCGTGAGCGCCGAGCGGTGGACGATATTCACGTCCTGCTCGCCTCAGGCGAGGCCGGCGCATTGGACGACGTGCTGCTGGTATGCTAGCCCGCCGCATTATCCCGTGTCTGGATGTGTCGGGCGGACGCGTCGTGAAGGGAGTGCACTTCGAGTCGCTACGAGACGCCGGAGACCCGGTTTCGCAGGCTGCACGGTATGACGCGGAAGGGGCCGATGAACTCGTGTTTCTCGACATCTCGGCCACTCACGAAGAGCGCCGGACGACGCTGGACATGGTGAGCCAAGTCGCGGATACAGTGTTCATCCCGGTGACTGTGGGCGGTGGGATTCGGTCGGTCTCGGACGGCAGTGAGGCGCTCCGGGCCGGAGCGGACAAGATCGCGGTCAATACCGCTGCGGTGCGCGACCCGGCGCTGGTCGACCGCCTTGCCAGCAGCTTCGGAACTCAGTGCGTCGTCGCGGCGGTGGACGCCAAGCGGATCGGCGGGCGGTTCACCGTGATGGTGACGGGGGGGCGGGAGCAGACCTCCCTCGAGGCCATCGAGTGGATTCGCAAGCTGGAGGCGCTTGGCGCCGGCGAAATTCTGCTGACCTCGATGGATCGGGACGGCACCCAAGCCGGGTACGATCTGCCGCTGCTGCGTGCCGCTGCCGCTGCGGTTCGAATCCCAGTGATTGCGTCAGGAGGGGCCGGGAAGCTCGCGCATCTGGCTGAGGCGCTCGACGCCGGTGCCCACGGGGTACTCGCGGCCTCCATCTTTCACTTCCAGGGCTGCTCGATTCCGGAGGCCAGAGCGTTCTTACGAAGCAGCGGGTTCCCGGTGAGGGCGCAGAGGTAGAGCCTCGGCGCCGCTTCCCCGGCTCAAGTTTGTTGGCGTAGGTCAGGAACTTGTACCTGCCGCTGGCGCGGTCAGCTCGGGATGATCCGCGCGACGACAGATCGGAGGTCCCGGACATTGAGGGGTTTAGCGACCCAATGGACTGCCGCTGCGGCAAACGGCTCAGAGGCTCGCCCATGGCTCGCGACCACCAGGCGGTCGCGCCAATCTGGCCGCGACGTGAGCAACGTGGCCGCGAACAAACGCCCATCGGCGGACGCGGCGTGCGCATCGGCGATCACGACGTCATAGACCGAGTCCTCGACCAGTCGCAGCGCCTGCTCGCCGGTTCGAACCGTGTCCACCACATGGCCTTCCGGCGCCAGAAGGGCGCTCACCAGACGATGCACGGCCGGATCGTCATCCACGACGAGTACTCGTGCGTGCCGGGGAGCGGAGGTATCGGCCGGTACCATCCTGGGCCGGACCTCTGCCGGGACTTGGGGTGGTGACGTGGTGTCCGAGAGAGTATGCAATGGAAGCGACACCGTGAACTCCGCGCCGCCTTCGGGCGCGCGTCGGTAGCTGAGACGTCCCTCATGTGCTTCCACCAAGCCATAGCTGACCGACAAGCCGAGCCCGGTGCCCTGACCCGGGTCCTTGGTGGTGAAGAACGGTGTGAACAGCTGGGGCACCAACTCCGACGGCACACCGGCGCCGGTATCGCGGACCAGCAGAATAGCCCTTCCGTCGCTCCGCGCCGTTGCCAGCACGATACGCCTCGGACGCTCGGGCGGCAGGCTGCCGACCGCGTGGACCGCATTGGTCAGGAGGTTGAGCAGGACCTGCTGTAGCTCGTAGCGGTCGCCCATCACCCGGACCGGCTCGGGGTCGAGCCTGCGCTCGAGGTCGATTCCGCGCAGGCGAAGCTCGTACGAGATGAGCAGCGCGGTACGGCCAACGACGTCGTTCAGATCCACTACCTCTTTTGTGAGCGAGCTGGGGCGTGCGAAGGTCAGCAAGTTTCGCACGATGCGGGCGGCTCGCTCGGCCTGATCGTGGATCACTCGCAGGTGCTCGCGGGTCGCCTCCGGTACTCGCATGGCGGGCTCGAGCAGCAGCTCAGCGAGGCCGGTGATCGAGGTGAGAGGGTTGTTCAGCTCGTGGGCCACGCCGGACACCAGTTGGCCGATCGACGCCATCTTCTCGTTCTGGATGAGCTGGCCCTGTATCGCGCGTTGCTCGGTCACGTCCTCGACCAGGATCGCCACACTTCCCTCGGCGCCCGGTCCCCAGACCGGCGAGGCCGTGAGACGAAGCTGGCGTCCGTCGGATTCACGGCGGACCTCAATAGGTCCGGGGCGCTCGAGCCGCTGGGCGGCTGCGAGGAGTTCAGCCGAGATAGGAGCCGACTCCATGATGGTGGTGGTAAAGTCCGCGCCGATCAGGGTCTCGACGGGGACTCCGGCCATCTGGGCCAGCGCCCGGTTCGCGCGGAGGATCTGACCCGCCCACCCGACCACGCACAACCCCTCGCTCAGTGCGTCGAACGCCGTCTCCCATTCCTCCGTGCTGCGTCGCACCATCTCGAAGAGACGGCTGTTGGCGACTGCCATGGAGGTCTGGGTTGCAATCGTGGAGAGCAGCCAGAGGTCCTCGGTCGTGAACGGCCCTTCCCGCCGATTGGCGACGGCCAGGGCTCCCACCGGGCGCCCTTGCGAGCGGAGTGGCGCGACCGCAGCGGACCGAACCGTCTCTCCGTCCAGCAATTGGATGGAGGGTCGCTCCGATGCCTGGCTCACCTCAATCCGCTCCCGGGCCACTGAGAGCCGCAAAATCCCCGCGTCCTCCACCCCGATCTCTCGACCCTCGAGTTGAGTCAGGTCGCCGGTGGCGGCAATAGCGCGCAGTGCACCGGTCTCCTCATCAACTAGGGCGACGAGTGCTCCTTCTGCTTGCAGGAATCGCGCAGCATAGCGGGCGACCTGCTCTGCAATGCGCTCGAGCTCTATCGACTCGGCCAGGACGTAGCTCAGCTCCTGGAGGGAAAACAACTCGCTGATGCGCCGATCGAGCTGGCGGGCTGCTTCCGTCTCACGAGCCTCGGCGGCAAGGACCTGACGCTCGAGGCGACTGATGGCGAGCCAGACAGTGGCGGCCAGGAGGCCAACCGCAAGCAGGGTGAGCGGCCGCCTAGCCGTCAGGGCGACGGCAATGCACGCCACGATGGCGAGCGTCGCGATGAAGGCTGGGGAAAGTGGTCGGAGCCGATTCTGGACTGGCACGATGCGACCGCGGTGGTGGGAACGCTTGGAATGTCGTTGGCGAGCGAGTTGACAGGCAAGCCAATTGGGAGTAATCTGTTAGGGAATCAAGTTGCATTTGATAATCATTCTCAACATACTCGCCTACTCCGCGCCACCCCAAACCGCTCACGAGCCTATGGCTGGTTCTGTCCTCCGACACTCGTTCGTTGCTCTGCTGCTTTCAACGACGGTGCTCCCGCTAGCTGCGCAGGCTCCCGGTACCGGCTCCATTCGGGGGTCCGTCTCCGGTCCGGACGGCCCGGTGGCGGAGGCAACGGTCCGCCTCCTCAACGCCGATCGCCATGCCTCGACCGATCGCGTCGGCGAATTCCGCCTTGTTGATGTCCCTGTGGGCGAATACACGATCGAGGTCGCGGCGGTAGGCTTTATCGCAGATCGACGCCCTGTCCGGGTTGTCGGGGACAGCGTCATCACGCTGGCGGTGAGTCTTCGGGCGGAGGCGCAGCGACTCGCCGAGGTGAGCGTGACCGGACCCGCGGCGGCTCCGAGGCCAGTCGGCACGATGCCGGAGGCGGTGGATGGCGCAGTATTCCCCGGCAAGAAAACCACGGTGCTCGCGCTCGATAGCCTGGATATCAACGCCGCGCAGGACGTGTCACGTCAGGTCCTGGGGCGAGTGCCCGGTCTCAACGTGTCGGAGACCGAAGGCGGCGGGTTTCCCTCGAACGGCATCGGCTTCCGCGGCCTCAATCCTACCCAGTCGACAGAGGTGAACGTTCGTCAGGACGGTTATAACATCGCGGCCGATCCCTACGGCTACCCCGAGGCATACTTCCTTCCCCCGGCTGAGGCACTGAGCGAGGTCCAGCTCGTACGTGGTGCCTCGTCGCTGGGCTTCGGCTCGATGTTCGGCGGTGCGGTGAACTACGTGATCCGCGACGGCACGCCTGGAGGCTCGCCGGTTGCGCGTGCCCGCTTCACCGGTGGCAGCTACGCCGCGATTGACGGGTTCGGTGACGTCAGCGGCGGTGCCGGACCGGTGACCTACTATGGGTTTGCCCAGTACGGCAGCCAGAACGGCTGGCGTCCGAACGGCGATTTCTGGCACTTCACCGGTTTCGGCCGGGTACGGTGGCAGGCGTCTCCCAAGTGGCGGTTCGGCATCGAGTACACCTTGTTCCGTAACGCGATTCACATGCCGGGCGGGCTCACTGATGAGCAGTTCAATACCGATCCGAGCGCTTCATTCCGCACCCGGAACTGGCTGGCGAGCCCCTGGAACGTCCTCGCGCTGACGGCAGACTATGCTCCGGCACCCAACGTCGTGGTCCACACCACCGTCTGGGGTAACCTGAGCCAACGCTATCTGGTGTGGCGCAACGAGGACGGTGGTGCCGGTGCACCCGACGAGATAGACCCCGCCACCGGCGAATTCACGCCCCGGGAAGTGGAGCGGGAGAAATTCAGCAACGCCACGCTCGAGTCCCGGCTCAATTGGTCGTTCCCGCTGTTCGGCCGCACCAGCACGCTTGCCGCCGGCATCCGTGCCTTCGCCGGGCGGATGCACCGCCAGGAAGGTGGGCCTGGAACGACCGGGTCCGACTTCGATATGACCGTCACCGGGCCGTACGAGAAGGACGTCAACTTCTACAATACCAACCTGGCCGGGCACATCGAACAGGTAGTGCGTCTCGGTGAGCGACTGATTGTTACCCCGGGGATCCGGCTCGAGTACCTGCATTCGACGACCGAGGGGTACACCGACACGACCTTCAATCCGCTCGCCCGGAATCGGACGTTTGCGCTGCCCGGTGTGGCCGCCCAGTTCCGCACCTCCAGCACGACTGAGTTGTATGGAAGTGTCGCCCGATCCTACCGGCCGATCGACTACTCGTCGCTCACACCGTTTGCCAGCGTGTCGCGGATCGACCCCAACCTGCGCGATCCCAACGGCTATACCACCGATCTCGGCTGGCGGGGCACTCTGGCCGGCTCCACCGTGGCCTTCGATGTGGGGGTGTTCCGGATTCGCTACGGTGACCGGATCGGGCTCGTCTCCGGTGTCGATCCGGACGGCACGCCCTTTACGCTCCGCACCAACACGGGAACCAGCGTGCATCGCGGGGTAGAGGCGTACCTTGAAGTCCATCCCCTGGCCCTGCTGGGCGGCTCGAGCATCGGAGATATCTCGCTGTTCGACGCCTTTGCCTACACCGACGCGAAATACGTGGAGGGTGAATTTGAAGGCAACCGGGTCGAATACGCCCCGGAGTTCGTGAACCGGCTGGGTCTCACCTACGCTCGTGGTCCATTCTCCGGCACGTTCCAGGTCTCGAGCGTGAGCCAGCAGTTCGGTGATGCGAACAACACGATCGGCGGGGACGACGCGAATGTGGGACTGGTGCCGGCTTACGCTGTGCTCGACTTGACAGCGCGGGCCCGGCTCGGGCGGCGGTTCAGCCTGGGTGGCGGGGTGAACAACCTGGCGGACAAGCACTACTTCACGCGCCGCACCGACGAGTATCCCGGTCCGGGGATTATTCCGTCGCCCGGGCGGAGCGTTTACCTGACGCTGGGAGCGGACTTCTAGCGCGAGCGGCCCGTTGCCCTAGCCGACCAGCGCAAGAATCGACTCACCCAAGTCTCCGATGCCGAGCCCGGTGCGGGCACTAGTGAGCTGCACCTGGTCCTCCGGCAGCTCCAGCGCCTTGCCGATCGCTCTCACATGTTCCCGCTGAGCTGCCCGGCCGAGCTTGTCCGCCTTAGTCAGGACCGCGAGCACGGGACGGCCGCTCTCGATCAACAGTCGCTGGATCTCCCGGTCGGTTTTGGAGGGCTCGTGCCGCGAGTCGAGCAGCCACGCGACGCCGGTCAGGCTCGCGCGTTCCTGGAGAAAGCGGTCGATCAGCTTCCGGTACCTCTCCCGCTCCACTTTGCTCGCCCGCGCGAAACCGTAGCCGGGGAGGTCCACCAGGTAGAAGCGGGGCAGGCGGTAGGCATTGAGCAGCGTGGTCTTTCCCGGCGTAGCGCTCACGCGGGCTAGGCTCCGGCGCCCCACCAGGGCGTTCAACAGGCTCGACTTGCCGACGTTGGATCTGCCGATGAAAGCGACTTCGGGGAGCGGCGGCGTGAGCCGCACGAGCGGATCGGGAAAGCTGCCGACGAATTCGATCTCGACGCCGGCGAGCCCGGCGCCGGGCGTCACGCCTCGCGTTTGGTCCGCGGGCGCTCGGTCACGACGAGCGGGGTGACGCCCTCGACGATCGACTCCTTGGTGATGACGACCTCGCGCACGTCGTCGCGGGTGGGCAGGTCGAACATGATGTCCGTCATCATCGTTTCGAGAATGGAGCGAAGACCGCGGGCGCCGGTGCCGCGCTTCAGAGCCCGCTGGGCGACCGCGCGGAGGGCCTCGTTGTCGAACGTCAGGCCCACATTCTCCAGCTCGAACAGCTTCTTGTATTGCTTGGTCAGGGCGTTCTTCGGCTCGACCAGGATCCGCATCAGCGCGTCTTCGTCCAGTGCCTCGAGCGAGACCACCACGGGAAGACGACCGACCAGCTCCGGTATGAGCCCGAAGCGGAGCAGGTCGTCTGGCTCCACATCGGCATACGGATTCTTCTGATCGAGGTCCGGCTTACGCCCGTTGGCCTCGCTGCTGAACCCGATCTGCTGCCGGCCGGTGCGGGCCTGGATGATCTTCTCCAGTCCGTCGAACGCGCCCCCGCAGATGAAGAGGATGTCCTTGGTGTTGATCTGGATGTATTCCTGCTGCGGGTGCTTGCGGCCGCCCTGGGGCGGCACCGAGGCGACCGTACCTTCGAGAATCTTGAGCAATGCCTGCTGCACGCCTTCGCCCGAGACGTCGCGGGTGATGCTCGGGTTCTCGGATTTCCGGGCGATCTTGTCGATCTCGTCGATGTAGACGATGCCGCGCTCACACTCCGCGACGTTGAAGTCGCCGGCCTGCAGCAGCCGCACCAGAATGTTCTCGACGTCCTCGCCGACGTATCCGGCCTCTGTGAGGGTGGTGGCATCGGCAATGGTGAAGGGAACGTCGAGAATGCGGGCGAGGGTTTGGGCGAGGAGCGTCTTACCGACGCCGGTCGGGCCGAGCAGCAGAATATTCGACTTATCGAGCTCGACGTCGGCCTCGCGGCCGTTCGACGCGTTGATGCGCTTGTAGTGATTGTAGACCGCAACCGCCAGCGTCCGCTTGGCCCGCTCCTGCCCGATCACGTATTGGTCCAGCACATCCTTGATTTCGGTGGGCGTCGGAACCTGGGTAATGCTGTCGGCAACCTCCCGCTCTTCGTCCTCTGCCAGAATCTCGTTGCAGAGCGTAATGCACTCGTTGCAGATGTAGACCGACGGGCCGGAGATAAACTTCCGGACCGAGTCTTTGGACTTCCCGCAAAAGGAGCAACGAAGGTGCTTGTCGTTAGACATGGCGGCGGCTGGTGAGCGGTCCCGGAAAGCTGCCCCCCGCTCAGGAGGGCGTCAAGGTCTCTTTCGCGCCGTTCTTGCTCGGCACCACGAATTCTTTGCGGGGGATGAACACGGAGTCGATCAAGCCGTAAGCCTTCGCTTCGTCCGAGCTCATGAAACGGTCGCGGTCCATGTCGCGCTCGATGGTCTCGAGCGGCTGGCCGGTATGCTTGGCGTACAGCGTGTTCATCTTGGAGCGCAGATAGAGAATCTCGCGGGCCTGAATCTCGATGTCTGCGGCGGTGCCCTGGGCGCCGCCGGAAGGCTGGTGAATCATGATCCGGGCGTGGGGCAGCGCGCTCCGCTTGCCCGCGGCGCCGGCGCACAGGAGGAAGGAGCCCATGGACGCAGCCATCCCCATGCAGATCGTATTCACCGGAGCGCGAAGGTGCTGCATCGTATCGTAGATCGCCATCCCGGCCGACACGACCCCGCCCGGCGAGTTGATGTAGAGGTAGATGTCCTTGTCCGGGTTATCGGCCTCGAGAAAGAGCAGCTGGGCGATGATGATGTTGGCGACGTCGTCGTTGATCGGCGCGCCCAGGAATACGATGCGATCCATGAGCAGCCGGGAGAAGATGTCGTAGGTCCGCTCCCCGCGGCTGGAACGCTCGATGATATACGGCGGATAAAGTGTGGCCATCGTCAGGTGCTCGCCTCTTCGACCGTGGACTGCGAGAGGAGATGGCTGAATACCTTCTCCTCGGTGATAGCCCGCTCCAACTCGGCGAGCCGATTCGACTTCTGCAACGACGCGTATAGCTCACCGGTGGGCAGGTTCCGTGCCGCCGCCATGGCCGCGATCCGCTCGTCCAGCTCGGCCTCGGTGGCCTTGAGTCCGTGCGCCTCCGCTGCAGCTTCCAGCACCAGGTCGCGCTGAACCTGTTGCACAGCCACCGGCCGGAATTGGGCTTCGAATCCGCCCATTTGCTCATCCGGGATCTTGTACATGTGGCCGAGCCCGTGAAGGACCCGGTGTACTAGCGAGTCCGGAGCCGGGATCCGATTTGCCTCGATGAGTTGGGCCAGCAGTGCCTGTCGCACACCGGCATCAGCCTCCCGCACAGCCTCCCGCTCGAGATCCTCCCGCACGGCCGCGCGGAGTGCCGTCAGGTTCTCGAACTCTCCGACCTCCCGGGCCAGGGCATCGTCGAGCTCGGGCAGCTCCTGCCGCTTCACTTCGAGCAGGTGCACCCGCACTTGGCGGGTCTGCCCCCGTCTCGTTGCGTCCGGATGATCCTCGGGGAAACGGACCTCGGTGTCCACCGTGTCGCCCGGAAGCAGCGTCATGATTCGCTCTTCCAGCTCGGGGATCGCCTGCCGCTCGCCGATGACCAGCGTGTACGGCTGGGAGGCGCTCGCCTGCGCGCCGTCGAGCGGCGCGACTTCGACCCGCACCATCTGGCCGGGAACGGGACGCTCGTTTTCGACCGGCAGCCAGGCCGCGCGATCCTCGCGAAGCCGCTGAACCTGCTCCTCCACCATCGCATCGGTCACCGGCGAAACCGTGCGCGTGAGCCGGAAACCGCCTTCGCGCTCGAGCTTGAGCTCGGGACGAACCTCCACCAGCAATTCGAACTCGATCGGGCTGTCGGCCTCGAACTTGAGATTGCGGATCGACGGATCGGCTATCGGCTTGAGGGATTCGCTCTGGCGCGCCGTTTCCCAGCTCTCGCGAATGACCTCTTCCAGGACCGTCTGGCGGATCGCGTCGCCGAACCGCTTCCGTACGACACCGACGGGCGCCTTACCCGGCCGAAACCCGGGCAGGCGAGCCCGGCTGGTGTAGTACTTGAGGGCGCGGTCTTCAGCTTCGCGCACCCGATCAAGCGGAACAGTCACCCGGAGCGACTTCGAGGCGGCGTCCTCTGCGGTTTTCTCAACGACGATGCTCATCGGACCAGAATCTAGCCCGGTGCCAAGTCAATCGGCAGATGGCAGTGCACGCCCGCAGGGCACCCGCCGCTGGCGTGACAGCGGCGCTTGAGACCTTGCGGCCAGGCGCCCGCGGCGACGGCAGTTGTGCGGCTATGTCACGGGCTCCGCGCGAATCACAGGGGCGTCCTAGCTCTGGATTTCGTGGCGTGATCCGCAACCCACGCCGCAGGCCGCGGTCGTCCCGCTGCGGCCCCCTTGGGGGCGCGTCCCCTCGCGAGCGCCTGCGGACGGCAGATGAAGGGGGCGCGCTGTCCGCCCTAATGCCTTACCTCACGCCCACTTGAGTGGCCCGTCCCGATTCGGTGAGCCCCCGACGTTCCCGGCCTACTCCCGCTGCGGTACGGTCGTTGCCCGATTCGACGTTGTCTCCCACGAACAACCCGGCTCCGAGGTACCCATGACCAGCTTGCTCCGGTTGAGCGTTGCTCTCGTTGCCGGCGTAGCCCTCCTCCCGGGCTGCGCCCCCGAGACCGTCACCCCCAGCACGACCCGTGTGGATGCGTTCATCACGGGCGTCACGGCCCGCGGTGGTCAGTTGACCGCGGTGCTCAGTGACTATCCGCCTCCGCCCGCGTCCTTCGGTCCGATCGCCCACGTGGCGGCCACCGGGAAGGTCTCGCACGCGCACGGGAGTCGAGTACGCGTCAGCGTGAGCGGGGCCTCGGACTTCACCCGCGTCTATGTATCGGCCCCCGGGGCCACGGGCTGCTGGGATGTCCTGCTGCCGAACGACGTCACTCTCGAGGACCTCGATATCACTGTCAGCGCAGGCGTTCGCGCCGGGAACCTGAGGGTCCGTTACACGCTCGAAGGGCCAACCGGCATCGGCGGCGCGACGGAGCAGATTCTCCAGATCGAGAACTGATTCGGTCGGTACCCGCCGCTCTTCTTTCTTGATGGATCCCTCACGTCACAGGTGAGGGGACTCACGGCATTTCCCGCCGATCCACCCCAACTACAAGACCACGCTCGGGCACGTGGCCCGGGCTTCACGCGCCAGCCGCGAAAGGGCGGGGCACCAATGCGAATCCTGGTCGCCAACGACGATGGCATCTACAGCCCGGGACTGGCGACGCTGGCCGAGGTTGCCGGCCGGTTTGGCGAAGTGCGGGTCGTCGCACCTGATGTGGAGCAGTCCTCGATGGGGCATGCGATCACGCACTCGAGACCGCTGTCGTTGCGGCGCACCAAACTTGGCGAGTTCGAAGCCTGGCGAGTGAACGGCACACCCGCGGACTGCGTTGCTCTGGGTGCGTCGCAGTGGGAGCAGGTGGACATCGTCCTGTCCGGGATCAATCTGGGCGCCAACCTGGGCAACTCGAGCTGGCACTCGGGTACGCTGGCCGCGGCCAAGCAGGCTGCCCTGCTCGGTCTGCGCGGGGTGGCGCTCAGCACGCCCGTCACCGACGACCAGCCCGACTTCAAGGTTCTCGTTCCGTGGGTAACCCGAGTCTTGGAACTGCTCCTCCCGCAACGGGAATTGTCGCTGGTGAACGTCAATTTTCCTCCCGAGCCCCGGGGTATTCGCTGGACTCGGCAATCGGTGCGACACTACGACGGGCAGGTCGTCCCCGGCCAGGATCCGAGGGGCCGGACCCACTACTGGATCACGGTCGTGCCTTTGGGACCGCCCGAGGAGGGAACCGATCGGTGGGCGGTGGAGCAGGGTTGGGTGTCGCTCACACCACTCCGGCTCGATCTCACCGACGAGAAGGCGCTAGCGCACGCGGTAGCGAAGGCGCCGCCGGATCAGGCCGTGTCTGATTGACGCTGAAGATGCGAACGGCGGGAGTCGAACCCAATCAAGACTAACCATCGGAATGAGTTGCGCTACTTAGCGCTCGCGGCGCGTGCCAACGACGATCATGTATCGGACAATGAACTTGAGCTTCCCCGCCTCGTCGCGCCGGACGGGCCGGCCGCCGAACCGGCGCGTGCCGATGGTGTCCGCCAGCAGCTCGCGCGCCCGGCGCGCCTCGTCCGGGGATTGCTCGGCGCGCGCGATCCAGTCGTCGACGTCCAGCTCGAGGTCCGTCGTATCGACGCGGTCGAGGTCGAACCCGGCGAGGCCGACGACCTGCACTGTCTCGGAGATCGGGAGGGCGCGCGCGTGGCTCGGGTCGCGCAGGCGCTCGACGAAGTTGAGGTAGCCGGACTCCTCGGTCGATTCCGACGTCGTGAGGTCGAAGAGGCCGATCTTGCCGCCGGCGCGGGTGACGCGGGCCATCTCGCGCACCACGCCGCGCACGTCGGGCATGTGATGGAGCGCGAGGCGCGTAAGGGCGAGGTCGAAGCTCCCGGTCTCGAAGGGGAGTTTCAGCGCGTCTGCGACCTGGAAGTGGGCGTTCGCGAGGCCAGCCTCGCGCGCGATCGCGCTCGCCTTCTCGACCATGGCTGGGGTAAGGTCGAGGCCCACGAACTCGCGCACGCGCGGTGCGAAGGCCTTAGCGAGGAGGCCCGGGCCGCAGCCGACATCGAGGGCGCGCTCGTCGCCGTGCGGCTCGACGGCCGCGAGGAAGCGGGCGACCGGCTCGGGCTCGTTCACGTGCGGGGAGGTGACGAAGCGGTCCACCTGCGCCGTGAACTGAATGACGATGTCTTTGGGCTGCATAAGGAGATGCGAACGCCGGGAGTCGAACCCGAACCCCTTGAGGGAGGATCCTAGGTTGCGATTCCAGGTTGGACACCACGACACGCAATGACACGCGGTGCACGCTTTACGAATATAGACAGCGCCTTAGGGGGGCGGGCCAACCCGTCCCCTTTGTCATGCAGCGCAGGACAGTGCAGGGTGTTCGGGCACAATCCGGGCACGGGGGCGCCCGCCAGCTGCATGCGCCCGTTAGGGCGGCAGACGATGCTGTTCTTGGGCTCTTGAGCTCCGGGCTCATCGGGCCCCGCGGAAGATCATGCGCTGTGATGTCGACAGGGCCGGAGGCTCCACATGAACGAAGCGCGTCGTCACGTTCTGGCTTCGGCGGCCGTCGCTGTGTCGTTGTCGCTCGTGTCGGCTCCCAGCGCCATGGCACAGGCATCGGCCGAGCCGGCGGCGCTCCACTGGACCGTGCCCGACGTGCTGCAGCCGGGCGCGCTCATCGCTGTCGTCAGCGGCGATCCTACCGGCCCGGGTGAATCCACGCTCCAGCTTTCCATGCCGGACGGCTACAGAATCGCGCCGCACTTTCATCCGAGCTATGAGCACGTCGAAGTCAGGGAGGGAACGCTCTTGGTCGGGATGGGAGACCAGCTCGATCCCAAGCAGACCCGGCCCTGGCCGCCGGCGATTCGGCCACCGCCCCCGCGGGGATGCACCATTTCTCGATCGCCAAGGGGCGGACTGTGCTGTCCGTGACGTTCATGGGCCCTTACACGATTACCTACATCCACGCCGAGGACGCTCCGCGGCCACGGGTCTTTCCCTTCGGCTACTGAAGCGCAAGGCTCCGCTCTGATCGCCCGAACGGGATGATGCCTAGTAGGGAGCCAGATTGGCGCTACATTGTTCCCGGTGGACATCTTGTCGCGCTGCACGGGCCCGTGGCCTAGGCGGGATGCCACCTTCAGGGCATGTTCTCAGCTCGTGCCAGGCGCCTTCGCCTCCGTGTTCAGGCGGCGTTCGCGCTTGTCGCGAGGTCTCGCACAGCGAGTGAAGGAAAGGTCCATGGCGGCTTCTACTGCACTCCGGTCTGCCTTTGACGTCGCATCGTTTATCAATGAGTACTACGGCGCGTGGGGAGGAACGGACGAGGACCGCATTATGTCCTACTACGCGGAAAATGTAGTGCTTCAAATTCCGGGCGCGCTCATGAAGGGGAAGGAAGCCCTCCGCGATCAGTTCGTTCGGCCATTCATCACGGCGTTCCCGGGAAACCGCCACGTTGTGAAGAAGATGGTTTTCGGACCAGGTGTGGTCGTCGTCGAATTTAGTTTTGAAGCCCAACACAAGGGTCCTTTCGGCGGCCATGCGGCGACCGGTGCTCAAGTTACACTCCCCGGTTGTGGGGTTTATGAGTACGATGCAGCGAAACGGCAGATCACTGCGGGTCGCATTTACTTCGATGGGGGGACGTTACTACAAACCACCACGGATTCGCTGGTGGATGATCCGCAAAAGTCCGACGAGGCTCTGGGAACCAACGAGCGCAATTTGAGCCTCATTACCAACGTCACCCCCACCTTTATCCACGTGTTGCGCAGCGATGGATCCGTGCTGTATGTGAATCAAGCCGTGTTGAGCTACACCGGTCTCACTCTGGAAGATGTGCGGAGAGAGGACTATCGCGCTCGTTTTTTCCACCCACAGGACGCGGAACGACTGCGAGAGGAGCGCGCGGAGGCGCTCACACGCGCCGAACCGTTCGAAAATGAGCAACGTGTGCTGGGTAAGGACGGCAGATATCGCTGGTTCCTGATCCGCTACAATCCTTTGCTCGATGCGCAGGGAAGAATCGATCGGTGGTATGTGGCCGCATTCGACATCGAGGACCGAAAACGGGCGGAGGCGCAGGTCGAGCAAGCCTATCTTTTTCTCGCCGAAGCCCAGCGGCTGAGCAAGACAGGGAGTTGGAGTTGGAATGCATCAACGGGGAAAGTGGTGTGGTCGCAGGAACATTGTCGAATTCTCGGTCTCGATCCTCAAGACACCAATCCTTCCCTGGACGAATTCTGGGAAAGGGTTCACCCAGACGACAGGATTGGCCTGCGACGCACCTTTGAATCTGCCATTCGAGATAAGAGAGACTTTGAGCAGGAGTTTCGAATTGTTACCCCGGATCGGTCTATCAAACATCTTCACGGCGTGGGGCACGCCGTCTTCGACAAGTCGCATGAATTGGTGGAATTCATCGGTTCAACGATGGATATCACCGATCGAAAGCGCGCGCAGGAACTCGCTGGCAACCTCATGGCACTCCGCGCCGATGTGAGCGCTGCGCTTTCGAAGCCGGTCTCAATACGAGAGATGCTGCGCGAATGCGCGGAGGCCCTTGTGCGCCGCCTCGAGGCGGCGTTCGCCCGCATCTGGACGGCAAACCACCGGGAAACCACGTTGGAACTTCAGGCCAGCGCCGGGATGTACACCAGGTTGGATGGAACCTACGGTCGGATTCCCTTTGGAGACCTGAAGGTGGGGTGGATCGCCAGCGAGAAGAAGCCCCATCTGACCAACGACGTCCTGAGCGATCCGCGGATCCGCGACAAGGAATGGGCGCGAAGCTGCGGCATGGTTTCGTTTGCCGGCTATCCCTTGCTGGTCGAGAAGCGCGCGGTCGGCGTGATGGCGATGTTCGCCCGTCATCCGCTTTCTGATGACACACTCGACACGCTGGCCTCGGTTGCCGATGCGATTGCGCAAGGAATCGAACGGAAGCGAAGCGAGGCGGAACTGCGACGCAGCGAAACCTATCTTGCGGCAGCCCAGCGGCTGAGTAAAACGGGCAGCTTCGTCACGGATCTGGTGGCGGACGAGCACAACTGGTCGGAGGAGCTCTGCCGGATCTTCGAGTTCGATCCGGCGACCAAAATCACGCATGAGGCGATTCGGAGGGTCTTCCACCCCGAGGACCTGCCAATTTACGAGGCCGCGTTCAAGCGCGCCGTCGATGGGCCGGATCGGGATCTCGAACTCGCCTACCGCATCATCACCCCGGCTGGTACCGTGAAGCATGTCCATGCCGTCGCCCACGTAATGGAGACGGTAGCAGGTCGCCCAGTTTTCATCGGCGCCATTCAGGACGTAACGGAAAGCAAGGTCGCCGAGGAGGCCCTGCACAGAGCCCGCGCCGAGCTGGCCCATATGGCGCGGGTCACGACACTGAGTGCCTTGACCGCCTCGATCGCCCACGAGATCAACCAACCCATTGCCGCTGCCATCACCAGGGCGGGCGCTTGCCTGCGCTGGCTGAATCGGGATCAACCGGAGGTCCAGAGGGCGCGAGAGGCCGCCATGCGGATCGAGGAGGACGGGAAGCGGGCCGCCGAGATCATCGCCCACTTGAAGTCCTTGTACAAGAAAGACGTCTCGCCGCAGCGAGAGATGGTCTCGGTCAACGACGTCGTTGGCGAGTTGCTGGTATTGCTCAGCAGCGAGGCCGACCGCCATTCGGTTGTGATGCGTACGGAGCTGACGGCGGATCTACCCTCGGTCAGCGCCGACCGGGTGCAGTTGCAACAGGTCTTGATGAACCTGATGCTGAACGGGATGGAGGCGATGAGCGAGCGGGGAGGCGAGCTCAAGATAAGCACAGGACGTGAGGGCGGAGAGCTGACGGTGTCGGTGAGCGACACAGGAGCGGGAATACCTTCTGAGAAGATGGAAGAAATCTTCAAGGCGTTCGTCACAACCAAGGCCGGAGGGACAGGGATGGGGCTGGCGATCAGCCGTACGATTGTCGAATCGCACGGTGGCCGGCTTTGGGCGACGGTGAAGCCGGGAAGTGGCGCAACGTTGCACTTCACTTTGCCAACTGAAGCTGAGGCGCATAAGTGATCCCTGAAGGCGCACCCGCTGTGTTCATCGTCGACGACGACGCGAGTGTCCGCCGATCGATCCAGGATCTTTTGTCGTCGGTAGCGTTGCGGTCTGAGGCTTTCGCGTCGCCGCAGGAGTTTCTCGACAACAAGCCCGCCGACTGCCCTGGTTGCCTCGTTCTCGACGTGAGACTTCCAGGCATGAGCGGCTTGGATTGTCAGCGTCGGCTGGCCGAAGCCGGAGTAACCATTCCAATTATCTTCATCACCGGACACGCTGATGTCCCGATGACAGTTCGGGCAATGAAATCGGGTGCCGTCGAATTCCTGACGAAGCCTTTTCGGCCACAGGAGCTGCTCGACGCAGTTCAGCAGGCGATCGACCGGGACAGAAAATCGCGCGACAAACGTCGGGAGGCAGGGGAGGTGCAACACCGCTACGAGACGCTGACCGCCCGCGAGCGTGAGGTGATGGACCTGGTGGTTTGCGGCCTGCTCAACAAACAGATCGCCGCGAAGCTCGGGACCGGCGAACACACGGTGAAGATTCATCGCGGCCACGTGATGGCCAAAATGAAGGCCGACTCGCTGGCCGTGCTAATCCGAATGGCGGACACGTTGAAATCATGATAGCAAACGGCGCCCTGGCGGACCCGACACCCGGGGAGGGTTGTCGCGCAGCGAGCTCCGCGCTCAGCCCCACGATCTAATCCCAACGATCCTTTACCCCCCCTGGCGGCCGGATCCCATGTAACCAAAGGCCAATTTGCCGCAACCAACGTGCAATTGTATCCGCCCGCCGCGTCAAGCACATTCGTCTCATGACCAGCAAGAGTACCTCGCAATTCGTTGCGATCGTCGACGATGATCGATCAGTCCAGAGTGCGCTCCAGGATCTGATGGAATCCGCCGGGCACGCGGCGCGGTGCTTCGGATCGGCGGAGGAATTCCTTGAATCGGACCAGCGAGACCAGACAGCCTGCCTGATCGCCGACATTCGTATGCCGGGAATGTCAGGCCTCGAACTGCAAGCGAGGCTAAAGGCCGAGGGATCTCGCATTCCAATCATCGTGATCACGGCGCGGGGTGACGCAAGGGTGAAGGCGCAGGCGATGCAAGCAGGCGCCGTCGAGTTCCTGTCCAAGCCTTTCGATCATGAAGTTCTGCTGGAGAAGGTCCGAGGCGCGCTCGAGGGCTGAACCAGAAGAATCGCGCGCGATGTTTTCCGGAGGACCATGGCGATGATCCCAAACGTCTTGGCTTTCCCAGAGCCTCGCAAAGCACATGACTCAGCAGGCATAGTTCGGGGCGTAGCGGTTGACAACGAGCCCAGCCCTGGCGAGCGCGAGCGCGAGCAGGAGCGCATGAGTCTGCTGCTCGACCTGGCCCGCCGCGCCATCTCTAATGCGCCGCTGAGTGACGTCATGAAGGCCACTGCCCAGGGCGCTCGGCATCTCACGCGTTCGGCTGCCGCCTTCGTCACGCTCTCCGACGCTCAACCGGACCGCTTTCAGCTTGGCGCCAGCGACGTCCCGAGTGGGGAGGCAATCGTCCGGGACGGGGCCCTCCATCCGGCGCAGGGGAGCCTTCACGGTCATGTAGTCGCCACCTCTCGGCTGTGGACCGGTACCAGCGACGATGCCCGGACGCTCGGCGCCGATCGCGATCCCCTGCTGCTCGGGGCTCGGCTGCGAAGCGTCTGCGTAATGCCTATCGTGAGCCGGACCCGCGTCCTTGGCGTGCTTGTCGTGGGTCGGCGTGAGCCGAGGCTCTATGATCAGGCTGACATCACGTTCTTGACGCAGCTCTCCAATCAGGTGGCCATCGTCCTAGACAGCGCAGTCGCGTACGCAGAGCTGCGGGAATTGAAGATCCGACTGGCGCACGAAAAGGTGGACCGTGATGACGAGATTCCGAGCGAGCTGAACTTCAAGGACATCGTAGGACAAAGCGCTACCCTGCGGCGCGTTCTTCAGGAAGCCGCGATAGTAGGCCCGACGGGCTCGACGGTGCTCATCTATGGTGAAACGGGCACCGGAAAGGAACTCATAGCTCATGCGATTCACGACCTGAGCCCCCGAAGCGCGAATCCCTTCGTAAAGCTCAATTGCGCCGCTATCCCGACCGGCCTTCTTGAAAGCGAGCTTTTCGGCCACGAGCGAGGCGCGTTCACCGGCGCAATCGCCCCACGAGTCGGCCGCTTCGAAGCGGCCAACACCGGGACCATTTTCCTGGACGAGGTCGGGGAGATTCCGGTCGACCTGCAAACCAAATTGTTGCGCGTACTCCAGGAGCGTGAATTCGAGCGGCTGGGGAGTAGCCGCGTCATCCGCACCAATGCCCGGCTCATTGCAGCCACCAATCGCGACCTGGGCGAGGCGGTCGAACGCCAGCAGTTCCGAAGCGATCTCTTCTATCGCCTGAACGTGTTTCCGATTCGTCTGCCACCGCTGCGGAAGCGCCCGGAGGACATCCCGCTCCTGGTACGGCATTTTGCCGGGCAGTTCGCCCGTCGAATGCACAAAGCGATTGACACGGTACCGTCTGAGACCATGGAGGCGCTTACCCGATACGACTGGCCGGGTAACGTCCGCGAGCTGCAGAACGTCATCGAGCGCGCGGTTATTCTCTCCTCGGGCCCGGTACTGCGGGTGCCGATAGAAGACTTGCTTCGGAGCTCGGTCCATCCGGGAGATGGGGCGCCTCAGACGCTGGAAGAAGCGGAGCGCGCCCACATTCTGAAGACTCTTACCGAGACCCGCTGGGTGCTGTCAGGCCCGAAAGGGGCGGCTGCGAGGCTCGGGATGAATCGCTCGACCCTGCAATTCCGGATGAAGAAGCTCGGTATCCTGCGCGCCCCACCAGGTCAAGCGCAGACACACCCCGCTCTCCCTGCTTAGCCTGAGGGCTTGCCAACCGTGTTGCTGATCCAGACGCGTGCCGGAGGCGGCCATCAACCGGCAACATGAGAGGCGTTAGGACTTACATCTGCTCCAGCGTCTTACCCTTGGTCTCGCGTACCGCGGTCCACACGAAGCGGAGGGAGACCACCGCGGCCGTCGCGTAAAACGCATACGCCCCAGCCAGGCCGACCCCCTTCAAGAGCGGCAGGAACGTAACGGTGACGATGAAGTTGGTTGTCCAGTTCGTGGCTCCAGCAACCGCCAACGCCGCTCCGCGCATTCGGTTTGGGAACATTTCGCCGAGTAGCACCCACATCACCGGCCCCCAGGACACTCCGAAGGCCACGATGTACAGGTTGGCGGCCGTCAGTCCCGCTACGGCGGCAGCGTGAGTAAGCGCCGGCTTGCCGTCCGGCCCCAGGGCGGCGGTGGCGAAAACGACTGCCATTGCGCCCAAGGTCAGAGCCATGCCGGCCGAGCCTGCGAGCAGTAAGGGCTTCCGGCCCAGGCGATCGACGAGCGCGATGGCCGGAATCGTGGCCAGAATGTTGACGAAGCCGGTCAGCAAGTTGATCCGCAGGGCCCACTGCTCCGTAGCCCCCGCTGCCTTCCAGAGCACCTCACCGAAGTAGAAGATGACGTTGATGCCGACCAGCTGCTGGAAGGCCGCCAATCCCATTCCCACCCACACTACTGAAGCGACTCGCCCGGTCTCCGGCACAAGCAGGTCCGACAGGCGCGGCCGGTGCTCTCCCCGCAGGCTCCCCTGAACTTGCCGCACCAGGCCTACTGCGTCACCGCCGATGCGGGCGAAAACCCGGCGGGCATCCTCCAGCCTGCCCTTGACGACCAGAAAGCGCGGCGACTCGGGAATCAACAAGACACCCACCAGAAATGCGGCCGCGGGCACAGCTTCCATCCAAAACATCCAGCGCCAGGCAGGTGCGCCCAGCCAGAGGGTCGCAGCTGCTCCGCCGGCGATCTTGGCCAGGACGTCATTGCTCAGGAACGCGCCGAACAACCCCAGTACAATGGCTAACTGCTGGAGCGAGGCCAGACGGCCGCGCATGTGCGCGGGAGCCACCTCCGCGATGTACATGGGAGACAGCACGCTCGCGGCGCCGATAGCCAGGCCGCCCAGTATGCGCGAGACGCTGAAAAACCAGGCCGAGCCGGCCGCGCCAGCGCCGATTGCGCTGCCGAGGAAGAGGACCGCGTTCAGCAACATCGTTGGGCGCCGGCCGTGCAGGTCGGCGAACCTCCCCCCGACGAAGGCACCGAGTGCGCAGCCGAGCAGCACCGAGGCGACGGCGAAGCCGGTGGTCGCCGCCTGGGTATGAAAGGCGGCCGCCAATGCGTCGACGGCCCCATTGATGACGCCGCTGTCGAAGCCGAAGAGGTAGCCA
>DATJGL010000273.1:0-4038 GCA_035495075.1 Gemmatimonadales bacterium
AGCTGGCGCAACAACTCGATCGCAATGGTCCCCTGTCCCCCGATGATCTGGGGGTCGTTGTACGGCGACACGTAGACTCGCCCACTGGCTTCCGCCTCCTGCCGCGCAATCGACTCGACCAGTCCGGGGTCCTCCTCGACGAGGCGAATGCGCGCCTTGCGCAGCTCGAGCGCCTCGCGCTTGGCCGGTGAGACGCGGCTGGGCAGGAAGATCTCGCCATTCACACCAACCTGGGCGAGTGCGTGCGCCATCGCGAGCCCATGGTTGCCGGTCGAGGCGGTGACGACGCCCCGTCTCTGGTCGGCGTCGCCCAGCGCGAGCAGCTTGTTCAAGGCACCGCGTGCCTTGAACGAGCCGGTTACCTGCGCGCATTCCAGCTTGAGGTGCACCTCGGCTCCGGTCTCCTGGCTGAGCCAGGGCGACGGCTCGAGCGGCGTCTCGCGGACATGAGGCCTGATCCTCGGCTCTGCCAACGAGACCTCGCGAGCTGCGTCCGCCGGCGAAAACGGCTGGTCGCCCGCGGAACCTTGGGTCGAGGTGGGCTCGGCGCGCACTATTCGGGCCAGGCGCCGAGCAAGCGGCGAACGACGATCAGCTGACCGAGGTGGTAGCTGGTGTGGTCGGCGATGAGCTGCGCTTCTCTGAGCAGGGTTTGCCCTTCTCCCCACGGAAACGGGGCGAACAGGTCCTGGGCCGGATCCAAGACCAGCGCTTCGAACGCTGCCCGGTCGGCCCGGAACGCCGCCGTTGACTTGTCCCAATCTTCATCGTCCAGTGGAGCCTCGGCCGACGGCCAGTAGCCGTCGGGCCATTCTGGCGACTCGTAGGTTCCGTCCGTGTTGCGGCTGAAGAGCAGAATGTCCTCCTGCGCGAGCCGCACGTGCTCGACCAGCTGCCATGCCGAGTATGGCAGCCCGCGGGGGGCCTTACCCCGGAGCTTGGCCGGAAGATCCCGAACTGCATCGTCGAAGGTCGCGTGAGCGTGCCCGCCGCGCAGCAGGTCGAGCACGTGAGTACGGAGCGCATCCGGTTTGGCCGTCATCGGATCCTCGCGTTGGTTCGCTGGCCGCGGCGCGCAGCCGCGAAGCGGGAAGATACCAACAGGAGAACCTGCAGGGGCCGGGTACCGGCAAGTTGAACCAGAAGGAACAACAGCGAAGCGCTTGACCCCGAGAGTTAAGCAGTGGCCTGGAGCGGAAGCCAGGCCGGAGGGTCGGGCCACGCGTCACCGGCGCTCGCCGAAGGCCGCTGGACCATGATGGTCCGGCTGTCGCCTTCAAGCCGAACCCTCAGGCACACGCGCCCGGTCTCCCACTCCACCACCTCCACGATCAGTCCGGGAGCCTGGCGGGCTTCTCGAACGGCGAGCTCCGTGGCTCGAGTCAGTTGAGTTTCGCGGGCGACGGGGTTGGCAGGATCATCGGTGCGGCGAACGACCAGCGGGACTGACCCGGACATGGATGGTCTCCCGAAAAGCCAGGGCTGGAGCACTGTCTCGGCGGATTACCGGGCAACCGGCGTGCCGCGTGTCACCAATCGGCGGTTCCGGGGCGCATATGATTGCCGGATGACAAGATCCGCGTCCCGTGTCCGGGAGGGGCGTAGCCCGGCCTCAAGGCCCCTGGCTCGCGCTCATGCGAAAGGCGATACCCTGGCGGGCCTCCCGCCCGCTGGCCGTGGTCGGCTGCGCGCCCGACTGCAGCCCGTGTGGGTTGCGCCGATGCTTGCCACCCTGACCGATCAGCCATTCTCCGATCCCGAGTGGGTGTTCGAGCAGAAGCTGGACGGCGTCCGCTGCCTCGCGTTTCGGGATGGTGGTGCTGTGCGCCTGATGTCCCGTAACCGGAAGCCGCTGACCGACGCTTACCCCGAGCTCGCCCTTGCCCTCGCCGAGCAACAGACCAGGCGCTTCATCGTGGACGGCGAGATCGTCGCGTTCAAGGACGGCATCTCGAGCTTCGAGCGGCTGCAAGGTCGCCTGGGACTGCGCGACCCGGCCCGCGCCCGGGCGACGGCCATTCAAGTCTTCTACTACGTGTTCGATCTGCTCTGGCTCGACGGCTACGATGTCACCAGCCTGGAACTACGGGACCGGAAACGACTCTTGCGCTCCATGCTCTCATTTCGGGGCCCCATTCGGTACAGCGCGCATCGCGATCGGGATGGAGAAGCGATCTACCGCACCGCATGCGCCCGGGGCCTCGAAGGGATCGTCGCAAAGCGGGCCGCGAGCCCCTACGTTCACCGCCGCTCGAGCGACTGGCTCAAGTTCAAATGCGTAGTCGAGCAGGAGCTCGTCATCGGCGGCTGGACCGATCCTGAAGGTACGCGCACCGGTTTCGGTGCGTTGCTGGTCGGCTACTATGACGACGGCGCGTTACTGTATGCCGGCAAGGTAGGGACCGGGTATGACCAGACAACGCTGGATCGGCTCGGCGCCCGCCTACGCCGGCTGGCTCGCAGACGCTCCCCGTTTACGAGGGGGAATCCGCCGACCCGCGGCACACACTGGGTTCAACCGGCGTTGGTGGGACAATTCGGTTTCACCGAATGGACTCGGGACGGCCGGCTCCGGCACCCGCGGTTTCTCGGCCTGCGCGACGATAAGACAGCGGCCGAGGTCGTCAGGGAGCGGCCGAGTCGGGCGCGCCGCGCGAGACGGAGTTGAGCGAGACTACTGGGCGCCTCCGCGTCGGGCGGCGCACGATCCAGCTGACCCACCCGGAGAAGATCTACTTCCCGGACCGCCCCCCGATTACCAAACGCGAGCTGGCGGAGTACTACGCGGCAGTTGCATCGCACATGATTCCTCTCACGAGGAACCGCCCGGCCATGCTGCACCGCTTCCCCGACGGGATCGGCGCTCCAGGCTTCTTTCAGAAGGAAGTCTCCGACTGGTTTCCCGACTGGATCGCGCGAGCGACCGTGCCGAAGGCAGGCGGCAAGGTCACGCACGTGCTATGCAACGACGCGGCTACGCTGGTCTATCTCGCTGGTCAGGGTTGCATCACCCCACACGTCTGGCTCAGCCGGGTAGACAAGCCTCGACACCCCGATCGCCTGATCTTCGACCTCGATCCGCCTCGTGGATTTTCCCAGGCCCGCCACGCCGCCCGCGCTGTTCACCAGCTGCTCGATCAACTCGGCCTAGTCAGTGGGATCATGACCACTGGCAGCCGCGGGCTCCATGTAGTAGTTCCGCTGGATCGAGCGGCCGACTTCGACGCGGTTCGTGCATTTGCCTGGGACGTCGCAAACCTGTTGGTCCGGCGTCATCCCGCGGAGCTGACTGTCGAGACCAGAATCGCCAAGAGGGGGGGCCGGCTGTTTCTCGATACGACCCGGAATGCATACGCCCAGACCGGCGTCGCCCCGTTTGCAGTTCGGGCGCGCCCGGGCGCGCCGGTCGCGACGCCTATCTTCTGGGAGGAACTGGATGACCCGAAGCTCGATGCGGAGACGTTCCGGCTCACGAACGTTCTGGATCGCATCGACTCGGCGGATCCATGGAAGAACCTGATGCGGCGGCGTCAGGGCCTTGGCCGCGCAGCGCGGCGGCTGAACGAGTTAACCGGCAGCGACTGACCTTCGGCGGACCAGCTCGGCGGCGACCAGGTCCTCGACCGCGACCCCGAGCGACTTGAAGATGGTGATTTCATCCGCGCTCGCGCGGCCCGCCAGAGTCCCGGCGGCAACCGAGCCGACCTCCCCCACGATCCTGCGTGCTCCGGCTGCGATTACGTCGCCTGATTCCACCTCCGCCGCGGGTCGTGAATCCACCCAGATCCGCGACCTCGCCAGAACACCGTCGTCCAGCTCGCGCCAGTCCGGGCGGCAGGCTCCGACAGCATTGATGTGGGCGCCCGCTGATACCCATTCGCCCTGCAATACCGGCGTCGTCGAGCTGGTTACCGTCACGATCAGATCAGCACCTCGAACCGCGTCCTCCGCCGACCGGGCCGCCTGGACGCCATGCAGCGCGGCGAACGCACCCGCATTGCGAGGACTGAAAACGCGGACCTCGCGAATCCTTCGCAC
>DATJGL010000274.1:0-2042 GCA_035495075.1 Gemmatimonadales bacterium
GCACGATCGCGCGCTCGCGCGGGACGTAGCCCTCAAGGTCCTCCGGGCCGACGTCGCCGGAAGGGAAGCGGCGGTGCGACTCGAGCGCGAGGCGCGTATCCTCGCGCAGCTCGAGCATCCGGGCATCGTTCCGGTGCACGACGTCGGCGTGCTGGCGGATGGGCGAGTCTACTACGTGATGAAGCTGGTCCGGGGCGAACGGCTGCACGACTTCGCCCAGGGCTCGGGTCGCGCCGACGTGTTGCGAGTTCTGCTGCGCGTCTGCGAGACCGTGGGATTCGCCCACTCACACGGAGTTGTTCACCGGGATCTCAAGCCGTCCAACATCATGGTCGGCAGTTTCGGTGAGGTGTTGGTGCTCGACTGGGGGATCGCGCGAGTACGCGGCTCCGTCGAAACCGATGGCTCCACGGGGGGCGAGCCGGTTGCAACGCCCGGCGAGGGCGACACCGCTCCGGGCGTGATTCTGGGAACTCCGGGGTTTATGGCCCCCGAGCAAGCCCAGGGTATTTCGGGCCAGATTGATGGGCGCACCGATGTGTATGCACTCGGCGCCATACTTCGAGCGATTACCGGCCCCGGTGGCCAGGGTCACCCGGTTCCCCGGCCGTTGGAGGCCATCTGGAGCCGTGCGCTCTCGCCCGATCCGGCGGGGCGCTACGGCTCCGCGGCCGAGCTGGCGGCGGATATCACCCGCTTTCTCGATGCGGTGCCGGTAACGGCATACCGCGAGAGCTTCGGCGAGCGCGCCGGCCGGATCTTCCGGAAGTACCAGACCGCCATCATCCTCGTTCTCACGTATCTGGCCGTTCGACTCCTCTTTCTCGTACTGCGGGGCCTCTAGGGCCGGTATTAAAGGATTCGGCCCGAACGGGTAATAGACCTTTCAGAGAGCCTCGCGATTCCGCGTCCCCAACCCGGAGGCGTTTGTGAACAAGCCCCTGCTCGGTCTGCTGCTTGGCGGCGCCCTTGGTGCGCTCGACGGTCTGACAGCCCTTATTTCGGCGCCGGAAGTCAAACCGGAGATCGTCGGCATTGTCATCGGATCGACCGGCAAGGGACTGCTCGCCGGGCTGCTTATCGGCTTCGTCGCCCGAAAGGTCAACAACCTGGTTGCCGGCATCCTGATCGGTACCGTCATCGCGGCGTTGCTTGCGCTCCCGATTGCATTGCACGCGGACCCGGTTACGGGGAGGCGCTACATCTGGGAGATCATGATCCCGGGGTCCATCGTGGGGCTCATCGTGGGATACGCCACCCAGCGATTCGGGCAGCCGGCCGCTCAGCGGTCCTGAGTACTTCACCATTCACTGCGCAGGAGGAGCAATGCCCCGGCCAATTCATTTCGAGATCCCGGCCGATCGCCCGGAGCGAGCTATCGAGTTCTATCAGAAGGTCTTCGGCTGGGAGTTCCAGAAGTGGGACGGGCCGATGCCCTACTGGCTGGTGAAGACCGGCAGCGGGACCGGCATCGACGGCGGCCTGCTCCAGCGAGCCTATCCCGGTCAGGAACAGTGAACACGGTGGACGTCTCCTCGTGCGACGAGTTCGTTCGCAAGGCCGAGAGCGCGGGCGGCAAGGTGGCGGCGCCCAAGATGGCGATTCCCGGGGTCGGCTGGTTGGCGTATTGCACCGATCCGGAAGGCAACACGTTCGGCATCATGCAGAGCGACAACCAGGCGCGCTGACCGCCCAGGCCCGATAGCGCTATTTCCAGCGGAAGATCCGGAGGGCAAGCGGGAAGCTGACGACGAGCCACGCGGTAATGACAGCCAGCTCCAGGCCGATCCCGCGCAGCGATGCGCCTTGGAGCATCGAGGCTCGCAGCGCGTTGATGACGGCCGTCAAGGGCAACGCCCGGATGAGTGGTTGAATCGCCTCGGGAAAGCGGGACGCGGAGAAGAATACGCCCGAGAAGATCCACATCGGGAGCATCACCAGATTCATGAGCCCGGACACGCCTTCCACGGTGCGAGCCCGCGACGCCAGCAGCAATCCGATCGACGCGAACGAGAGGGCCGACAGCAGGCAGATGACCGCCA
>DATJGL010000275.1:0-2255 GCA_035495075.1 Gemmatimonadales bacterium
CTCGTAGTCGCGGGAATCACGTGCGACCAGGATGCGATAGACGTCGCGCGCCTCGCTCAGGCGCTGCTCACCACGGAGGGCCTCACCGCGGCGCTGCAAGGCGGGCGCATCGTTAACCGTCACCTGTGCGAAAAGCATCCCGCGGCCCTCGGCCGAGAGGAATGCAAGCGCAATGAGCGGCATCGCGAACCGATGAGTCGCCATCCGACTTCTCACGGTGGGCCTGCCGACGGCAGACGTCCCTGGGGCTTGTTCGATGACACTGGTCTCAACGAGGCGAAACGGCCCAGCGGCGAAGCGCAATCAGCATGCCCCGGAGCAGGGCCCGTAAGTTCTTTAGAGAGGGATGGTTGTAGGGGTGGGAGGCTTGGCAGAACGCGAGTTTTGGGGTGTTCCGGGGGGCTTCTCATGGCGCCCAGCCGCCGATGCGAGCAGATTCGAGGCACCCCTTTCCTCTATAATCGAGCCCATCCTTGACCGATACCGCGGCGCAGCTCGCTGACGCTCTCCGCGGCCGGTACGTCGTGGAGCGCGAGCTGGGACGAGGCGGCATGGCCACCGTCTTCCTGGCTCATGATCTCAAGCACGACCGACCGGTGGCGCTCAAAGTCCTCTTGCCCGAGCTCGCCGCCACGGTCGGACCCGAACGCTTCGAGCGTGAGATCAAGCTCGCCGCCCGCCTCCAGCACCCCCACATCCTGACAGTGCTCGATTCCGGGGAAGCCGGCGGACTGCTCTGGTTCACCATGCCATACGTCGAGGGCCACAGTCTCCGGGACCGATTGCACCGGGAGCACCAGTTGCCGGTGGACGAGGCCCTGCGAATCGCGCGGGAGGCAGCAGCCGCACTCGACTATGCCCACGAGCACGGGGTGGTGCATCGGGACGTGAAGCCGGAGAACATCCTGCTGACCCGTCGCGGCGAGGTGTTGGTGGCCGACTTCGGGATCGCGCGTGCGCTCGGCGGAGCCGAGACAGAGACGCTCACTCAGACGGGCATGTCCGTGGGCACGCCGGCCTATATGAGTCCCGAGCAGGCGGCCGCGGGGCCGCTCGACGGAAGGAGCGATCTCTACAGTCTCGCGTGTGTGCTCTATGAGATGCTTGCCGGCGAGACGCCTTACACCGGGCCCACGCCGCAGGCGATCCTGGCCAAGCGGTTCAGCGATCCCATCCCGAGCGTTCGTCGGGTCCGGCCTTCGGTACCTGAGGCCGCTGATCAGGCGATCCAGCGAGCGCTCGCGATGGTTCCCGCCGACCGGTTCAGCACCGGCGTCGAGTTCGCTCAGGCGCTGCAGCTGCCGACAGTCACTCCGACGGCCATCCCCACTATCACCACGCCGGCCCCGGCGCCTGTGGTCGCGACGCCGGTCGCGAATGCACCCGTTGTCGCGGTGACACCCGCGCCCGCTCGAAGACGGCCGATTCCGCTGGCGGTCCTCATGCTCGGGCTGGGCTTCGCGATCGGCCTGGGAGTTCTCTTTGCCTGGCGCCGCTCGCGCGCCGCCAGCGAAGAGAGCGGCGGCCCCAAACGTCTGGCGGTGCTCCCGTTCGAGAATCTGGGCGACTCCGCCGACGGCTACTTCGCCGACGGCATCACGGACGAGGTGCGCGGCAAACTCGCGGGCGTCCCCGGCCTCGAGGTCGTGGCCGGCCGAAGCTCCAACGAGTATCGGCGCACAGCTAAGGGGCTCCCGGAAATCGCGCGCGACCTTTCCGTGGACTACATCCTCGTGGGCAAAATTCGATGGGAGCGTAGCGCCGGCGGTAGCCGAGTGCGGGTGAGTCCGGAGCTGATCAAGGTCACGCCGGGCACCGCACCGACAACCAAGTGGGCGGAGCCCTTCGACGCTGCCCTGACTGACGTCTTTCAGGTGCAGGCTGATATTGCCGGACGCGTGAGCCAGGCGCTCGACGTCGCGCTGGGCTCTGGCGCGCAGCCGGCCAGGGCTGCGGCCCCGACCCGGAACACTGAGGCCTACGACTACTATCTGCGCGGGAACGAGTATTACGAACGACAGACGATGGCTGCCGTGCGGCTGGCCCTCCAGCTGTATCAGCGGGCGGTCGGCCTCGATTCGGGATTCGCACTCGCCTGGGCCCGAATCGCTCGCGCCGAGGGTTATGTCTACTGGTTCAGCGACCGATCCGATGCTCAGCGGTCGCGGTTCGAGCAAGCCGCTCGGCGCGCGGTCACTTTGGCGCCGGACCTTGCCGAAGCCCACATCGCGATGGGTTACTACCACTATTGGGGC
>DATJGL010000276.1:0-8607 GCA_035495075.1 Gemmatimonadales bacterium
CATCTCACGGTGGGAAGTGCGGTGGCGCTCACTTTCATGGGCACCGCGTATTACCTGGTTCCGCGGCTGAGCGGGCGCGACCTCGAGCTGGGGCTCCTGGCGAAAGTGCAGCCCTACCTCTGGTTTCTGGGCATGGTGCTCTTTTCGTTCGTGAACCACGTGACCGGCCTCATGGGAATGCCGCGCCGGATCTTTACCGATTCCTACAACGGCGCCCCCCAGGCGCAGATCTGGCAGGGCCTCACCCGCGTCTCGGCGCTCGGCGGGGTAGTGCTGTTTGCCAGCGCGGGACTATTCGTGATGGTAATCGTCGGCACCCTGTTGGCCGGCGCGCGCAAGCCGCAGCCGGCGCTCGAGTGGGCCGAGCCACTCGGCGTGTCGGATGGAGGCCACCGGATCGCAATCTGGGATAAGCTGGGCCTCTGGTTCGCGGTAGCCGTGGCCCTCGCTGCCATTGCCTATGTGATTCCGCTCTGGGATCTGTTGCACCTCACCCGCTATGGGAGCATGGGCTTCAAGCCGTTCTGACGCGGATACGATCGCACATCAGTGGCCGCCGCTCGAAATGCAGCAGCTGTGGTTGGTGCAGCTGGTTTGGCCGCTTGCCTTCATCACCGCTTTTACCGCTCTTGTCCACCACGCAGCCCGGCCGTTCGCCAGTCGCATCGTGTCCGAGCTCTCGGCGTAGAGCGGGCTGGGCCACGGGTTGAATCCCTCGCGCACGGCGCTGTCCGCCTCCCAGTGGGCTTCCGGAAGCAAGTGCAACTTCGGCACGACGGTTGTCTTGAGCGAGTCCGCCAGCAGCTCGCCCTTCTTCGATATCACCGCAGTTACGAGACCATTGGGAAACTCGCCACTGATGAACAGGCAGGCCGCCGCAGTGTCTTTGAGGCCGAAGGCCTTGAACCCAGCCCCCCGGCGCAGCTGTATTAGCGCCACGACCCGACCCTGCTTGAGATCTTCGGGAACATTCTTGAAGCTGCGATACTCGGGTGACAGCCGGACGAAGACGCCGGTATCGACTTCAGCCTCACGCCCAAGGAGTCCGACGAAATGGAGGTCGGGATCGTTGCAGGTGGCCGCCAGTTGTTCCGGCGTGGCGCCACCGATTCGAGTGAAGGGCGGTGGATGCGTTCCCGGAAGCATGAACTGCACGACGATGAGGATCAGGACCACGATGACCACCAGCCAGATCAGGCGCTTTCCTGAATTGCCCGGCATCGGCTACCTCCTGGAGCAAAGTGGCGTTACCTGCAACCCCGCTGTCCCTACTGCGCGCTTGCCGCGATTCGACGCATGCGATCCACTGTCGGCCGCAAGGCGGGTTCCGCCGATGCCCAGAGCGTCGCGGCTCCGTCTGCCCAACGCTTGGCCGTCGGCCCATCGCCCCGCCGCGCGGCGAGATCCGCACGCAAGGCCATGGCCCGCGTAATCGCCGCCGCTTGCGGCACCTCGGTGACCAGGCCGGTGCCGAGTGTGGGCAGCGCGTTGAGCGAGAGATCGAGCAGATGCTCGGCGTCCGCCGTGTCGCCGGCCATCAGCTGAGTCGCCGCTTCCGCGTAGGTCCCCTCGATCGAGTAGTCGCCGGGCCTGAAAGGCTGCCGCGCAGCGCGGGTTTCGGCCAGAAGCTTCCGGTATCGGGCTGTGTCGCCCTTCGCGAGCGCCGCTTCCATCTGTAAGAGGTAGTGCTGGGGTGCAGTGGCCGGGATCGCAGCCTTCCCCAGCGTGGAAAAGGCAAGCGCGAGCGACCGTTCGAGCAACATCTCCCGCAGCTCGGGCACCCGGCTCGACTCCGCGTAGCTCTCGATCAGGCGGCTGGTGCGAACGATGCTCGCGCGCAGGCTGTCTATCGGTGCGCCCATCGATGCAAATGCCCGAAGCCGCAACGCTGCTTCGGTCAGCGGCGGAGCGACCCGGGCAGGCTCCCCGGCGTCATCCAGGGGAGCCCGGGATGCCGTCGCCTCGAGCAGGTTCGCCGCGAGCACCGGTCGCCCGGTGAGGGCCGCCAGGCCTGCAATGTTCTCCGCTTGCTCGGGCGTAGGGTGGGGAAGCGCCTTCAAGAGCGAGTCAGCCAGACGCTCCGCCGCCCGGAATTGGCTCAGTTTGAGGCGGAGCCGAGTTTCAGCGACCGCCAGGCGAAGCGCCTGAACCGTATCTCGGGTCAGCGGGCGGGCCCGCACCACCGCACCCAGGGCGGAATGCTCGACGTTCGCCGTGTCGCCCACCGCACCTTCGGTCTCGAGCACCCCGGCATGTACTTCCAGGACATCGGCACTATTGGGAAACGCGCGGAGCCAAACCGTGGTCACGGAGCCGAGGACGTCTCGGGCGTAGGCGACTGCCGCACCCGTGGTCGCCGGATTGGCGTCGCCCTTGGCGCCCAGCACGTCGGCCAGCGGATAGGGGACGAACGCCACCGAGTCGTGATCGAAGGAAGGAAAGGCCCCGTACCAGACAGTGTCGGGAGTAAGACGGTAACCCACCCGGTAGTACGAAGGCTCGGTGAACAGCACCCGGCTCAAGCGCCGCAAGCCGAACCCGTCGGTCGCCTGGTGAACGGACGGGTAGGCCTCGAGCGCCCGGCGAAACGCGCCGGCCGCCTCCGCGAAGCTGGTGCGGAACCGGTAGCTCGAAGGGCTGTGCGCGTCCGCAACGACCAGCGGGTCCCGGCTCAGGCAGTCGCCCAGTCCGAACCAACTGCCGAAATCGAGCGAGTCGCGCTGGACCATACTGCGGAACGCCTCGCACGCCTCCGGATAGCGCCGCTCACTCAAGTCGAGGAGCGCCCTGGCCAGCTCCTGCTCTCCTGGATCCAGTTGGTCCTGCCCTCGCACCGCTGCAGTTGCGTAGGCGCGCCAATCGTTCTCCCGGGAGCCGGCCCAGCTGAGCACCGTTGCCAGGCCCAGATTGGCACGGGCATACTGAGGATCCTCTCCGACGGCCGCGCCGAGCTGTTGTCGCGCGGTGCCCAGATCCCAGGCCAGCAGCGCGCGGCGACCGGCGTCGTAGTCGCGCCAGGCGGCGAGCGAAGCGGTCCCGATGGGGCCGTGCGGTGGGGAGGCCACGCCGCTCAGAAGGGCGCTTGCCAACTCACTGAAGCGGGCGCGGGCATCGCGCAGGTCGTTGGCCAACGTGACCGTGTGCTGGCGAACGACGCGGCCGCGCTGCACAACGTCATAGAGCACACCGCGGACGAAGACGCTGTCGCCGAACTGCCAGACCTCGCCCGAGATCATCGCACCGGCGCCGCGTCGCCTCGCCAGGTCGATGGCCGCGTCCAGCGTAAGCGGCTTGTCGCCGCTCCGGGCCCGCGCATCGCTCACCCAGAGTGGATCGACCACCGCGACACCCTTCCACGTTCGCACCGACTCATCCAGCAATGAGCCGCATTGGTCTCCGTCGAGCAGGGCGGGCGCAGATTGGCCGCGATGCCGGAAGGGGAGAACGAGATAGAGAGACGTATCGAGCGCGGGCCTGGCGCGGGTTCGGACGAACCATGCAGCCAGCGCGATCCCGGCCACAGCCGCCCCGGCCGCCAGCGCCGTCGCCATCCAGGGGACCCTGCGGCGCAGGGCGGGCAGGGGTCGGGGCGTAATCGCCGTTTCGCTGCTGTCGGCCGGAAGCGCTGCAACGAATTGGGATGCGGTCGAAAACCGATCCGCCGGAAGCTTGGCGAGCAGATGAGTGACTGCCTGCTCGAGCTCGATGGGTATCGACGGCCGGTGGCTCCGCAGCGACGCCGGTTGATCGCTCCAGTGGCTCGCGAGCACCGCCTGGGGCGATGACCGCACGAACGGCGGCTCGCCGGCAAGCATTTCGTAGAGGACGCAGCCGAGGCTGTAGAGGTCGCTGCGGCCATCTACAGTGGAAGTGCCGCGCGCCTGTTCAGGACTCATGTACGCGGGCGTGCCGACGACCAGGCCCAGCTCGCTGAACGCCATCGGATCGTTTCTCCCGATGGCCGTCGCGATGCCGAAGTCCGCCACCACGGCGTGCTCACCGACCAGCAGGATGTTGGCCGGCTTGATGTCGCGATGGACTACCCCGCGGGAATGCGCGTAAGAGAGCGCGTCGGCGACCTCCCGCGCGATGCGCGTCGCTTGGTCCACCGGCAGCGGGCCGACCCGGGCGAGCCGTTCGCGCAGCGTCTCGCCCTCGACGAACGGCATGACGAAGAAGAGACTGCCGTCGGCGTCGCCGGAGTCGTGGACCGGAAGGATGTGGGGGTGGTTGAGCCCGGCCGCGATCTTGATCTCACTCAGGAACCGCTCGGCGCCGAGGGAGAGCGCCAGCTCCGGCCGGAGGACCTTGAGGGCGACCTGCCGCTCGTGCCGGAGATCATTGGCCAGGTACACGATGGAGGTCCCGCCGTGGCCGATCTCGCGCAACGGCTCGTAACGGCCGGCGAGAGCGTCGGCGAGGTGCTGGAGCGGATCGCGCACCGCGGGGTCCAGTCGTGTCCGAAAGGGTGCCCTACAATATGGTTGTATGGGGGAGCGGACCAGCCTCCGTGGCCATCGCGGCTGCTATTAGCCCGCCGCTACATAAGATGAAGGGCTCGGCAGCCCCCGAAGGAAAACCGGGAGCCGGCTGGCAGCGTTAGCTTGGAAATCGATCCTGAGGAATGGTTCCAATGCTTTCGCTTTTCGTTGCCCTGACCCTGATGGCCCCGCCAACTCAGACCGCGGTCTTTGCCGGGGGGTGTTTCTGGGGTGTGGAGGGGGTGTTCGAGCACCTGAAAGGGGTCCAGTCGGCCACCTCCGGCTACGCCGGCGGTACGGCGCCGTCTCCTTCATATGAACAAGTCAGCTCGGGAACCACCGGCCACGCCGAGTCGGTCAAGGTGGTATTCGATCCGACGCAGATCAGCTACAAGCAGTTGCTGATGGTGTTCTTCCAGGTGGCGCACGACCCCACCCAGCTCAACCGGCAGAGTCCCGACGTCGGGACCCAGTATCGCTCGATCGTGTTCTACGCCAACGACGAGCAGAAGCAGGCCGCCCAGCAGTACATTGCGGAGCTACAGGCAAAGAAGGCCTTTCCCAAGCCGATCGTGACCGAGCTGGTACCGCTCAAGGCGTTCTATCCCGCCGAGGACTACCACCAGGGCTACATGCAGCGGCACCCGTATCAGCCGTACATCGTGTACAACGATGCGCCCAAAGTGTCTCGGTTGCAGCGTTCGTTCCCCGACCTGTATCGTGATCAGCCGCTCGCCGTTAGCCGTTAGCGGCTGACGGCTGCCTCCCGGTTGACGAATCACTAGCCCAGTGAGACGTTCATCCGAGGACCCTGCGAAATTCGGCCGGGAGGCTAAGCGTGGAGCTCGAGCGTGCGGTGGGGCTCAAACCGGACGGGACGCCGTGGCTGCCTGAGCGGCGGACGGCCATAAGCTCGATCCTGCTCAAGCTCGCCGCAATGGGTGTGCAGATACCCGTGGACACGGGCGATGAGGACGTGCTCCACCTGGCCGGCGACCTCTTTGCCCGCTACCGGGAGCAGGCCAGACTCCTCTCGGAGCACCTCTGCCCAGCCGACCGGCGGATCCAGAACTACATCGATGGGTTGCTGGCAGCGGTCAAGTTCGCCGAGCCGGTGCGGCTTCCCGGCGAGACCCTGATCCTCGACCACTACGGGCTGGCGCGCGAGCTGTCCCTTCCGATCGACGCCGACGGATGGCACAACGAGCTGGTCTCGAGCTATCGGCTCGACAACGGCGTGCTCCATAACCCGATCAACGACCGACGCACCACCCAGGGCGTCTTCCACGTATCGGAGGGCGGGCTCCCGATCCCCGGCGACAAGCTGCGAGTGCCGCTGGTGGCGTTTCTCCGGCTGCTGCAGGAGGCACTTCGGCCGCCGGCGCACCTGATGCGGCTGCCCTTCACGGCCAACTGGCCGGAGCCGGTCGAGACGATGGTGTCGCTGCTGCTCCGGCCGCTCGTGTGTCCCGCAGTTCCCAACGTCTCTCCGGAGAAGCGCAACGAAGTCCGCTTCTTTGCCCCCGGCGGGCTGGTCTCCAACCTCGACTTCGTCGAGAGCATCTTCGGCAACGCCGGCGATCCCTATCTTCCCGGCAACGACGCGGCGCTCGATGTGGACCGCTGGACCGGCACCAGCGGCTGCGTGATCCTGGCGCCGCACCTCACCCGCCTTCGCAAGAAAGACGTTGGCCTGCCGCATGTGAGCCGGGCGACTGAAGCCCAGCGCGCCGCAGGCATGTGCTGGGCCACCGACAGCGAGCTCTACAACAACGGGAAGCCGTTCAAGATCACCTCGCGCGGCATAGAAGGCGTGATGGTGACGATCTTGGCGGACAACTACTTCGGGTATTGCAAGAAGGAGGTCAAAACCCAGATCGGTTACAGCGCGAACCTCTACGGGCTGGCCGAGGAGGAGCACGCGGGCGGGGCGCTGGCGTTTGCGACTTTCAATCTCGGTGACCGGTTCGTGCCCGATCTGGTGCGGATGGTGAGCGCCAACCAGCGCTTCTCGGAAGTCCTCGCGCTCCTCGGCGATCGCGCCAAGCTGCACGACTCTGGATACGCCACCGACGCGATGTACCCTGAGATCCATTACATGCCGGAGGACATGGAGATCGACGTCCACCGGCAGGACATCAAGTGGACCAGCCGGGGCAAGGAGCAGCATCTCAAGATGCTGCCGGGCCGGATCTATCTCCATCCGAGCGGCTACAAGATCCGGATGGCCAAGCACCGGGCGGCGCCGAGCTGGCGGTTGATCGGTGCGGTGCCGGAGGGCGCCTTCTGCCACAAACCGTGCACCGTGTCGGGTGGCGGCAAATCCGAGATCAGCAAGAGCCTGGTGGACGCCGTGCTGCCGGGGTCGTTCTACGTGCGGAGCTTCGATGAGGACATGGACTTTGTGCAGGCCATCTTCGATCGGCGCTACGACGACGCGCTCAAGCCGGAGTTGCGCGGGGGCAACGGTCGCGGAGCGGCTCGCCGGATCTTGTCACCCGAGCGCTCCCTGGGCTCGGTGATCAAGCTGCTCACGCCCAATCCGGCCGAGTTCACCGCCGAGTACAACGCGTGGCTGGAGACGATTCCGAATTACGTGCGCGCGCTCGTGTTCGTGATCAAGCGGTTCTACCGGCCGGAGTGGGGTGGTGATTGGAGACGCCGATTCAGCGTGGACATCATCAACGGCGCGCCCGGGCACGAGCTCAAGTACGAGGGGCGGCGTCTGGTTGCCAACTACCTGCGCATCGGCCGCGAGGAGAGCGGCGCGTGGCGCACTTACAAACTGCGGCAGGACTTCGTCGCGGCCGACAAAGTGCAGATGGAAGACGACATCACGGCGTCGGTTGTGGTACCGGCAGGCCAGCTTACAGGGCTTCCGCGGGAATACGATGGCCACCCGAGCCTCAAGCTGGCGGAGAACTGCGAGTTCAGGCTGTTCCAGCGTCCCGACGACGCGATTCATCCCGGGTTCGACCGCCAGACGGAAGAAGACATGGCCGGGTTCGGCCTGTTCTGCTCCAACTTCGAGCCGCTGACCCGGGAGGACGCGCAGGAGATCGTCGAGAACGTCTCGGTGCACGACGCGTTCACCCTTCCCATGCGTCAGCACGTGGCCCGGAACGCCGCCCGCAACGACGGTGGCTTCTCCATCTGTTCGGCGGAGCCCCGCCTGGTCGGCGGGCAACGCACCAAGAACCCGCGCTATCTCCAGCTCCGGCCCGATCTGGCCCATCCGCGCGATCGCTACGTGGCGGAGATGGGGGCACGGCTCTATCGCCGGCTGCCGCTCGAGGAGCCCCTCCTGTTCCCGGTGATCGGTGTGCTCTCGGGCCGCCGCAATCATCCGCCGGCGGAGGGCGTGCGGCCGCTCTGCGTGTACGGCCCGATCCATTACCAGGAACTGCCCGAGCTGTTCATGGACTACGTGTGCTCGGTGACGGGGACGTCGCCCAGCACGACGGGAGCAGGCTCCGAGGGCGCGCTGACCAAAGGCCCGTTCAACGCCCTATCGGCGACGGCGGACCTGAACAACGCCCTCGTGTCGATGCTTCTCACCGGATATGCCGGCTTCAGCTCGGCGGCCGGCTTCATCGGGCCGCACTACCGGGTGGACCACGACGTCAGCCTCCTCGTTCCGGAGATCTGGTGCCGCCTTTTCCCCCAAGAGCGCGACCCCAAGCGACTGATCGAAGCGGGCCATCTGGAAAAGCTGGGAGACTACGAGTACGAGGGGGAAAAAGTCCTCGCGAGCCGGCTGGGCTACCGCATCACTGCCAAGTTCGTGCACAACTTCTTCGGTCGGGTGTTCGACAACCCGACGGCGGTGTTCACCGAGGAGATCCTCAAGCCCGAGATCCAGGATGCCGCGGTCTTCGCCGATGGGGTCAACAACATCGTGGAGGCCCAGCAGCGGGTGGCGGAACAGTACTTCGCCGACGGGACCATCGAGGACGCATGCCCCCCGCTCAAGGCGCTGCTCCACATCATGGCCCACGGCCTATATGAAGGAAAGGACGCCAACCATCCGGAGATCCGCGCCTTGTTCACCCGGGAGGCACTGCTCGCGAGCGACTGGTATCAGGAACGGCTTGCCATCAAGCAGGAGCGCGACGTCGCGCTCTGG
>DATJGL010000277.1:0-3115 GCA_035495075.1 Gemmatimonadales bacterium
CGAGCTGGCCGCCATGCTGCGGGACCAGCTGATCGAGCTCAAAGCGGCCGGCGCGCCTGATGTCCAGCGGGGCCGGCCCGCGCCGCATCGGCCCCAGCGGGCGCGCCGGCGAGCGTGAATCGCACGTTGACCCTGTCCGAGTTGATCGCGCATGGTGAGAAGCTCGGGCGGAGCTTGCCGCCCCGGGCCATTGTCACCTTCGAGGGCGACCTCGGCGCGGGCAAAACCACCCTGGCTCAGGCCATCGCACGCGGGCTGGGTGTCACGGCCCCGGCTACCAGTCCCACGTACGCACTGGTACACCGGTATCAGGGCAGGCGGGGGCCGGTGTTCCATGTGGACTGCTATCGCCTGCGATCGCCTAACGAAGCCGCCGATCTGGATTGGGAGGGCCTTCTCCGTGATGGTGACGCCCTGCTGATCGAATGGCCCGAGCGGGCCGGAGCCTGGCTTCCGGATCCTACCAACCGGTTTCGACTGCGACATGTGGCCGATCCCGAGCGGCGAGGGTTGGAGGGGCTATGACGTGGCTCGCGCTCGACACCGCGACCGACCGCGCATCGGTCGCGCTCGGTGCCTCGGCGGGGGATGCGGTGGAGGAATCGCTCAGCGGCTCGCGCCGCCACGCGGCGGCGCTGGTTCCGATGATCGATCGTCTGCTCGCCCGACGCGGCGTCGGCCTGGATGCGCTGCGAGGAATCGCGTTGAGCGATGGGCCGGGAAGCTTCACCGGACTCAGAGTCGGCGCGGCGACGGCGAAAGCGTTGGCCCGTGCCCGAAGCCTCGAGGTACATGTGGCGCCATCGCTGATGGTGCGCGCGGCCGCTCGGGCTCAGCCGGGAGCGACGGTGTTGGCGGTCGCCAATGCTCTCCGTGGAGAGGTCTATGCCGCCGTGTATCGCTTCGAGCCCGCCGACATCGTGACGCTGCTCGCCCCATCAGTCTGGCGGGTCGATAGCTTGCTGGGTCGCGCGCCTCGGCCCGATCACATCATCGGTGATGGACCACCGGATGCCCTCCGCATGCTCTCGCAGTGGGCAGAGCGGGACGTGATCGGAGGCGACGACGGTTTACCGCGCGCCGCGCTGCTGCTCGATTTGTTGCGGCGGCCCGGCGGTGCGCGCCTGGTGCCCAACCTCGACTTGTGGGAGCCCGAGTATGGCCGCCCTGCGGAAGCCCAGGCGCGGTGGGAGCTCGCTCACGGACGTCCCCTACCAGATTCGGTCGGGAGTGCCGGCTGACTCGCCCGCACTGGTCGCCATCGAGCGACGGTGCTTCGGCGATCCGTGGAGCGAAGCGAGCTTCCGTGACGCGCTACGCGCGAGCTGGAGCTTTGGCCTCGTGGCGGAGAATGCGGACGGCGTCATTGGATACTTGATCGCCCGCGAAGCGGCCGGCACTGGGGAGATTCTGAACTTGGCGGTTGACCCGCCGTGCCGCCGGCAGGGAATTGCGCAGGCGTTACTCGAGGCCGGACTCGTCGCGCTTCGACGCCGAGGCACTGAGGAGGTATACCTCGAAGTTCGGGTGTCGAATGACGCGGCCCAGTCGCTCTACCGACAGGCGGACTTCATGGCGGTGGGGAGACGACGCGGATACTACCGAAATCCGGTTGAGGATGCCCTCGTCCTGCGCCGTTCCCTCGGTCGATCCGAAAACGCTACTGATCGCGTAAATTTGCTTGACTGAACAACTTGCGAGCCCTATACTTTAGCCGGGTCCACTCTCCCGTCGGACCCATGGAACCGCGGAGGCGCCTGTGAGCCGTAGCTTGAACAAAGTTATTCTGATCGGAAATCTCGGGGCAGACCCCGAAGTGCGCAGCACCGCCAACGGCTCCCGGGTGGCGACGTTGTCGCTTGCCACCAGTCGGCGCTGGAAGAATCAGGCGGGGGAACAGCAGGAGAAAACCGAGTGGCACCGCGTGATTCTGTGGAACAACAAGGGGTCGAGTCTGGCGGACGTCGCCGAGCGGTACTGCAAGAAGGGCGACAAGATCTATGTCGAGGGAAGCATCGAGTATCGCTCCTGGCAGGATCGTGAAGGCCAGACTCGGTACACCACGGAAATCACGGCGCGCGAATTGATCCTGCTGTCAGGTCGGGGCGATGCGGGCGAGAGCTTCTCGCCGCCGGCAAAGGTTGCGGCGGGGGCAGCCGCCAAGAGCAAGAACGAGTCGATCGAGGATTTCCCCGAGGCACTCGACAGCGAGGACGACGACCTGCCTTTCTGAGCGCTCGCGGAAAGCCGGACGCTCATGCGAAAGTTGGCGCTGATCGCCAGGGCCAGGGGCCGGAAATGCCTCGCCACCTGCGCCGTAAGCATCGATTTACCAAGCAATTAGAGTCGGCCTGATGGAGGGCGCCGAGGTGGCGCTGATCTTGCGACCGCGGGGCAAGTTGCGGCCTCGCGGTCGCATCGTTTCCGCCAACGTCAACCTTGCTTGCCCCCGTCGCCGGGAGACCCTGATGTCCCGTACGCCTCGGACTGCGCTGCCTCGACTCTCGTGCCGTTGGCCGTTCGGCCTGGCCGCCGGCCTGGCGCTCACGCTCGCGCCGGTAGCGGCGCACGCGCAGAGCCAGATGCCGGAGACGCACACGGTAAAAACCGGCGACACGCTGTGGGATCTCGCAAAGCAATACCTCAAGGATCCA
The DNA here is from genome assembly GCA_035495075.1 of Gemmatimonadales bacterium. Taxonomy (GTDB): domain Bacteria; phylum Gemmatimonadota; class Gemmatimonadetes; order Gemmatimonadales; family GWC2-71-9; genus DASQPE01. Next base: position 2,655 of record DATJGL010000277.1, read on the forward strand.
TTTCTCTGGCCCGAGATCTACCGCCTGAACACCCTGGTGGTGGAAGACCCGCACTGGATCTATCCGGGCGAAGTGCTGCGGCTGGCCGCATCGGAAAAGGCAAGGGCCGTCCCGCAGACGGACAGCGCCGCCGCAATGACGGATACCGCGGTCGCGGCCGCACCGGCCGATACCGGAGCGACGCAGGCCGGGGCTGAAGCAACGGCCGACACGATGGCGCGCGCGGTCGAGACGGCGCCAGTCGCCGAAGCGTTGCCGGTCACTCAGGCGTCGAGCGAGGCCGAACCGTCCGAGCGAGGTGGGCTCTTTCCGCCGGCGCGCGGCCAGATGCGCATCGCTCTGACGGCGGGCGAGCTGCCCCAGCGCAGCACTCTCCGGGTCACCGATTTCTACTCGTCCGGATTCCTGAGCGAGGGCCAGGAGCTGCCCTTTGGTCGTCTGGTCGGACCGGTCATCCCGCT
>DATJGL010000278.1:0-2276 GCA_035495075.1 Gemmatimonadales bacterium
TGCTGCCAGGCCTCGTGGGGTCCGCCACGGCGCAAAGCTACGCCCTTGTGAAAAGTTTCGCAAGCGAAAAAATCCTTATCTCACGCCAGGATGCTGGCGCCCGCGCCCGCTTCCCGGATAATGTTGCAGACACCCGTAAGCCCAAGGCGAGCATGGCCGCAACGCAGGCCGTTCCCCAGGACGACGTACGCCAACTCGAGCGACTGGTAGGTGCCATTACCCGGCTCCGCGGCCAGGTCGCCCAGCGGATCGTCGGCCAGGACGAGATCGTCCAGGGTATCCTCACCGCGATCCTGGCAGGCGGGCACGCGCTGCTGATCGGTGTGCCCGGTCTCGCCAAGACGCTGATGGTCCAGACCATTGCCGAGGCGCTCAGGCTCTCGTTCAACCGCGTCCAGTTCACGCCCGATCTCATGCCGAGCGACATCACCGGCACCGAAATCATCGAGGAAGATCTGACCACCGGCAAGCGGGCATTCCGTTTCGTTCAGGGACCCGTCTTCGCCAACGTCGTCCTCGCCGACGAGATCAATCGCACACCACCCAAGACCCAGGCCGCGCTGCTCCAGGCGATGCAGGAGCATCAGGTAACGGCCGGCGGAACGACCTACCATCTCCCTGATCCGTTCTTTGTCCTCGCGACCCAGAATCCGATCGAGCAGGAGGGCACCTATCCTCTGCCCGAGGCTCAGCTCGATCGCTTCATGCTCGAGCTCAGGGTCAACTATCCGAGCCGGAGTGAGGAAGAGGCGATCGTGGAGCAGACCACCGGAGCGGTACGCGGCGGCCTCGAGTCGGTGCTCGACGCCGACACCGTTCTTTCCATGCAGGCGCTGGTGCGCCGAATCCCGGTCTCGCGCGGGCTGATTCGCGCGGCCGTCAACCTGGCCAGGCTCACCCGCCCGGCCGATCCCGAGGCTCCGGCTTTCATCAGGGAGTATGTCGAGTGGGGCGCCGGACCTCGCGCCTCTCAATATCTGGTGCTCGGCGCCAAGGCCCGGGCCGCGATCGCCGGGCGGCCGATGGCCGACCTGGACGACGTGAAGGACGTCGCGCCCGCCGTGCTCCGCCATCGAATCGTGACCAACTTCGCCGCCGAGGCCGCCGACAGGAGCAGCGCGGACCTGGTGGGGGAACTTCTCTCCGGAAAAGCCTGGGCCGCTGGCCTCTGACTTGCCAACCCTCCGGGCGACTGGCTTCGGCCCTAGTCGCTATCTAACTATCTGACAACAGATTACCAGCCCGGAGGGGCCCAGATGACTCTGAACGCCAAGCGCGTCATGGCGCTGGCCGTTGCGGTTTGCGCGACCGCACTGGCCGGCTGCAGTGGCGATCCTGTAAGCCCCCAGCCGGCGGCGATCTCAGATCCCGTGGGGCTCAATAGCGACGTCGCGTCGCTCAGCACTCCGCTGGCAGGCTCGGTGTTCCAGAGCTTCGCGACCCTCAGCTCGTCCACGATCTCGGCTCGCACCACGACGGTGCTGAGCGCGATGACGCCGAGCCGCCTGGCCCTGGTTTCCAGGGAGGCCGCTGCCAAGAAACAGGCTCTGGCGATCAAGTCGCTCCGTCCATCGTTCCTCACCGCCCCAACCGGCGCGGGATCGCTGATCCCGGATACTCTCTGGGGGAGGGTGTACGTCTGGGATACGAGCACCCATTCGTATGTGGAAGGTGCCGCCACCGGCGGGCCGGCAACGGGCGTTCGGTTCACCCTCTACGCAATCAACCCGTTGACCAATCAGCCCGCGGAGCCCCTCAATCCGATCGGCTACGCGGACCTGACCGACGAGAGCACCGATACCGACTACCGGCTCGCCGTGCTGGTGGCGAACGGGACGACTACCTACGCGGATTACCTGGTTACCGCGACCGCGACGCAGACCAGCTTCCAGGCCGTAGCCGCCGGGTACATCACTGATGGAACGCATCGCCTCGACTTCAACGACTCGGCCAGCGCGAGCTCGACCCAGATTTCGGTTGACTTCGATCTGACGCTCGACAATCCGGCGGTCGCGGCACACCTGCATGCGGGTCTCGCCGCCAGCAATCCGACCACCGTGCTCACGCTGACGTTCACGGTGACCCGCGGAACCGAGACTGTAGCGCTGAACGGCACGGTAGGCTTCACCACGTCGCAGTCCGGGGCGTCCGCGTCGGCCAACCTGGTCGTCACGGTGAACGGCAAGCAGTTCGCGACCATCACCGGAACTGTTACGTCGAACTCGAACGCGACCTATACCTATAAGGGGCCTGACCGTGACCTCACGACTCAGGAG
>DATJGL010000279.1:0-3180 GCA_035495075.1 Gemmatimonadales bacterium
CCAAGGAAGAGAAGGCGGAAAAGAACGAAGCCAAGGAAGAGAAGACGGAAAAGAAGGAAGCCGCTGCGAAGGAGGCTCACCTCCGGGTTACTGGTCTGAAGATGATCAGCGAGAGCTGCAGCAAGTAAAACTCAGATCCGCTAGCATCAGGCGGCTCTGCGGTCTTAGGGTCCTTCGTGGCGTCCTGGTGGCCGGCGTCGCGGAGGAAGCGAGGACCATCGGTCGGATCGATCCGTTGGCTAAACACACGTCCCAGCCGCGGTGGCTCGTGATCGAGCTTAAACGCGATCAGAGTAGCGATAACACGGTAGCCAGGCACTGCGGTACATGGGCTGGGTGAAGCGCCACTTGGCCAAAACGGGCGAGTCAGTGGAAGGATTAGTGGACGCGCGCGCCGCTGACGATGGGTTGTCGTATGCCCTAGAGATGGCGCCGGCGGTCAGCTTGAACCTATACGAAGTTCAGTACAGGCTGTTGCCCCGAAGGCATACGATTGACGGCCCGACACCCTGAATGAGCGGATGGCCTCCCGAACCCGCGTGACTCTGAAGCCGGCAACCGCCCTGGACCGCCGCGGGTTCTAGCGTCCTGCGAGGGTCGGCCCGGGGTATGGCTTGCTGTCCGTTGCCGCTGAAGGCCCGCATGTTGAGTTCCTCCAAGCTCAATCGTTGACCGCCCGCCGTGCCCGGTGCACTGCGGCGCGAAGCTTGCTCACTGGTACCCGCTGTCTTCCCGACACCCCTGTGACCTCGCTTATGACCTCACTCGCCCGGCAGGATCCGAGCCGGGGAACCCGGAGGGTTGTTCGTTATGCGGAGATACCTGGCCAGCCTCGTGGCTGTGGTGACGCTCCTGGGAACGGGCTGCGGAGGAGGAGACCAGAGCTCACCGTCAACGCCCAGCTTGACCCTGAGCGACTATCGGTCGGCGGGGTACAGCTACATCCTGGGCGGCACTGCTGGAACCATCGCGCCTTCGGACACCGCCGGCTGGGCCGCGACCAATACCCACTCCTCTGCCTGGCAGGCAGTCGCCTCGGCACCGTTCGGCGACAACTCCCAGAACAGCCAGGCGTGCGCGCCGCTGTACTACAGCGGCGGCACCAGCGGAGGGACCTACCTGATCGTTACTGCTTGGCCGGCCGCTCCGACGTCGAACGCTGCAACGAGCGATCTCTTGGTCACGAAATCCTTCGTGATGCCTTCGCCCGCCACCGTAAAGATCGACGTAGCGGTCGACAATGACATCCAGGTGTTCGTCGACGGCAACGACGTCACTGCCAGCCTCGTGGCGAAGAGCGGACTCTGGGGTGGTTTGGCTAATGGTTTCCAGACCCACGGTGACTGCGCCGAGCCAGGCAGCGGCACCTTCAGCGCGACCGGCTTAGGGGCGGGGACCCACTTGCTCGCGATTCACGCGAAGGATCGGGGTGGAGTCACCTATCTCGACGCCAAGCTCTACAGCGAGCTGCAGTAGATCCCCGTACGGGTCAAGTGACTTTGAACCAAGCCGTTTCGTCTGGGGACCCGATGGGGTGATGCGGGGAGCGTACGCCGTTGGTGGGAGAAATAACCTTCGAAATGAAGGCCAGCGCGGGACATCACGCCACTCGACAATTCCGTGCGCGACGGGCACCGCGCGATCGCGGCCGAGCTTCGGTTGCGAGTCGAGCACACCAAGCCGGGGGGCGGTGGCACGCCTCGACCGTGCAGGCGGTCTGGGAGGCGCGCCGTCGTTACGTGCTCACCTGAGCCCCACTACGGCCCCAAGCCCGGCCACCGCCCCTCTCTTCTCTGTCCCGCCGACGCTCTCGCCCCGTTCTAAGCTGATTAAGCAGTACCCAAAGGGACCCTTGCTGGCCGCCAGTCGCGGAGCGGAGGCCGGCGAGCGCACACCCGAATACAAAAGGGAGCGGTTCGTGTAATTGAAGATCGGTTGAGGGCGTGCTGCTCGTGTGGCCGGCTATGGCAGAAGATGCACTCCTCCGTGCGTTGCCGCTGGCTGCTCGGCTCCGGATCGCGGCCGTTGACCTTGCGGTGACGGTGCGCCGCAGGCCGTGGTCGAGGCGGTGTGGCTGGCAGCGGGCACCCAGCACCAGCTAGAGCGCGAGGAATACGTAGATACGAAATCGGGCCGGACTCACGAGTCCGGCCCGATTCAGGTGGCCCCCTACCACTTCGCTCAGTCAGCCGGGGCCCTGCCATGCGGCTGACACCTCACGGCTCTGCCGTTGCGGCTGACACCTCACCCTACGAACATCGCCGCATGTTCGGCCGTGTGCTGCCTCACCCCCGGCCGGTGAGCGCCGGCTTGCGTGGGGTCCTCCCCCGGCTCTGATTGAGCCGCGCAATCTTGCCTCCTCAACCCCCGCGCCGATCAGCCCTTCGTTTCACGAATCGTGCTTAAGCGCCCTGGGGAATCTTACCTACTTGCGGAGCGGTGGTGAGCAACTCTCGCACGGTCGAGAGGAGAGCGTCCGCCGAAAACGGCTTCTGAAGAAAGGGTACCAGTGGATCCGGCGCGCCACGGTGGAACACATCGTTTGAGGGGTAGCTGACATCTAGACCACGGCCAGCCCTGGATGAAGCTCGCCAATCATGCGACCGAGGCTACGCCCATCGGTCTCCGCCATGACCACGTCCGTAATGACGAGATCGATGCGTGGGTTAGCCTGTTCAAGCAGGCGGAGAGCCTCGCGGGCATTCGGGCTTCACCGCGACGTACCCAGCATCTCTGAGGATTCGAGCGGTTAGCTCGAGGCGTTCATGCCGGCCATGTCGGGCGGGTGAAGCAGTTGCTCACGATGTGGGACGACATGATGAAGGAGTTGGAGAGAGGGGCATGAAGAAGATGTGAGGAGGGGCCGTTGCCTTTCGGGGGGACGTGCTGTACGTCTATGGATGGCCAGCGGGGAAGGAGCACGCCATGGCTGAGCAGAGGCTTCACCTGCCCAAGGACCTCCCGGCCGATACCCGGGCTTACCTGGCGCAGCGGCTGGACGGCGCCCGCGATCTCTATCTCCTGGCGCTGGCCTTGGGCCAACGCCACGACGGGCCCTCGCTGTTCGGGCGGATGATCCGGGAGGCGCGCATTCACTTCGCGGCGGTAATCGAGGAAGCGCGGATCGCCGGACTCGACACCAGCGCCATCGCCGTGATGCTTGGCAAGTTGAACATCGAG
>DATJGL010000280.1:0-11057 GCA_035495075.1 Gemmatimonadales bacterium
CCTCATGCGGCATCCCGGCCGGGTCATGTCTCGAACCTTGATCACCGAATACGCCTGGGACTATCACTTCGATCCCGGGACCAACATCGTCGACGTCGTGATCAACCGGCTCCGCAAGAAGGTGGACTCGGGCCACGCCGAGAAGCTGGTGCACACGGTGCGCGGCGTCGGCTATGTCGTGAAGGGCTGAGATGACCACGATCCGTCGGCGGCTCGCGTTCTGGTATACTGTGGCGCTGGGCATCACGGTCGTCGCGTTCGGCGGCGCGCTCTATCTCGAGCGCGGCCAATCGAGCTTGCGAGAGCTGGATCGGCGGCTCAGCCTCGAATCGGATCTCGCGAACCGGTGGCTGGTGGAATCGTATCGGGTCCTGGGCAGCCTCGTAGGCGGCCCCGCGAATCCCTCTCTCGCCCCCGGCATCAGCGCCTACCTCGAAGCGTTCCGCGACTACCTCGTGCTGGCCGACACCGGACACAAGGTGGTGGCCCTGTCCGGCGTCACTCGCGGTCTCTCCGCCGCGGAGCTCGAGCAACTCTCCGGGCCTGCTCGCAAGCTGACCGGCCGCCGCGCGGCCGGCACGCTGGATGTGGGTGGGTCGCTGGGGACGGTCCGCTACCTCGCGACTCGGGTGGATTCGGCCGGCCCCAGCATCGGCTGGCTGCTGGTGGCGACGCCGACCGAGGACGTGGCGTTCGGCCCCGGGGCTTTACTCCAGTCCATGCTGGTGATCGCTCCCATCGTGCTGCTGTGCTCCGCCGCGCTCGGCTGGTGGCTCGCCGGTACCAGCGTCCAGCCGTTGCTCGGCATCATGGATGAGCTCAAGGCGATCACGGACGGGCGGAGCCTGCATCGACGACTCGCGGTCCCGCTCTCGGGCGACGAGATCTCCCGTCTCGTGGTCACCCTCAACGGCATGCTGGCCCGGCTGGAGCAGAGCTTCTCCAGCCTGCGTCGCTTTACTGCCGACGCCAGTCACGAGCTCAAGACCCCGCTCATGGTGCTCCGCGCCGGTGTCGAGCGCGGACTCACCCACCCGCAGACGCCGCGCGACGTGCTGCAATCGCTCGACGAAACCCTGGATCAGATCAATCAGATGACGGAGATGGTGGACAACCTCCTCACCCTGGCCCGGGCGGACGAGGGCCGGGCTCCGCTCGCGCTGGAAGAGTCCGATCTCCGCGAGCTGGTGGCCGACGTCTCCGAGACTGCGGGCATTCTGGGCGAGGACGCCCAGGTCCGGGTGACCACCCACATGCCCGAGGGGCCCGTCATGCTGCCGGTCGATCGGCATCGGGTGCGGGAGCTGCTGCTCAATCTCGTCACCAACGCGATCAAGTACACCCCGTCTGGCGGCCTGGTAGGGCTGAGCCTCACCGAAGAAGACGGCGCGGTCACGTTGATGGTGAGCGACACCGGGGTCGGCATTGCGCCCGGTGATCTCCCTCACATCTTTGATCGCTTCTGGCGGGCTGACCCGGCCCGCTCGCGCACCGGTGAACGGGCCGGGACCGGTCTGGGCCTCGCGATCACCAAGTGGATCGCGGAGGCGCACGGGGGCTCGATCACGGTTCAGAGCCGTCCCGGCCGCGGGACGGTCTTCACCGTTCATCTTCCTCGAGGGGGAACACCGGTCAGCGGTGCCAGCCGCGAGACCCCGGCACCTGCGACCACCCCGGCCGCTCACCAGGACACCTGAGCTAAGCCCAGTCGCCTTCACATTCTGTAACACACGGCGAACCTCTAATCCGCTTGTTATCAAACTGTCATCTTCGATCAACTGGCGCGCCATCAGCTGTGTGGTACATTCTCGCCCACCTCAGTCATGCGAGGGGTCATCGCGTGTTCGAGAACTTGCTCGAATCCAAGGCGAAGAAGCAGCGCACCATCGGCCAGACGATCATGTCTCTGGTGCTCCATGGGCTGCTGATCTTCGCGGCCGTGAAGGCGACGCAAGGGGTCGCCGAGTCGGTCAAGAACCGGCCGGTGGACACCACCATGGTGTTCCTCAAGCCGCCTCCCCCGGCGCCGCCTCCCCCACCGCCGCCGGAAATGGTCGTCACCAATCCGCCACCCAAGGGCTTCCAGACCGTGGTGGCGCCGACCGACATCCCTAAGGACATTCCCCCCATCGACCTCAAGCAGAAGGCCTTCGACCCGAAGGACTTCACCGGCAAAGGCGTCGAAGGCGGCGTCGGAACTGGCATGGTGGGGGGAACCGGGCCGGTGGATGTGAAGGCGCAGGTGTTTACCGAGGCCGAGCTGGACGATCCGGTGCAACCGATCTCCCAGCCGACGCCGCGGTACCCGCCCGTCATGCAGAGCGCCGGTATCGCCGGCCGGGTGGAGCTGGAGTACATCGTGGACACGACGGGCCATCTCGAGCCGCCGTCCCTGAAAGTGCTGAAGTCGACCCACCAGGCCTTCGAGGAGCCGGCCAGGGAGGTCATCCAGAAGTCGGTCTTCAAGCCGGCGAGATTCCGCGGCCGACCCGTGCGCCAGCTGGTGCACCAGGCCGTCTCGTTCAAGCCAGGTCAGTAGCCAGGTCACCTACGGAGGCGTAGCCAGATGAGTATTGATCTTCTTCACCTGTGGGCCCAGATGGGCGTGTTCGCCAAGGGCATCGTTTTCATTATGGCGATCATGTCCATCTACTCTCTTACCATCGTCCTCACCAAGCTGGTACAGATCAAGCGCAGCGAACGTGAGACCCGCAAGTTCGCGCCCCAGTTCTCGCGGGCCATCCAGGAAGAGAACCTGGATCAGGCCATCACCCTGGCCGAGAAGAACAAGAAGAGCCATGTCTCGCGGGTGCTGGGCGAGGCGCTGCTGGAGGTGAAGCCGCTGCTGCGGGATCGGGCGACGATCACCGCGGCCGACATCAACTCGGCCGAGCGTGCGGTGGAGCGCCAGATGCTGATCATTCTGGCCGACTTCAAGCGCGGTCTCGGCGTGCTGGGCACCGTCGGTTCCACGGCGCCGTTCGTCGGTCTGCTCGGCACGACGATGGGTATCGTGAACGCATTCGTGGGCATGGCGGCGCAGGGCGCCTCGGGCGGCCTGGCCGGCATCTCCGCCGGTATCGCCGAGGCTCTGATCACCACGGCCTTCGGCCTCATGGTCGCCATTCCGGCGGTGTGGGCGTACAACTACTTCACGACCAAGATCGAGAACCTCACGGTCGAGATGACCTACACCTCGAAGGAGCTCATCGACTACCTCATCAAGAGCGTCGGGAGCGAGTTCGGTCGGTCCATCTTCACCAAGGAATTCCAGGCCCAGAAGGCGGTGACCGGCAGTGGCCATATCCACGGGTAGTTCCGGCGGCGGCGTCACCTCCGTCAAGTCGGACATCAACGTGACGCCGATGATCGACGTGATGCTGGTGCTCCTGATCATTTTCATGATCGTGACGCCACTCATCGCGGCGGGCTTCAAGGCAACGTTGCCCAAGGGCAAGAACCTGGATTCCCGCCCCGAGGGGGACAACGAGGTGATCCTCGGGATCGACGAGTACGGCAAGTACTTCCTCAACGGGCGGGCGATTCAGGATGCGGCGCTGGCAGACCAGCTGCGCTCCATCTATGCTGCCCGAACCGAGGACAAGATTCTGTACTTCAAGGCCGACCACAATCTGAAATACGCCCGGATTCAGGACGCGGTCGAGACCGCGCGGCAGGCAGGAGTCCGCGTCATGGCGGCGATCACGGAGCCAGCCGTGTCGGGCCTGTTCCAGGAAGCCGAGCAAGAGCGCTCCAAGAAGGAGAAGAAGTGATATGTCGATGACGGCAGGCAACTCGGGAGGGGTGAACTCGGACATCAACGTCACCCCGATGATCGACGTGTTGCTGGTGCTGCTGATCATCTTCATGATCACGCAGCCGCTATCGCGGAAGGCGCTGGACATTCAGGTGCCCCCGGCCAACTCGACCCAGCAGAGCACGGCGGCCAACAATCAGATCGTGCTCGAGCTGGCCGACGACGGCAGCTATGCAATCAACTCCCAGCCGGTGCCGAAAGGGCAGCTGGACGCCCAGATCCATGCCGTCTTCGACAACCGCCCGGCAAAGTTGTTGTTCATCAAGGCCGGCCAGAATCGGATCTACCAGGATGTGGTAGACGCCATGGACGTCGCGCGGGGCGCAGGTGTACAGATCATCGGTTTCACCCCGAAGGAAGCGAAGTAGCGGCAGTTTCGCCTTGGATTACATCCGACGGCCGCCCGAACCCGGGCGGCCGTTGGTGTAATTTCCCCTGGCATGCGCCCTCCGGTTCCTCCCACGCTTGAGCTGCGGCTGCCGCGGCAGCGGGTCGGCGGCCCGCTGGTGCTCACGCTGCTGTTGCATGTGCTTCTGATCGGGTTGCTGGTCACCAGCATCGGCCGGAGCCTGGAGCGCGCCGTGGCCGCAGGCCGCTCGGCCACAACCCGCGGGGGTGGGGGCGGCGGTGGCAGGGAGCACGGCGTGGCGTATATTTCCCTCCCCGCGGCGCCTGCACCGGCGCCGACCCCCGTCCGAGAGCGGCGTACCCCGGTGGTCACGCATCCAATACCACCGGTTGTGACGCCGCGAGTGCTTCCCCCTCCTGCGCCGGCTGAGACGGCGAGCGCACCATCGGCGGCTACCACCGGTCCGACCACCGGCTCCGGAACCCAGGGGTCGGGTGAAGGGACTGGCGGCGGGACCGGAACGGGCGCGGGTCCGGGAGTCGGCCCCGGGGTGGGTGAGGGAACCGGCGGCGAGATGGGTCGAGGCTCGTCACCCGAGCCAAGGCAGCTGGTACTCCCGCCCGCAGACTATCCGAAGGACATGCGCGGACGTCAGGTCGAAGTGACCTTCTACGTCACCGCAGATGGGCGCGTCGACCGTATCGACGTCGCGCCCGAGATTCGAGACGGTGGATTTGCCCGCCGGTTTGCCGAGGCGATGCGCAACTATCGATTCCGTCCCGCGCGCTCTGCTGGAGGAGCGCCTGTGCCCGGGACGACCACCGTCACCGTCTTCTTCTAACACTCCGGGGACTCATGGCCGCCTCCCTCTTCGTACGGAAAACGATCGAGGACTGTGAGAACGACATCCGCGAGCGGGGCGGCCTCAGACGCTCGCTCAACAAATGGCACCTGACCGCGCTCGGCGTAGGCGCGACCATCGGCGCGGGCATCTTCGCGACCACCGGGACCGCGATCGTGGGCGACGCCGCTCGCCCGGGAGCCGGTCCCGCCATTGTGCTGTCGTTCCTGCTCACGGCCGTGGCCTGCGGCTTTGCGGCGCTCTGCTATGCAGAGTTCGCGGCAATGGTGCCGATCTCGGGATCGGCCTACACCTACGCGTACGCCTCGCTGGGCGAGTTCGTGGCCTGGATTATCGGCTGGGACCTGATCGTCGAGTACGCAGTGGGCAATATCGGCGTCGCCATCGGGTGGTCGGGCTTTTTTCGCGAGCTGATCAGCCATTTTGGGGTCCAGATGCCGGCCTGGCTCTCGACCGACTATCGCACCGCCCACGAGGCGGCCGTTGCGGTCGCGGGAGGCAGCACCGACCCGACCAGCGCGTTTTTCGCCACTGCTGTCACGGCCGCCCCGAAAGTGTTCGGAATTCCTTTCATCATCAACCTTCCCGCGTTCCTGGTCGTCGCTGCGATCACCATCCTCCTGGTCCGCGGAGTGCGTGAGTCGGCCAACTCGAACAACGCGATGGTGCTGCTCAAGATCGGGATCATCCTGTTCTTTGTCGCAGTGGGTGTGTCCCTGATCAGGCCGGAGAACTGGACCAATCCAGCAACCGGCGGTTTCGCTCCCAACGGCTTCGCGGGCATCGGCGCCGGGGCTGCCATCATCTTTTTCAGCTACATCGGTTTCGACGCCGTCTCCACCGCGGCGGAAGAATCAAAGGATCCCGCGCGGGACATGCCGTTCGGGATCATCATGAGCCTGGTAGTCTGCACCGTTCTCTACATCGCGCTGTCCGCGGTGATGACCGGGATGGCGCCCTGGAAGAATCTCGGGACGCCCGACCCGATGATCACCGCCCTCCAGTACTCCGACGGCCCTCCCGGCCTGATCAAGGCCTCACGGTTCATCGTCGCGCTGGGCGCGGTCATCGCGATGGGAAGCGTCCTGCTGGTCTTTCAGCTGGGCCAGCCGCGGATCTTCATGTCGATGGCACGGGACGGCCTGCTGCCTCCATTCATCGCCAAGGTGCATCCCCGGTTCAAGACGCCATGGGTCGGCACCATCATCACCGGCTGCTTTGTCGGGAGCTTCGCCGCGTTTGCGAACATCGCGGAGGTGGTGGACCTGACCAACATCGGGACCCTGTTCGCGTTCGTGCTCGTGTCCCTCGGCATCATCGTGCTTCGATACACCGACCCGAACCGGGTTCGGCCATTCCGAGCTCCGTGGGTGCCGGTTACACCGCTGATCTCAGTTGTCGCGTGCCTGTTCCTCATGCTGCAGCTGCCGGCGATTACCTGGAAGCGGTTTGCGATCTGGCTCGTGCTGGGGCTCGTACTCTACTTCGCGTACGGATCGCGGCACAGCCGGCTCAGGAACGCCAAGCCCACGACGATGTCGGACGCCGCCTAGAGCTGTAGCGCAGTCGAAAGGGGCTAGGAGGCCGGCCGCTTTGCGATCGCCAGCGCGCCCAGCGCAGCGTCGATCGGGGTGTCGATGACAGTGAAGTGATCGTGCTCGGTAAGCTTCGACAAGAGCACGCTCCGAAGCGGAGTGCTCACCTCGAGCAGACCTCCCGCCAGAGCCACGGAAGTCTTGTCCCGCTCTCCCAGCTGCGGCTGCAAGCAGATCGCGAGCTGCGACAGCTCCCGTGCCGCATAATCCAGAATGCCCCGCGCAACAAGGTCGCCGGCTCCCGCGACTTCCAGCACGTGCGGCGCGAGCGCGGCGACCTCGGCCGGACTCGCCGTGGCGGCCCAGCTCACCAACTCATCGAAAGTGCTGCTCCTCGTCGCCGCCAGGACCCGGTGCTGGAGCGGTGTGCTGGGGCTCCGGCCATCTCGTGCCCGACTGACCGCGCCCAGAGCCGCGCGGCCGATGGCATATCCACTCCCCTCGTCTCCCATCTGCCACCCGTAGCCGCCCATTCGTTTGAGGGCGCCGTTCTTGTCGCGCCCAACGGCGATGCTCCCCGTTCCGGCGCTCACCACGATTCCGGGCGCGTCTCCGAATGCGGCTACGAGTGCGATCTCGATATCGGTGACCACGACAACCCGCTCGGCGATCTGCTCGCCGCGGAGGGCGCGCTCCAGCTCGCTCTGCTCGGGTTGCCGGCCGGCGCCGGCCGCTCCGACGACGAGGACGGCGGCCCGCAGCTCGCCGGCCTCTGCCAGAGCCCGGCGGACGACCTCAGCGACGGTGGCGGCCGATTGTAGCGCCCGGCCGGGCCGCACCGCCGCACCGGGGCCCGCAGCACGCGCCACAACTGCACCTGCCCTCTCGACCGCGACCGCGGTCTTGCTTCCGCCTACATCGGCGCCGACCAGGACTTCGCTCATAGTTGGGAGAAGAAGATCGTCGCGTGGCTCACCGCTGTCCATCGGGCGACACGGATCGGAAGCTTGCCACCGTGCCAACCGCGACGGTAATGGCGGTGCCGAGCGGCACGTACCAGGGCCAGGCCAACCGCCCCACGGGTGCCAGCCACCCGAGCCCGAACCGCTCGGCCAAAGCGCGGGCGAAGAACACCACGAGCATGACGGCGAGCGAGATCGTTACGCCCGTGATGACGCCGCGGCCGGTCGCGCGGGACCACCGTCCGGCGAGCAAGTACGCGCCGAGCAGACCGCCATAGGCGATCGAGGCAATCGAGAGCGCCAGCACGACGACCGGGGTCTTTCCTTCGCGATCGTAGGCCAGGAACAGCAGCGCTCCCAGCATCAGTGCGACGGCCCATAGAGCGGAGCAGACTCGGCCCACTCGGAGCAAATGCTCCGGGTCTCGCTTCCCGGTCCAGCCGGCGTACAGATCATAGGTGAGTGACGAGGCCAACGCGTTGATCGCGGAGCTGTGCGTGCTCATCGCGGCTGCCAGGATGCCGGCAACCACGAGTCCAGCAAGGCCAGCGGGGAGATAGGTGATGACGAAGTGCGGGAAGATCTGGTCGGACGGCAACGTGTCCGATACGAGTCGCGTTGCCCAGATCGCCGAGCCGACCAGGAGGAACAGGAGGAATTGGAGAAACACCGCGAACCCGGAGCCCACTAGAGCGATTCGAGCGTCGCGCAGCGAGCGAGTCGCCAGGAGGCGCTGGACGATCAGGTGGTCGGTGCCGTGCGACGCCGCCGAGAGCATTGCGCCGCCCACCAGCCCGCCGAGCAACGTGTACGTGGTCGTGAAGCTGATGGTCGGATTGAAGACGCGGAGCTTGCCGGCGGCGTCGGCGGCCGAGAGGGCGGCATCCGTGCCGCCGGCCAAGGCCCAGGCGATGGAGAGGGCCGCCACTCCGCCGGCGACGTAGACGCCGAGCTGAAGCACATCGGCCCAGACCACTGCCTTGAACCCGCCAAACCAGGTGTAAATCATCGTCACGAGCCCGATCACGGCGATGGAAACCGGCGCGCTCCAGCCGGTCACCAGAGCCAGCGGAATGGCGCTCGCGAACACTCTTACGCCGTCTCCCAGGAACCGGGTGACCAGGAAGATCGCCGACATGAGTCTCCGAGTACCCGTGCCGAAACGCGATTCCAGTCGGGCATAGGCGGTTTCCTGGTCCCCGCGGAAATACCCCGGCAGTAGCCAAATGGCGACTGCGGTCCGCCCGATGATGTAGCCCAGCACCAGCTGAAGGAACGAGAGATCGCCGCGCGCGCCAGTCCCTGGAATGGAGATGACCGTGATCGCGGAGGTCTCGGTTGCAACGATCGAAAGGAGGATGGCCCAAGCAGGGAGATTGCGCGCGCCGAGAAAGTAGTCGCCGGCGGTTTCCTGATGTCGGGCTACCCAGAGACCGACGCCGAGCGACGCGGCGCAGTAGCCGACGACGACGGCGAGATCTAAGGGGGTCAAGACCGTGAACAGCGAACAGTAAACAGTGAACAGGGGGCTCCGAGCATCATCGGAACCCCCTGTTCACTGTTCACTGTTTACGCAGTTAGGCAGTAAAGCTGGTGCCACACCCACAGCCACCCGTGGCATTGGGATTGTGGAACGTGAACCCGGCGCCTTGCATCGACGAGACGTAGTCGATCGCCACGCCATTCAAGTATTGCGCGCTGAAGCCGTCAACGAACACGCGCACCCCGGTGGCGTCGAAGACCAGATCATCGTCCAGCGCGCGCTCTTCGATATTGAGGCTGTACTTGAACCCGGAGCAGCCGCCTGGGAGCACGCTGACGCGGAGTCCTGCCGTGTCGGCGGGAACGTCCTCTGCGGCGATGAATTTCCGAACTTCCTCGGCGGCCCTTGGGCTGAGCGAGATCTCGAATCCCGATGCCTGGGCCTGCTCCTCAACGCTCATTCGCGACTCCTTCCATGGGCTCCGCGGGGGGCGAAGCACGTCGAGCTGGTCTGACGTTCGAATCTTAGGGAGCGGCAGGGGCGGTGTCAACGCTCCGTGCG
This sequence comes from Gemmatimonadales bacterium, assembly GCA_035495075.1. Taxonomy (GTDB): domain Bacteria; phylum Gemmatimonadota; class Gemmatimonadetes; order Gemmatimonadales; family GWC2-71-9; genus DASQPE01. The sequence goes on from DATJGL010000280.1 coordinate 9,570, forward strand.
AGCTGGGGATCTGCGCGCAAGTTACGCTGTATCAATGCGAAAGCCGCGATTGCCACGGCGAAATAACCCAGCCCGGCCCCCCGGCTGCCGGTGACCAGAGCCCCGACGCCAAACACCGACGAATACACCGCGATGACCCCAGCCGCCCAATTGACCCACGAAAGAACCCCGCCCGGGATCGGATCGTTCCCGAATCCGAGCCGTTGGGCCACATGCCGCCAGCCAGCCCCCCCGGGCCGAACCCGCCGATAGAACCGGTCCAGCGTTTCCGCCGATTCGGGGGGCGTGAGCAAGGTGACCGTCAGCCAGACGACGCTGGTGATACCGGCTGTCGTCAGCATCGCGATCGCGTAGTCCGGCGTGGAGGTATTCCCCGAGTCGACATGGAAGAGCTGGAGCACGATCGACGTGACGAACGACGCGGCCATCGCGCTGATTTCGGACCACGCGTTGATGCGCCACCAATACCACCGGAGGATGAACACCAGCCCAGTGCCCGCCCCAAGCCCGATCAGCAGCTTCCACCCCTGCTCGACGCTCTTGAGGTAGGCCATCACGACCAGCGACAGCAGCATGAGCACCACCGTCGCCGCGCGCGAAGCAATCACTTGGGCCCGACGACCGGCGGCAGGATTCACGAAGCGCAGATAGACGTCATTGACCAAATAGGAAGCGCCCCAGTTGAGATGGGTCCCGATCGTGCTCATGTACGCGGCCGCAAAGGTGGCGAGCAGAAGGCCCTTCATCGGCGATGGCAGCACGTCCACCATGACTCGCACGTATCCCTCTTCGGGATTCGCGAGGTTGGGATATCGGAGCAGGGCGACGAAGCCGACGAGGATCCAGGGCCACGGTCGGAGTGCATAGTGGGCGATGTTGAACCAGAGGGTGGCCAGCAGGCCATGTCGCTCGTCCTTCGCGGCCAGCACGCGCTGCGCGACATAACCGCCACCGCCGGGCTCGGCACCGGGATACCAGGTGGCCCACCATTGGACGGCGAGAAAAACGAGCAACGTCGAGAGCGGCAGCCAGGCGCGGTCCGTCGGGGGAAGCACTCCGAACGCGGCATCGTACGAGCCGAAGTGACGCGACGCTTGCTCGGTCATCACGTCGAGTCCGCCGATCGACTGGACGGCCAGCACCGCAAGGAGGATGACGCCACCCATCTTCACGACGAATTGAAACGCGTCTGTCACCACCACTCCCCACAGGCCGGAAAACATCGTGTAGCCCGCGGTGATGAGGAAGAGCAGAATGGCGGCCCGCCAGGGATCGATGTTGAGCGATATCTCGAGCACCGTCACCATTGCCCGAGTGACCCAGCCCATGATGATCAGGTTGACTGGCAAGCCCAGGTACAGCGCCCGGAATCCGCGCAGGACGGCGGCCGGCTTGCCGCCATATCGGAGCTCGGCGAATTCCAGGTCGGTCAGCACGCCGGCCCGGCGCCAGAGACGTGCAAAGAAGAAGACGGTCAGGATCCCGGAG
>DATJGL010000281.1:0-15382 GCA_035495075.1 Gemmatimonadales bacterium
CTAGAATGCGCTCCTTCGAGTACCTCGCTCCGTCCGAGCCGTCAATGATTTCAATCCCCGCCTCGATGATGGCTTGGAGTGTTTTCAGTGCTTCCCAAGGGTGTTCCCGTGAGAGCCTATCGAGGTTTTCGATGTAGAGCGCGCTGCCGCGCGGTATCTCTCCAACCCGAACCGCCTCAAGGAACGCGCCAAGCGCACCCGAGCGGATGTTGTCCCCATGGAAGGCGGAAACACCTGCGTCTTGGAGGCGCGTGCCCGCTAGCTCTAATCCCTGCGTCTGCGCCCACGCTGCCGCCTTCGCTGTCTGCCGCCGCAGTGAGTCACCATCTCCCTGCTCCGGTGTGCTCCAGCGGACGTAGCTGTACACCTTACGTGGCTCCGGTGGCGTGGCCGGAGTCGAACGCACCTGTGTCGCTGGCACCGCGGCGGCTCTCAGTGGCTGGCTCATTGCGCGCCTCGCCCGGTTCTCCGATCAGTCACTAGACGGCTCCGCCGCTTAGGCGTCCGCACTTCGTCAACCACGATGTGCGCCTTCTTCCACGCTTTGCTCGATAACGGGCAGGGGGTTCCACTGAGCAGCCGGTGAGCACGGACGGGGGCTACCTGCACAACGCCTAAACGGCCGTCCTCCTGCTCCAGCTTGTTGCGGATCGCGCGCCTCAGTTGCCGAATACGTGACTCTCGCGCCACAGCGTACAGCGTCCAGCCCAACAGGGCCAACAACATGCCAGACAGCACCTTGCCTCCCATGGGTGGTTGGTTGTCTGCGACGCCGGATAGCGTCGTAGGCAACCCACCGTGGGTACGAGCGGAAGCGCTTCCACCGGAGCGGCGCGCTCTCCTGGCCGCTCGGTACCCGTGGTGGCGGAGCGGCGGGCGCGGGTTCTCGCACCGACCCGATCTTTCGTTGGCGTTCCTGGCCCGGGCCTGGGAGCTGATCCGTCCGGGCGGCGTCGTCGGCTTTTTGCTTCCCGCCAAGCTCGCGACCGCCGAATACGGGGCCCGGGCTCGACACGCGCTTGCGGCCACCGGCACGATACGCGCCGCCGCCGACCTTACCGCAGCACCTGAGCCGATCTTCGACGGGACGGTTTATCCGCTGGCGCTGGTAGTGAGCAAGTCGTCGGCTCCGGAGGGCCATCGGGTTCGAACCCGGCTCGGACCGCCGCGTGCTGAGACAACCAGGGGTGTTCCCCAGCAAGATCTCATCGGCGGCAAGCCCTGGCCGCTGGCCGCCGGCTCCGCGCTCACTGCGCTGCGTGCTCTGGCGGAGCACCCCCTTGTGGCAGACCGATTCATCTGCCATCTGGGCGTCAAGACCGGCGCGAATGAGCTTTTCCTCGACCCGCCGGGAAGCGTCGAGCCGGCTCTGGTCCGTTGGGCCGTCCGTGGCCGGGACCTGGAGCCGTTTCGCGCCACGCGAGCGCGACGTTTGCTATGGCCCTGCGACGACGCAGGTCGCCCACTGGCAGAACTGCCACCCGGCGCCCGGGCTTTCCTGACAACGCACGTGCGTCGCCTCCGTGATCGAGCGGATGATGCAGGCGGCCCACCCTGGACCCTGTTCCGCACTGCAGCCGCGTCGGCCCCCTATCGCGTCGTGTGGGCCGATCTGGGCCGCCAACTCACGGCGGTGGCACTGGCCGCAGAAGCCGAGCGAGACCAGATCCCACTCAATACGTGCTATGTGATCGCCGCCGCGAACGTCCTCACCGCACTTCGCCTGACCGCGTGGCTCAACACCACCTGGATTCGCGCTGCAGCGCGCCTGGCCGCCCCACCTGCGGCGAGCGGATTCGCGCGGTTCACAGCGCGAGTTGTGGGGGGCCTGCCTTTGCCGGATGCAGTCCTCACCGATTCGACACTGGGCGATTTCGCTCAGGCTGCCGCGCTGGGGAGTTTCCTCCAAGCCGAACTCGATGCCCACGCCGCTCGCCTCCTTGGACTCACCCCGGCAGACGCAGAGGCGCTGGCGGCGGTGGCCCGACGCGCCGACCCTCGTCGCTGAGGCCTTGGTGGCGGTACGTGAGCCGCTCGCCACGGCGCTAAACCTCGGGCCGCCCGCGCCGGCCCCGGAGGTCGCCGCCGCCCTCGCGCAGAGCCTGAGGCCGTTGGAAGCCAGCGATCCGGCGCCCCCATGGCTCTGGTCCGAGCAAGTTCCGTCATTCCAGCGGGCACTTCACGCACTGCGCAGTTATGGCGGCACACTACTGGCCGATCCGGTGGGTAGCGGGAAGACCTACATCGGCCTTGCCGTCGGCGCCGCGCTCAACGGTCGCCACCCTACCCCCTGCCTGGTCCCCGCCCCGTTGGTGCCCCAATGGGAGCGCGTGGCGCACCGGCTCGGCGTGAGCGTGATCGTGTGGTCACACGAGCGGCTGAGTCGCGGAAGGCTGCCGCAGGCTCGGGGGCGCTTCATCGTGATTGATGAAAGCCACCACTTTCGCAACCCGGCCACGCGTCGCTATAGCCACTTGGCACCGTGGCTGGTGGGTCGCCGCGCCTTGCTGGTAACCGCGTCGCCCGTGGTCAACCGGCTTGCGGACCTGCAGCATCAGCTCGCCCTCACCGTGCGCGACGATGCGCTCGCACGTCACGGCGTTCCGTCGCTGACAGTTCTACTGGAGCGAGGGCGGGGGCACACGGCGCTGGGCCACATCATCATTGCTCGGCCGGCCGCCGCAGCCCGACGCCCTGCCCGGTGCGAACGACGCGTGCCGCTCGACGACGCCACCCTCCTGCCGCTCCGCGAGATCCTGGCCGGCGTCGATCGCATGAAGCTCTCGACCAAACGCCCCATTGCTGCCCTCGTGCGGGCGGCGTTTTGGCGAGCGGCCGCGTCCAGCCCTGCTGCGCTCACGGCCTCGCTCGACCGATACCGCCGCTTGCTTGAGCATGCCGCCGATGCGGTCCGGGCTGGGCACCCTTTGGACCGGCGGCTGGCGTATGCGGTCACCAATCAATTGGACGACCAGCTCCTGCTGTGGGAGTTGTTGCCGCTCGAGCCGAGCGAGTCCGAACTCGTACTCGACGATCTTCCAACGCTGCACCGGCTTCGCGCCGCTTCGCAGCTCGCGACCCAGGCGCCCGACCCGAAGCTCGCGCAGCTCCGCTCCGTGCTGGCTGACGGGCGGTGCTCAGTTGTCTTCACGGCTGCGCGCGAGACCGTGCGCTATCTGCGGGACCGACTGACCGATGGCCCGATCGCGTGGTGCACCGGCGAGCGAGCAGGCATTGGGTCGCGGAGCGCGCCCCGCCAGACCGTGCTCGACTGGTTTCATCCGCTTGCCGTAGGCCGCAGCAGCGAGTCGATCTTGGGCCTGATCCCACGCGTTCTGATTGCCACCGATGTGGCCGCCGAAGGACTCGACCTGCATCGCGCGGAGCGCGTGGTCCATTACGATCTCCCGTGGACCCCCGCCCGTCTGGATCAACGCGAAGGGCGGGCCTGTCGCGCCGGCGCCCACCATGATCATATGGAAGGCGTGCAGTTCGACCCTCCACCGGCGGTCGAGCAGCGGCTTCGACAGCTCGCGTGTCTAATCGGAAAGCGGGGACTCCCATCCGCCGTGGGGCTTGATGACTCGGGCCGTGGCCTGTGGCGCTGGCGAGTAGATCTGGGCGAGCGGTTCCGGGATCGCCCGGCGTCCCTCGGAGTCGCTCAGGTGCGCGCAGCGCCGGCAGGCATCCTCGCCGGGTTCGCGTTGCACCCATGGACAGCAGGAAGCAGCGAGCCGCTGGCAAGCTGGGTGCTGTGGTGGGATCGCCGGCGGGGATGGACCGAAGACCCGGACGTGATCGTAGACCAGCTCGCGATCGCCGCCCGCGCCGTCGGCGACGACCGAGAGAGCCTTCCGCTTCCTCGACGCACGATCGATCAGGCGATTGGCAGATTGGCCGGTCCGATTCGAGAACGGATGCGTCAGCTTACGCGGTCTCAATGGCTGGATCGCCCCCTGTCGTCCACCGCGCGCACCGTCGTCACCCGACTGCAGACGCTCGGCCGCGCCGCGACGAGACGCCGCAACGGCGCGGCGCTCTGCCGACTGGAAGCGGCACTCCGATTCGCTGCAGGCGGCCACACGGCGGGGGAGCGGGCCCTCATTGCCCGACTCGCCTCAGCGCCGGATAGCGTTTTCGAGCAGATGATCGAATGGCTGCCGACCGCCGTCGCGCCGGTGGATGCCGTACACTGCCGGCTCACCGGTCTAATCGTGTTCGCGCCCTAGGCGCGCTCCAGCCGCCGCCGCTACCTTCCCGCCATGACCGTCTTCGACACCGTTCTCTTCGATCTCGACGGCACCCTCATCGACTCAGTCCAGCTGATTCTGGAGAGCTATCGGCACACGCTCGCGAGCCACGGCATCCCGCCCCGCACCGACGAGGAGTGGCTCCGCGGAGTCGGCACCCCGCTGGCCGCGCAGTTTGCGCCCTGGCAGGATGATCGGGGAACGATGGAGGGGATGATCGACACCTACCGGCAGTACAACTTGGCGAACCACGATCGCATGGTGCGGGAGTTTCCTGGCGTCGTAGAGATGGTGCGCGCGGTGCGCGCCAAGGGACTCAAGACCGGACTGGTAACCAGCAAGGCGCGCACGGGCGCACTGCGCGGGCTCCGCTTGGTGGGGCTAGAGGACGCGATGGACGTCCTGGTCTGCGCTGATGAGGTGGGGAACGCAAAGCCTCATCCCGAGCCGGTCGAGAAGGCGGTGCGCCTCCTCGCGGCCGATCCCGGCACAACGCTCTTCGTCGGAGACAGCATTCACGACCTCAACTCGGGCCGGGCTGCCGGCGTGCGCACCGCAGCGGTCTTGTGGGGGCCATTCTCCCGCCTGCATCTGGCTCCAGGCAAGCCCGACTATTGGCTCGAGCACCCACTGGACTTGCTGTCGTTGCTTGCCTAACGGACCGCCCGCACCGGGGGCAGTCCGGATGCCTCACGAATCACCGACGTAAAGCCCGACCAGTCGAAATGGTCCCTTCCGAGGGCCATCGCGGCCAGCATCCGCTCGCGCACCAGGCTCGCCAGTGGGAGCGGGGTCTTGAGCTCCTCGGTTGCCTCGAGCGCCAGGCGCACGTCCTTGAGGCCCAAATGCAGGTGAAAACCGGCCGGCTCGAACGCGGTATCGACGACGAGCTGCCCGTAACGCTTGAAAATGGGTGCGTCGAACAACGTGCCGGTGATAATCTCGAGAAAGCGGGCGGGCTCAAGGCCGGCTTTCTCCGCTGCCACCAACGATTCGCCCAGCATCTCGATGGTCGACGCGATCATGAAGTTGCCGAGCAATTTAGTGAGACTCGCGTGAGGGGCTGAGCCAAGAGGAAAGACGCCCTGGCCCAGCGCCGCGAAGATCGGAGCGCAGCGCTCCCGGTCGGCCTGAGCACCACCCGGAACGATCCAGAGCTGCTTCGCCGCCGCTGCCTCCGGTCGGCCGAAGACCGGCGCTGCGACGAAACCCACGCGCGCCGCGGCATGAGTCTCGACCAGCCGCCGACAGAGCGCGACTGATATCGTGCTGCAGCCGATGTGAATTGCGCCCCGCTCGAGACGGGTCAGCGCGCCACCTGGACCCAGCACCGTCGTTTCGACGGCGGCATCATCTGCGAGCATCGAGACGGCGAAGTCGGCCCCCTCGCAGGCAGCTGCGGGCGTGGCCGCGGGCTGGGCACCCGGAACCTCGCGTGCCTTGGACGCGGTGCGATTCCAAACCCGGACATTGAATCCCGCAGCGACCAGATTGCGGGCCATCGAGAGGCCCATGGCGCCGAGCCCCAGAAACGCGATCGAAGAAGAAGGTGCCATACTCGTCGTCCTTGGAGTGTTGCCCTCTGATATTCGACAGGCTGTCAATCACTGAAGGCTAATCACCACCGACCACTGCATTGCCAAGCTGAGCGCCCATTGACGCGGCGCGGACTCCTCCCCACGTTCGCTCGGGAGTCCGGTCATGCCTCAGATGCGCAACGTACCGCTTGTCGGCGTTTCTTTGACCGCGTCGGAAGTCTCCGGCGCGGACCGCGTCCTCACACGCGAGGCCACCGAGTTCGTGGCCGCGCTCGCCCGGCGCTTCGGTCCTCGGTTGCGGGAGCTTCTGGATCGGCGGGCCGAGACCCAACGACGGCTTGACGCCGGCTGGTTCCCCGATTTCGACCCCGATACGGCTTCCGTTCGCGAAAGCAGTTGGAGCGTCGCGTTGGCCCCTCCGGACCTGAACGACCGCCGGGTCGAGATCACCGGTCCCACCGAAGCCAAGATGATGATCAACGCGCTCAACTCTGGCGCGCGCGTTTTCATGGCGGACTTCGAGGATGCATTGTCGCCGCCCTGGCGGAACGTCGTCGAAGGGCAACTCAACTGCGTGGATGCAGTACGGCGTCGCCTCACGCTGACGACCCGCGACGGCAAGAGCTATCGCCTCGGCGACCGGACGGCGACGCTTGTGGTCAGGCCGCGGGGATGGCACCTCGTGGAGCGGCATCTGCTGGTGGACGACGCCCCAGTGCCGGCGGCCCTCTTCGACTTTGGACTCTACTTCTTCCACAACGCCGCCGAGCTGCTCGCGCGCGGCAGCGGTCCGTACTTCTATCTAGCCAAGCTCGAACATTTCCTGGAAGCGCGCCTGTGGAACGACGTATTCCTCTTTGCCCAGGCTGAGCTGGGTATCCCACAGGGCACGATCCGCGCGACCGTGCTCATCGAGACGATCCTGGCGGCTTTCCAGATGAACGAGATTCTCTACGAGCTGAGGGAGCACGCCGCCGGACTCAACGCGGGACGCTGGGACTACCTGTTCAGCGTGATCAAGAAGTTTCGCACCCGTCCCGAGTTCGTGCTGCCTGATCGGGCCCAGCTTACGATGACAGTTCCATTCATGCGGGCGTACACCACACTGCTGGTTCAGACCTGCCATCGCTGCGGCGCCCACGCGATCGGGGGCATGGCGGCATTCATCCCGAGCCGGAAGCATCCCGAGATCAACGCCCAGGCCTTCGCGAAGGTACGCGAGGACAAGGGACGCGAGGCATCCGACGGGTTCGACGGTGCCTGGGTGGCACATCCCGATCTCGTACCGGTTGTAGGCGAAGTATTCGATGCCGTACTGGGCGACAGGCCGAATCAGAAGGATCGCGCGCCCCAAGATCTCCAGATCACACAGCAGGAGCTGCTGGACGTCCGGGTACCCGGCGGACGCGTGACAGATGCAGGCCTGACCGGAAATGTGAGCGTCGCTCTGCAGTACCTCGCGGCCTGGCTGGAAGGCGCGGGCGCGGTAGCGATCAACAATCTGATGGAAGACACAGCAACAGCAGAGATCGCACGCTCACAGCTGTGGCAGTGGATCCATCACCGGACCCGTACGGACGATGGGGCGATGGTCACCCTGGGTCGCTGCCGTGCGGCCCTGGCGGCCGAGCTCGCCCGACTCGAGACGTCGGGCGGCTCGGGGAGGTGGCGCGAGGCCGCGGAGCTGCTGGATCAGCTCATGAGCGCGACGGAGTTTCCGGAGTTCCTGACGTTACGAGCGTATGAGAAGGTGGAGTGAGCTATCGGCTATCAGCTATCGGCTATCAGCTATCAGAGACGAGGTCGACGGAGTCGCTCGGGCCGAAGCCATGTGGCGGGCAGCAAGACTTGACAAGACTTGAACTGATAGCTGATAGCTGATAGCTGATAGCTTGACTGGGGCGGCTGGGGTCGAACCAGCAACCTCCCGGTTAACAGCCGGGCGCTCTGCCGATTGAGCTACACCCCATTTAGATCGCGGAAGCCGAGCGGGGCTAGCAGCTTACCAATCGCGTGCAATCGGGTCAAGTGCGCCTGCACCGCTCAGTTAACGTGGGTCACATGAATCTTGACCCCATTGCAGGCACGGACTAGCCTATCCGTTCCAGCCAGCACGGGCCCATCCCCGCAGCTGCAAGGAGATCGACTCATGAGGCATCCGGTGACTGCCACCCAACTGGCGGGGAGCCGGAGGGCCTTGGAGCGGGTCGAGTAGTGTGAGCACGGTCTACGCTGTGGTGCTCGCAGCCGGTCGGGGCGAGCGCTTCGGCGGGATGAAGCTGCTGGCGCCGTGGCGGGGGCGTCCGCTTCTCTGGCATACGCTCACCTCGCTACGACCCGCTCTCGACCAGGGCTTGCTCGCAGGAGGGTGCGTGGTGGTGCCGACGGATTTGCCCGCTCTGACCGTGCTGGCTAACGAGGCGGGGCTGACCCCGCTGCCAAACCCCGTCCCCGCCGCCGGACTCAGCTTGTCGGTCCGAATCGCTTTCGATTGGGTCCTTCGACAACCCCATGGCCGTCCTGCCGCTGCGCTCGTTTTCCTCGGCGATCAACCGGCGGTGCCCGCGGAGCTGGTCGCTCGGCTTATTGAAGAGTGGCGGCGCGGAAATGCAACGGTGATTCGGCCGCGGTACGCCGCGGCCCCGGCCGAGCCAGGGCATCCGACCCTGGTGGATCAATCGCTGTGGACCCTTGCAGACGAGCTGACCGGCGATGCTGGGTTCGGTCCTGCTCTTTCCGCCTGGCACATCCCAATCGCGACGATCGATGCGCCGGGACGCAACCCCGACGTGGACACGCAAAACGATCTCATGACTCTCGGGGACACCGAGCCATGAAGCTGCATTTCGAGGGCGCGCCGGAGATTGCCAGGAGCCGCGCTCAGGTCTGGCGCTGTCTCATGGATCCCAATTTCGTCGCTCAGTCTGCTCCAGGAGTAGAGTCAGTCGAGGCCATCGACCCGAGTCACTTCAAGGTCATCTCGGCCTTTGGCGTCGGTGCGATTAAGGTACGGTTTACCCTCAACGTCGAGTTGACCGGCGTGGTCGAGCCAGAACGCGCGACGATGCGCGCGCGGGGCAAGGCGCCGGGCTCGAATGTGGAGGTCGTCGCGAACCTCCGCCTAGAGGACGCTGCGTCCGGGGGAGTCCGGCTCAACTGGTCAGCCGATACCGACGTGAGCGGCACGGTTGCGAGCGTGGGTGCGCGGCTGCTCGAAGGCACAGCGCGCAAGCTCACCGAAGAATTCTGGACCGATTTCGCCCAGCGGGTCCAGACGGACGCAAGTTAGCGTGCGTGTCGCCCGGCTCGCTCCCACCGGGCTGGCTCGTTTGACGCCGCACGAACTCGCGGGGGCGATTCTTCTCGAGCAGGTCCAGGCGACCGACTGCGTGATCGCGAAGGGTCGGCCGCTCGATCACGACACGGCCGCTCGTCTGGTTGCCGCCGCCGCGAATGGCGGACTTGGAAGGCCGGTCAAGCTCGCGTGGCCGGGTGACGATGATGTGCATGAAGACGAGGCAGCCGCTCAGCTGGCGCGGGCCATTGGCGGTGCCGGCGTGGAGCTGCGGCCCCCCCGACAGAGCCGCCTCGATCTCGCGGCCACATGGGACGGTGTGCTCCACTTGCGCACCGAACCGCTGCGCCGTATCAACGCAATCGACCCGCTCGAGGTTTTTACCCTGCTTCACGGCCAGGCCGTAGCGCAGGGCCAGGTGGTCTGCGCCGTGAAGGTGGCGCCCCACCTCATTCCCGCCTCGATCCTTGCCGAAGGGCTACGAATCGCGAAGGCCGAAGGACCCCTTGCCGAGGTCCGGCCATACCGGCGAACCGAGGTCGGGGCGATTGCTTTTCAGGCCCTCACGCCGGATGCGCTCGAGCGGTTCGAGCACGGCGCCCGCCAGAAAATCGAAGCGCTCGGGTCGACATTCGTCGGTGTGGTTCTCGTACCCGACGACGAACCCGACCGGGCGGAGGCCGGGGCAACCCGCGCCCTCACATTGTTGGTGCGAGGACGAGCACTGCCGTTGGTCCTGGTCGGCGGTGTCTCCGCCGGTGACCCGCTGTCTCCGTTCTATGCGGCGCTCGATCGATTGGGCGGCAAAGTGGTTCGGCGAGGCGTCCCAGCCCACCCCGGCTCAATGATCTGGCTGGCTCGGCTCGATCGCACACAAATCCTTGGCCTCCCCCATTGCGGGGTGTTCAGCCTGGCGACCGCCGTCGACCTGGTGCTACCGCGATTGCTCACCGGCGAAATACTGACGGCCGAGAGTCTGGCCGACCTGGCGCATGGCGGCCTCCTGGGACGAGAGATGCGCTTCAGAATGCCGGCGTATGCAAGAGAGCTTCCGGCGCCAGAGGATCCGTGACGACGATGTTGGACTGGCGCAGCGTGTTCAGGCGGTGATGGCGGGAGCCGATCCGAGCTCGAGCGATAAGGGCCGGTCACCTGCAGGCGACGTGACCAGATGGACGTCCGTCAGCGATTCGAGCACCACGAGCGCGCCGCTCAGCTCCGAGGAGGAATGAGTCGTGCTCAGCGCGACCACGATCGCGCCCGCGGCACGAGCCGCCTCGATGCCGACAGGGGCATCCTCGAAAGCCACGCAGGCGCTCGGTGCCACGCCGAGCAGTTCAGCGGCCCGGAGATAGCCAGCGGGACTCGGCTTCCCCTCACGCACGTCTTCGGCCGAAACCAGCACCCGAGGCTGCGGAAGGTCCGCGCCGGCGAGCCTTGCCAGCGCGAAGCGACGCGCGCCGGACGTTACGACCGCCCAGCGCGACGCGGGGAGAGCATGAAGAAGCTCACGAGCTCCGGAGATGGCGACGAGGGGAACCCTCTCATCCACCGCTTGCTCGCGAAACCGGGCGACTTCATCCTCAGCATCGAGCAGCGGTGCGGCGAGGCGAATTGTCTCCACTGCGCGGCGGCCGTGACAGTACCGGAGGAACGGGGTTGCATCGAGTCCCTTGGCCGCGGCCCAATCGCGCCACTGTCGCTCGATGTAGGCGGTGGAGTCTACCAGCACGCCGTCGAGGTCGAAGAGAACGGCCGCGCAGTCGATCCGGGAGATGGTCGAACGATTTGGCATGTGACCCAATGAATCTGTGACTGCTCCAGCCAGGCGCTCGAAGCAGGCCGGCTCCCGTTCGAGTTCCGACTCAGTTAACTGCTAACACACAGCTCTGTGGCCGACATGAACCGAAAAGCGGACATCAGGGCGCCAGAGTGCGCGTTCACCATTGGCGTTGCGAGGACTGTGCCACGCACGACGCGGCATCAACGGGGTGTGCCGCGTGCGCTTCAAGTCAACAGAGCGCAAGCGAGGTGATGGCGGAGTCCGTTTGACTTGTCGTACTATCCTTCTTACTTCTCACTTCCCTCCTTTTCGACGCCATCGATGCGGGACCTCCTCGCCGATTTCGACTGCTTATCCGCGTCTGGACGCCGGGTCGGCCGGGCAGTCGTGATCGGCGTTTGGGGTTCGGCTCCCCGACCCGAAGGCGCGTGCCTCATCGCGACCGCCGACGGCGTCATCGCCGGATCCGTGTCAGGTGGTTGCGTCGAGAGTGCGACTGCAATGGAGATCGCCGAGGCCATCACAAGGGGCACCCCGAAGCTGGTCACGTTCGGGGTGAGCGACGAGCAAGCTTGGCAGTTCGGGCTTGCCTGCGGCGGCACCATCCAGGTGTTCGTCGAGCCGACGGTTCGGCCGGAAATCCTCGAGGAGGCTCGGAGGGAACGGGGGAGTGTAGTGGCCACGGTGGTCGAAGGCCCGGGCATGGGCGCCGCGCTAGTGCTCCGCGATGACGGCGATGAAGGCGGCGGACTGCCGGCAGGGCTCGACCGAAAAGCCGTGATCGATACAGCTCGTAAGGCCCTGAGTCGCGGAACCAGTGCGACGGTAGAGATCCCAGGGCCCGGCGGCTTGAGCCGCGTGTTTCTCGAAGCATTCCCCCGCCGTCCGACGCTGGTGATCTTCGGCGGCGTTCATATCGGCGCGGCGCTGGTGCCTCTGGCGAAAGCATTGGGCTATCGGACAGTCGTCGCGGATGGGCGGGAGGCGTTTCTCTCGCGGGACCGGTTTCCCGAAGCCGACGAGCTGGTGCTGGCCTGGCCGGAGGAAGCCTTTGCCAAAGTGGGCCTCGACGCGGCCACGTACGTCTGCGTGCTTTCGCACGATCCCAAGTTCGATGAGCCTGCCCTCGAAATCGCACTCCGGTCGCCGGCCGCGTACGTCGGCGCAATTGGATCTCGCAAGACCCAAGCAAAGCGAAGGGACCGCCTCAAGGCGGCCGGCTTCACTGAGTCAGAGCTGAGTCGGCTTCACGGTCCGATCGGGCTGGACTTAGGCGGGCGGGAGCCCGCCGAGATCGCACTCGCGATATTGGCCGAGATGACGGCGGTGAGGTATGGGGGGACAGAAGGGCGGGGGAAGGGGGGAAAGGGAGAAGGGGAAAAGGGTAGCTAACCCCCATTCACCCTTCCCCGCTGGTCTTATTCGTCGCACACCGGCAGGCGCTCCTGCTCCGCTACGACATGCTGTCCCTTGGTCGCCGGACGCCGCGGTACCGTGCCCGCCCAGATCACACAGCTCTTCCCAGGCAAGAGATCGTAGGTCGCTTCCGCCGCCCACCCCTCGCTATCCGCAAACAGCATTCGCACGCGGACGCCCGGCTGCCATCCGAACTGCAAGGCCATCGGCTCGACACGGCGGGCGTAGGTGTACTGCACCTTGCGGTAGGCATCCTGTGAGACCGCAAGCTGCATGAGGTTGGTGGGCATCATGGTCATCGCGTAGCGCGCCAACGTTTGGCTCGGCGTTTCGTCGCCGTACAAAACGCTGGGCCCGAGCGAGTCGCTGTCGGTCTCGCCGTCGCAGTAGATCGTACCCGGCTTGCCCCAATGATGAGCATCCGGGGTAATCGCATCCGGCACCGACCCGACGTAGACCGAGCAGTACTCACCGGGCGCAAGCGAGTCCCCGGCGATCGCCGCCCAGCCCCACTTGTTTGCCCAAACGACCCGCACCAGTGTGCCGGGGCTGCGCTGGTAGTCCAGGGAGCCAGGCTCGCCGGTATACGTGCGCTTGAGCCGGTACAAACGAGCCTGGGCATACTTGAATCGCTCGAGAGCATTCGCCACCGTGCCTATCCGCATGTGCACGGTGCGCACGGCCTTTTTGGGAGGGAGGCCCTTACGTTCGCTGACCCGAGTGCGCGCGCCGAGCCGTTCAGTCGACGCCTCGATCGGCGATACACCCGAGGCGCGGGAATCTGACCGGACCTGCGTGCTGTCGACCCGCGCAACGGTCCCGCGCGACGCCGTCGTCCAGGGGGTCCCTACCCAGCCGGCGTCGAGCGAACCATGCTCACCCCCACCGCAGCCCCAGGCCAGCGCCGCGACGGCGCCCGCCAGCACTGGCCGGGCGATACCTGCTCCGAACATCCTGCCCTCCTCAACCTCCAACGCCGGAACGCCCGGCTAGGCCTGATCGGCCGTGGGACCGTAAACGCGGGGCAACGGCACGTCCTGCAGTCGCAGGTAAACGGTGAGCTGCCCGCGATGATGGATCATGTGATTGAGCAGAAAGGTACGGAGCGCTGCAGCGCGGGGAACGGTGAAGAACGCCTTGCCCCCCCGCTTGAGAGTCCAGGGGACCAGAAAATCGGCGTCCGCCGAGACGGCGTCGATGGCGGCGTGGGCATTGCCCACATTTTCGTTGAAGCGCGCAACCAACTTGGCGGTCGACTCGAAGCGCGAGACGTTATAGAGCGCACCACCTGGCGGCGCCGCATCGAAGGATTCAGAGGTGAGAATTCTGGGCACGAATCGAGGTATGTCCGCGAGATGGCTCGATAGCTCCCCCAGCGACCGCGACTTCGGATGCGGTTTCCATTGCGCGGAAGCGTCGGGCACGCACTCCAGGACGCGCCGCGTGGTCTCCATCTCGCGCTCGAAC
This sequence comes from Gemmatimonadales bacterium, assembly GCA_035495075.1. Taxonomy (GTDB): domain Bacteria; phylum Gemmatimonadota; class Gemmatimonadetes; order Gemmatimonadales; family GWC2-71-9; genus DASQPE01. The sequence goes on from DATJGL010000281.1 coordinate 13,750, forward strand.
TCGGGGAGAAACGATTCTTTGATCGCCATCCGGACCGTCTAACCCTATTGTCGCAATGTGTTGGGGCCTGTCAGCTTATCGTATACCTCCAAGGCGAAGCGCGCTAGAGATGCAGCGGTGCGACACCTTCATTGAATCCCCGTCGCAACACTGGGCAGGTCCAAGTCCTGTCGCTCGAGCTCCCGCTGGCTGAACTCCGCCCTGCGAACCGGAGCCGGCGGCTCCTGCCAGCCGGCCACACTCAAAAGCTCTTCCGTCAATCGGTTGACCGCGTCGGTCTCGCCACCCTGGGTTGCGGTCGCGGCTGCCAGGTCGAGCCACTCGAGAGCCTCCTGATAGGCATACCGTTGGCGGGCGGCTTCGCTGGCTCGAAGGGAGCAGCGATACGCTAGCGGTCGGTCGCCACCCGCCTCGGCGTGGCGGGCAATTTCGCCTGGCGGCGAGGGCACTCCATCGGTTTGGCTCATCAGCTCGAGGGCCACAGCGACCGCCCGGTGCAATTCCCGCCGTCGGGAGGTGGTCAACCGGTCCCGCACCACCCGAGCGATGACCGGGTGGGTGCAGCGGTAGCTCCCATTCTCTTCCTCGACTAGGCACCGCTCCACCAGCTCGTCCGCAATGGTCGCGGCCCGAAGCCGGGAGATGCCGTGCACGTGGGAAAGCAAGCCGGCGCGGCAGCCGGTCCCCGCAACCGCGATGGTGATCAGAACATCGTGCAGGTCCGGCGGCAACGATTCGATTCGCTCCGCGATCGCGTCGTGCACCGTCGGTGACATGGCCATGGCGGTGGGTTCGCCGGCGGTCGGCGCTGCCAGCCAGGCGCCCGAGACCGAGTCCGCCGTCAGCCATCCTTGAGCGACCAGGGTCTTCAGCACCTCGATGGCGTAGAACGGATTGCCTCGCGTGACCTGATGAAGCCGTTCCGCGAGCCGTCGGCCACCGGTAGGCGTCGTCACGTGCCCCATCTCGCAGACCATCTGCCAGATCTCGTCCTCGCTGAGCGGCGCCAGGATCACAACCGTGGTGCGAGGCCGCACCCGCAACGCCCGGCAGAGCCGGGCAGCGGGGGCATCGCGCCGCAGCTCACCCAGAGTCAGCATGCCGCACCACAGAACGGGAGCGTCTTCCAACCGGCGGATGAGAAAATGAAGCAGGCTGCAGCTGTCGCTATCGCACCATTGGAGATCGTCGGTAGCGAGCGCGACAGGCTGCTCCGCCGACATGGCGACGATGAGCTGCGCAACTGCTTCGAACAGGCGCCAGGCATCGGCCGGCACCGGGGAAGCCTCGGGCAGACCACGGAACCGCTGCCGAAGCTCGGGGAGCAGGCGGGATGCTTCGGCCAGCCATTGCGGATCGGCGCCCGAGAGACCTGGCGCGTCGAGTGCCCCTCGCAGCGCTTCCACCACGGGGCCGTACGGAATGCCGACCCGGGCGTCGTAGCTCCGGGCGCGGAGAACCGTGCCCCCCTCAGCCTGAACCCTGCGAAAGAACTCGACCGCCAGCCGAGATTTGCCGACGCCCGCCTCACCCTCGATGAGAACCACACGTCCGGCACCGCGCCGAACGCTTCGCCAAGCCCGCTGCAGCTCCTCCAGTTCGTGCGCTCTGCCCACCAAGGCGCACTCGAACG
>DATJGL010000282.1:0-18228 GCA_035495075.1 Gemmatimonadales bacterium
GGTGGCGTTGCTCGCCTCACGCTCCTCATCCGGGAATTGGGGCTGGTCGCGAACGAGACCCGCCCCTATGCGGATGATCCCCGTCCGACCAACCTGGTGAGTTTCCCCCGGCGGGACTCGACCCACTGGCGATCCGCGAGCTGGCGCGACAGCGACGCAGGCTATGCCGGAGGGCGGTTCGCGATGGACATCAATGCCATCTGGGCGGGCCACGCCCTGGAGGCAATCGCCACGATCCTCGCGACGCTGCCACAAATCGGTTTCGATCCAGCGGCGCTCACCGCATTGGCTCCGGAGATCGCCGCCGGCGCGTTGGGCGGGTATGTCCGAAACGCAGCCACGCTGCGGCACGCCATTGATGTCTGGAGCGGCGCCCGACGCCACTTCGAGGTCGTGCTCACCCCTGCCGAGATCGACCGCCGGCTCCGCGCGAAGGTCGCCTGGCTACCGGCTTCCGAGCGCGGCTACTGGCAGGGCGTTCTGGCCTCGGCGGGCGAAGTGCGTGATTCTCTGCCCTTCCTGGCGCTGGCGCTCGATACCGATGGGCGCCCCATACCGGTCGTGAACACCGATCCGGTGACGGAGCTCTTTCTCGCGAGCCCCGCCAGGGCCGTCGCGGACAGCGCTTGGCGGCGCATCCTGCTCCGTGACCTCGCGCCGATCGTCCGTCCCTACCCGGTTGGGCTCTTCGTCGCGGGACTCGGCCCGCTCGTGGCGAACGACGCGTACGCATCGCAAGCCATCTGGGAGCGATTTCGAAACGACGCTTACCACTCTCCGCGGGTCGTCTGGGGGCGGGAGGTGAATCTCCTCTTCCTGGGTCTTGCCGATCAGATCGTGGGCGCGGCCGACTCGACCCGGCGGCCCGACGCGTCTGATGTCGGGCCCTACGTTCATGCCCTCAACGCAGCATTGCAGAGCTCGCTTGCCGCGGTGAAGCAGTCCGGACTCGAGCACAACGAGCTCTGGAGCTATCAGATCAAGGGAGAAAAGCTGCTCCCTGTCCGCTACGGCACCAGCTCTGATGTCCAGCTCTGGAATACGACCGATCTGGTCGTGCAATACGTGCTCTCCGGTCTACCGCGACCCTGAACCCCAAGTCAATGTGAGACAGGCCACGTGATTTCCCTTCGGGCGGTCACGGCGGTGGCATTGGGATGTGGGTAGGGTCACTACGGCGCCCGCCGGAGAGCGGGGCACGAGTGCAGTCACGACAACCGCGAACAATGCAGGCATACAAGGGTAAACGGAGGTTTCAGACCATGCGGATTCTTTCGAAATGCATGACCCTCTCCGCGGCTGGGCTGCTCGGGCTGGGCGCGGCCTCCGCGGCCGCGGCACAGCAGCAACAGCCTCGCGATTCGTCCATTGAGACCGGAACGGTGGCGACCCCTGACTCGATCAACCCGGCGGCGATCACGACCGATACGAGCTCGACGATCAACAACAGCGAGACCAGCCGTCCGGTTACGGCTCCTGATTCGAGCGTCTCCGGGATGACCAGGGACACCAATCCATCCGCGGTGAGCCCGAATCCCAGTTCATCCGCGACACCCACCGATCCCAACGCGTCGAGTGGAATGAGCACTGATACCGCGCTCAAGGCGAAGCCCGGTCTGCAAACCGGCGCCGCGGCCAGCGACACGGGTGGCGTGAGCGCGACCAGTGACACCGGTGGCGTAAGCACGACCGATACGACGGCAACCGGGAAGAAGCACCACAAGAAGGGCGCGGGGGGATATCAGCATCACGGCGCCTCCAGCGACTCGGCGCTGCATGCGAAGCCCGGCACCCAGACCGGCAAGACAGCGACGGACAGCACGAGCATGAAGCCGGACAGTTCCCGCTAGCAAGAACCGGCCACAACGAGCGGAGCGGTGCGATACCCCCGGGCGACGGCCCGGGGGTATCCTTTATATCTGACTTGCAGTGTATCCAAAGGAGGACTGCCATGAAGGATTTGCGGAAGTCGGCCGACGCCGCGGTCAAGCGCGCTGTCGAGACCGCCGAGCAGGCACAGGATGGGATCGCGGGGATGGCCGAGGAGGCGAAGGTCCAGGCGGACCGGTTCGCGGCCAGGATTTCGGGTAGGTCGAGGAGACGGCGGCAGGCGCGACTCGCCGTGGTGGTTGTCGGCTTCGCCGTGGCGATCGCGGCCGGAATCGCGGCTTCCCAGCTTCTCGGCGGAAGACGCCGTAGATGGCGGTACTGGTAAACCGGGACTGGGCGTAGCTGCGAACGTGGCCGAGTCGATCAGGGATCTCTTGTTCGGTGGCCCAATGGCGCGGGGGCTGGTCGAGACGATCACGCCCCAGCGCACGTTTGCCGATGTGGTGCTGCCGCCCGACACGATCGCGGCCCTCGAGTACGCACTCCAGGTAATCCGGAAGCACGACCTTCTGTTTCGGGAGTGGGGCCTTGGCGAGCGGCACGCCACCGGACTCGGGCTCGCTTTTCATTTCGCGGGCCCGCCGGGAACGGGCAAGACCATCTGCGCCGAAGCACTGGCGCACGCTCTCGGTCGGGAGCTGCTGGTAGTGCGGTACTCCGAGCTCGAATCCCGCTGGGCCGGCCAGACCGGCAAGCACGTCGCCACCGTCTTCCGTTCCGCTGAGCGCCAAGCAGCAGTGCTCTTCTTCGACGAAGCCGACGCGATCGCCGGGCGCCGCTTCACCATGGCGACGGTGGGCTACGAGCGGGAGGCCAACACGGTCGTGGACGTGCTGTTGCGGGAGCTCGAGCGGTTCGACGGCATCGTCATCTTCGCGACCAATCTCGCCGCGAGCATGGATCCCGCCTTCGAGCGCCGGATCGGAACCCACATTCTTTTCCGGCTTCCCGGAGTCGAGGAGCGGGAGCGAATCTGGCGGGTGCAGATCCACCCCCAGAAGACGCCGTTGGCGGACGATGTGGACTTTCGTGCCTTGGCTGAGGAGTTCCCCCGGAGCGGTGGCGACATCCGAAATGCGGTGCTCAAGGCAGCGCAGCTCGCCACGCTGGAGCCGACTCCCGACGCGAAGAAGCAGATTCACCAGCGACACTTCGAGCAGGGAATGCGGGACGTCATCGCCGCGGGTGAGGTGATGGCTCAATCCCTCTTCGAGGAGGCGGGCGTCCTGCCGGGTGCGCGGGGTGGCCTGGTGGAACAACTGACCGATACCCAGGATCGACTTCAAGGTGAAATGGCAGTCCTTGCCGAGCGGCTCGACGCGGCCGAAACCCGGCGGCGGGCTGCGGAAGAGCATGCCCGCGCGGCCCAGGAACGCGGCGAGGCAGAGCGCCGGGCAACGCGGCTGGCCGTGCAACGCCTGACCTGGCTCGCCGGTGGGGCGCTTATCGCCGCGCTGGGTGCGTTGGTCGCCGCGCTGCTTCGGTAAGGTGGGGCTTGCGCATCCCGGACTCCCGATACAGCCTCCGAACACATCCAAAACGGCTGGTTGACCATGTCCAGCGCCCTGCGAGAAGCGCGGCTGCGGCAGGAGTATGGCAAACTGTACCCGGGCCTCACGCCGGGCACCTGGCTCCCCGCGCGTGAAGTGGCCGAGCACATTGTGGACGTCGTTCGTCGCGAGAGAGGCCGACTCGGGTTGCATGGTCGGCTCATGTCCGACGACCACTTCGAGTTTCGGGGCGGTGATACCGATCCCAGGCCGAGCCGGAACGAGCGCCGGGAAGATCGCGAGGCGCTCTGACATGTATTTCAAGCAAATGCTGGATGAGCGGTGTGGCTGCGCTTCCTATCTCATCGCGTCGCGAAAATCGCTCGAAGCGGCCGTCATCGACCCTGCCGTAGTGACCGATCAGTACGAGGCGCTGATGCAGGATCGCGGCTTCAAGCTCCGATACGTGATCGACACGCACGTGCACGCCGACCATGTGTCGGGAGCCCGGAAGCTCGCCGCTCGGCACAACGCGGAGCTATGCCTGCACGAGTCCGCCCGCGTGACCTATCCGTTTCGGCCTCTCAAGGACGGGCAGGAGCTCGAGCTGGGGCAACTGCGCCTGCGGATTGTCCACACACCCGGGCATCGGCCGGAGCTGATCTCTATTCTGGTGGTCAATCCGCCGCGCAGCCCCGAGCCCTCGATGGTCCTGACGGGTGACTCGATGCTGGTGGGCGATGTGGGCCGCCCCGATTTCGGCGGGGGCGATGCGGAGGCACAGTTCCGCAGCATGGCGCGCCTGCTGGAGCTGCCGGACTGGGTCTCGGTGTTTCCGGGCCATTTCGAGGGCCCGTGCGGTAAGGGCATGTGCGGTCGGCCCAGCACCACCATCGGATTCGAGCGACTCTTCAATCCGGTGCTTCACCTGGACCATGCGGCCTTCGTCTCCGCCATTACCAGCGGCATTCCACCTCGGCCGCTCAACATGGTTGCGATCGAGGCGACCAACCGCGGGGCGGCCGATCTGCCGTGGGCCATGCTCACCACTGCGCAGTCCATCGAGACGGTCGGCATCGACGCGATGCTGAACCGCGATCCGAACGCAATCATTCTCGACGTCCGAGAGCCGGAGGAATACCAGACCGGACATGTGCCGGGCGCAATCAACCTGCCTCAGGCGGAGCTGGCCTCCCGCCTGGAGGAACTGCCCAGAGACAAGCCCTTGCTCGTCGTATGTCAGTCGGGGATGCGTTCGGTGCGATCGACCCAGTTCCTGAAACAGGCAGGCTTCTCTCAGGCTGTGAGTGTAACCGGTGGGACGTCGGGTTGGGCGGCCGCCGGGCGACCTCTCGTCACTGGCGAGCTTCCGATCAAGCCGCTGCGGGTAGTCGAGTCACTCTGGTCGCACGCCGGCGCGTCTTCGGGCCCCGCCTGAGGTCCGTTACGCGCCGCTCGTCACTACCCCTTAGCGACGTCGCAGCAGCACCATCCCCGCCATGCGGCGAAACTCTTCCTGACGCCGCTTCGGGCTGAGCCGCCCGAGCAGCTGCCATAGCCAGGCGAACGGAATCTCGGCCCGCTTGAGGCGATTCGCCTCGACCCACATCGAGCGGAATTCCGCCTCGACCCAGCCGTGACTCTCGAAGAATTGAGTTCCCTCGGCGGGCGCAAACTTGAACGGCGCGTTTCCCGCCGCCACCGCCCGACCCCATGTCTTCTCCATTCGCTTGAGAATCCGCGGGCCGGCGATATCGATCAGCCACCAGCGAAAGGTCGGGGGCGCAGTCAAGTCATCCGCCAGCGCTCCCACCTGCTCGCGACTCAGATAGATCAGGAGGCCCTCGCTCACGACCAGTACCTGCTTTGAAGTGCTGCCGATCTTCGCGAAAAGCTCGCGCCGTCGGGAGATCTCGGTCAGGTCGAGCCCCACCTGTTCGAGCGCGCACACCGGCTTCGCATTCGCCAAATGGTCCTGCTTGTAGGCGATCATGTCGGGGAAGTCCACTTCGATCCAGCGCAGCTCTGATGGGAGCGGGAGCCGGTACGGGCGGGTGTCGAGGCCTGCCGCCAGGTTGAGCACTGTATCCACCCCATCGCGCTCCACCGACTTCGTGATCAGCTCGTCCAGCACCACCGTCCGCACGACCATCGGCCACGACATCGATGCGCCCTTGGGCAGCGATGCGACGATCTGCTCTGCACGCTCCCCGGCGAGGCTGCGGGCATAGGGGTCGTGGAACAACGCGTCCGGGCGTTCCGACTCGATCGCGCGGTACAAGGCGACCCACCGCGCCGTGTCGGAGACGTGCCGGATAGCGCCCGCTGAATCGCTCACGGTCGAAACCTCGTCTCGGTTGGGGGCCTCCAATTGTGTACCGGTCGGCGTGCGCCGTCGAGGGTGACCGGCGCCACGCTGGCTTTGTGCCTTCCGCTTGCGACCCGGTTCGTGTGACCCCGCCTACCGCAGGGATGGCCGACTTGATCAAGCGTTGGATCATCGCTTTGCCGAGGACGCGGTCGTGCCCAAACGCTGGATGGCGGGGGCCGTAGGCGTGAGTCTGACACTGCTGGTGCGTCCGGTTGACGCGCAGCAGCTGGCCGCGCGCGTTCACGCCGACCGTGCCCCCGACTCGGTCCGAGCGGTCGCGAACGACCAGTATCAAGCGGGAGGCTTCCATCGGTTCGTCCTTGGCGACGGCTACCGGGACCTTTGGGCCGCGCCGCTGCGAGTCCCGGTGCTGAATTTGGACCAGGTGGCCGGCGGGCTTCGGGTGGTTCGCGACAACACCGGCCATCAAACCCGCGCACTCGAGCTGGTCTCGCGCGACGGCCGGGAATTTCGGTTTCGATCCGCGGACAAAGACCCCGTCATGCAGTTGTCTCCGCCGATGCAAAAATCAATGCTGGCTGGAGTGTTTCAGGACCAGACCAGCGCGCTGTTCCCGGGCGCCGCCACCGTGGCCGCCAGGTTGGCCGATGCCGCCGGCATCCCCCATACCGCCATCGGGCTGTTCGTAATGCCGGATGACCCAAGGCTGGGGAAGTTTCGCCATGAGTTTGCGGGCATGCTCGGCATTCTCGAGCTGTACCCCTCGGCCGAGGGAGGAGGGGCCCCGGGACTCACCAATTTTCGTGAGGTCGTCAAGTCGGAAAAGCTGGCGGAGCTGCTGAATGCAAGCCCCGATGACCAGATCGAGCCACGTTCGTATCTGGCGACGCGCCTCTTCGACATGTTTGCTAACGACGCGGACCGGCACCCGGGTCAGTGGCGCTGGGGCACCAGAGACCGGGAGGCCCCCCATCGGTGGGTCGCCATCCCGCTGGATCGGGACAATGCGCTCTCTTCGTATGGTGGGTTGGTCGGCTGGATGGCTCGACTCGACGCGCCGCAACTGGTGCCGTTCACCGCTGACTACCGGCTTCGCGGACTCAGCCGCATGTCGGCAGAGATGGACGCCCGGCTACTCGCGGGTGTCGAGCGCCCGGTCTGGGATTCCATCGCTGCGGCACTGCAGCGTCGGCTCACCGACTCCGCCATTGCCGGCGCCCTCGCGCAGTTGCCAGCCTCGTACTACCAGCTCGTAGGACCGGAACTCGAGGCCAAGCTTCGGAGCCGGCGCGACAAGTTGCCCGAGATCGCGGCGAGATTCTACGAACGGCTGGCTCAGGTCGTGGACGTACACGGCACCGACGCCGCCGACCGGACCGAGATCCGCCGGCAGAACGACGGCTCGGTGGACGTCCGGCTCCTGGCGCTGGATCACCCCGATGACCCACCGTATTTCAGCCGCCGCTTCGTGTCGGCGGAGACCAGAGAAGTGCGGGTATATCTGCACGGCGGCGCTGACCAGGTGGATAGCTCAGGGAGCGGACCGCCGGACATCAAGGTGCGAGTTATCTGCGGATCGGACAGCGCGGCGAAGGATGCGTTCGACCGACGTCCGTGGAGACGGACGCCGGATGGCCGGCTCGCGCCGCCGTTGCCCGACCGCGACCACCGACTGGTGGTTCTGATTCACCGGCACACCGTCGGATTTCGTACCGGCCTCGATGTCGGGATGGCGTTGCGTCACTACGGCTTCGAGCGCCGGCCCCACGGCCGCGAGGTCTCGGCGACGTTGGGCTACTCCCTCTCGGCGCATGCATTCGGCCTCGCCGGAGCATTGGACCTCACCCACGAGAACAGCCCGCTGTTTTTCCGAGTCTCGGGGATGGCGTCCGATCTCCAGCGCCCCTGGTTCTACGGATTCGGGAATCAGACGCCGCGGGGGCTCTCCTCGGATCAGCATCGGATCGCCCATCGGGAGTACATCGCTCTTGCCGAGGTCGGCCTGCGCGGTGAGCGATGGTCGGTCTCGGCGGGGCCGATCGTCAAGTACTCGACCACCGGAAGCCAGAGGTCCGCTCTGACCGGCATCAGCCCGGCCCGCGGTAGCGACGACTATGGCGAGGCGGGTCTCCAGGGGCGGATGCAGCTCGACACTCGAGCAAGCTCGTCGCGCAAGAGCGGGGGGCTTCGGCTGTCGGTCACGGCGGACATGTTCCCCAGGCTCTGGGACGGACTGGGGACGGTCGCCACCCTGGAGTCCGATGCTCGAGTGTACGTACCAATGAGCCGGCTTCCCCTCGAGCCCGTACTCGCCTTCCGGGCCGGGGCCCGCCGCTCGTGGGGACCGTACTCCTGGTTCGATGCTGCATTCGTAGGGGGCAAGACCACCCTGCGGGGGTACGACCACGACCGATTCGCCGGGGATGCAGCAGCGTATGCCGGTGCGGATCTCCGGCTCCTGATCACCCGGTTCGCGCGGCCGGTCCCGGGTGAGCTGGGAGTGCTCGGTTTGGTGGATGCGGGCCGGGTGTGGCTATCGGGGGAAAACTCCGATCAGTGGCACCACTCGTGGGGTGGTGGCATCTGGACCAGTCTGATAGATCCTTCCGCCGTTTTCGCGGCCACCGTCGCACGGGGGGCGGAGCGCACGGCGCTCTACCTCACCTTGGGATACGCCTTTTGAGCTAGGTCCTCACCGGCCGATCGATCTCGCCCTGCGCCGGCTTCTCCAGGGCAGCAGCCACCACTGCGAGCAACTCGTCTCTCGTAAACGGCTTGCGCAACAGGCCGATGGCGCCGACCGCGTGGGCGTCGCCCAACTGCTCGAAGTCGCGAGCGCGCTCCCCCGCCGACATCGCGATCACCGGTAGCCGCGGCGCCAGCTCCTTCAGCTGCCGAATGAGTTCGGTCCCGCTCATTTCCGGCATGAGTATATCGGTGAGGACCAGATCCGCACCGTTCTCCCGATAGAGTCGAAGCCCATCGGCCCCACTCGCGGTGGCGGTGACCTCATAGCCGGCATTGACCAGCACGCGCACCAGGCTATGCCGTACCGAGACGTCGTCCTCGACCACTAGAATCCGTGCCATGCCGCCCTCATAGTGTGCGACAGCCCTGCTCTGCGAAAGGGCCCATTGGGCTGGCAGTGAAAGCAAGCGATAATTGCTCGTCCTAATCGATGGCGGGCCAAGCGTTCGTCGCCCCGTCCAGTAACCCTACCCCCAGATCTCAACTAGGGAGTCGTCGCCATGCGCTGTTCCGGCCGCCTGCTCGCGGTGTGTGCCCTCCTGCTGACCACCGCTTGTGGCGGCGATGCCATGGCGCCGTCGTCCCCCCTTCCCACCGAACCGATCGACCTTTCCGCGGATTGGGGGGTCAGCTCGCCGGAGAATGAGCAGATCGACGGCGCGCAGCTGGAGGCGGCCTTCAACAGCGGAGCTGCGATTCCCGGACTCCGCAGCATCACCGTTGTGCGGCACGGGCACCTCGTGGCCGAGCGCTACTTTGCCGGTGCTCGCGCCGACTCGCTTTACGCTCTTCGCTCGGTCACAAAGAGTGTGATATCGCTCCTGGTAGGTATCGCGATCCACCGAGGTGAGATTCGCGACGTCAACCAGCCTCTCTCCGAGCTGTTCAAGCCGCCTCTTCCTGCGCTCGATGCTGCTGACGGTGCAATTACCGTCGGCAACCTCCTCACCATGACCGGAGGGTTCGAGTGGAACGAAGGGTCCAACGTGGCCGAGTACAACAATTGGGTCCTCGCGCCTGACCAGATCGAGTACGTGCTGGCGCGCCCAATCGTGTCAACGCCGGGAACGAGTTTCAACTACAACTCAGCCGCGGTCCACCTCCTGTCGGCCGTGCTTCAGGTCAACGCCGGCGGGACCGCGGCGTTCGCCGACACCTACCTTCTCGGTCCCCTCGGAATCAAGGCGCGCGACTGGGAGATCGACAATCAGGGGATTCCCAACGGCGGAGCCGGGCTTTACCTCCGGCCCCGGGATATTGCCAAGCTGGGTCAGCTCATCCTCCAGGGGGGGCGCTCCGGAACGGCCGAAGTCGTCCCCAGCGCCTGGATCGACCAGTCCACTGAGCGGTACGGCGGACTGTACGACCAGTTGGGAGCATTGGGCCCCCTCGGCTACGGTTATCTCTGGTGGCTGGGCGACACCGCGGGTCATGCCATCGTACTGGGATGGGGCTACGGCGGACAGTTGCTGTGCATCGTCCCGAGCCTCGACCTCGTGGTGGTCACGACGGCGCGATGGCAGGGGATCGGTGGCGCGGTAGGTCCTCAGACGACCGCCATTGGGAATCTCATCGCCGCAGGCATCCTGCCCGCTGTACGCTGACCCTCCCTCACGTCGCTCGATTGCCGTTCGAGACCGGGGTGTGGACTTGCGCCCTCCGGGGAACTCTGCCACCGGCGTGTAGGTTTCCCCAAGCCAACCTAGCAGCCAGCCGGTCCAGCAGAGGAGCAGAGAATGAGCACAACTCAGCAGCCGCAGGCCCCCGCAACCACCAAAAGACAGGCCGGCATCGAGACCCGCGCGTTTGCCGCGCGGAGTGCGACCACCCCCCTCGAGCCGTTCTCCTTCGAGCGTCGGCAGCCGGGCCCACGCGATGTGCAGATCGAGATCCTCTATTGTGGCGTCTGTCACTCCGATCTGCATACGGCCCGCAACGAGTGGAAGGGAACGACGTACCCCGTGGTGCCGGGCCACGAAATTGTCGGTCGAGTGACGCGTGTAGGTGAGAGTGTCAGCGCCTTCAAACCGGGGGATGTAGCGGCGGTCGGGTGCATGGTAGGGTCCTGCGGTACCTGCCCTGATTGCCGTGACGGTCTCGAGCAGTACTGCCAGAACGAGCTGGTCCTCACCTACAACAGTCCCGACCCGGTGTCGGGCGGCATGACGTACGGTGGGTATTCCAAGCAGATCGTGGTGGACGAGAAATTCGTGCTGCGCGTGTCCGAGAAGCAAAACCTGGCCGCGGTGGCGCCGCTTCTCTGCGCCGGCATCACGATGTACTCGCCGCTTCGGCACTGGAAGGTGGAGAAGGGCCAGAAGGTCGGTATCGTAGGCCTTGGGGGCCTAGGCCACATGGGCATCAAGCTCGCCAGTGCGCTCGGTGCGCACGTCGTGCTGTTCACCACGTCGCCCGAGAAGGGCGCGGACGCGAAGCGGCTCGGGGCGAACGAGGTGGTGGTCTCCCGAAACCCCGACGAAATGGCCCGCCATCTGAACAGCTTCGATTTCATCATCGACACCGTTTCCGTATCGCACGATCTCGACGCGTTCCTCCAGCTGCTCAAGCGCGACGGAACACTTTGTCTGATCGGTGCGCCGGAGCACCCGCATCCGTCGCCCACGCCGACCCTGCTGATCCTGAAGCGCCGCAGCCTGGCAGGATCCCTCATCGGCGGGATCAAAGAGACGCAGGAGATGCTGGATTTCTGTGCCCGGCATGGCATCGTGTCGGATATCGAACTGATACCGATGCAGCAGATCGACCAGGCCTACGAGCGCATGCTCAAGGGTGACGTCAAGTATCGCTTCGTCATTGACCTCGCGTCGCTATAGCAGCCGGCCGCGGCGTTGAGCCCTCCGCGCCCCCAGCCTGCTTGACCGGATCGTTCCGAGCCGGTAGTCTGGGGGCGCAATCCTTTCCAAGCCGATGTCCAGACCCGTGGCCAAGCCGCGGGTCCTTCGCATAGCTATATCAATGCGGGGCCGACTGTTCCGGGCTAAACCCTGAAAGGAACTAGTGTATGCGACTCTCGTCGGGCATTTGGGTTCTCGCACTGCTGGCCGGCTGTCGAAGCGGCGAGCCCGGGCGGCAGTCAGGCTCCGCCGGCGCGGCTGCGCCCAACGTCGTCATCGTCACCGCGAGCGACTTCACGTTCGACGCGCCCGCCGATGTGCCAGCGGGTCTGACCACGTTCCGCCTGGCGAACCGCGGACCGTCGCTGCACCACATTCAGCTGATCAAGCTGGGGGAGGGCAAGACGGTGGATGACTTGCTCGCCGCGTTCAAGAACCCCGGGCCGCCGCCCAGCTGGATGAGTGTCGCCGGCGGGCCCAACCCACCCGAGCCCGGTGACACGGCCAACGCAACGCTTTCGCTCGAGCCTGGCAGCTACGCCATGCTGTGCTTCGTGCCGACCCCGGACGGGGTTCCCCACGTGATGAAAGGCATGATCCAGCCACTCACAGTGACCGGGCCGGCTCGCACCGGTGTCGCGGAGCCCAGCGCCGATCTGGTTATCAAGCTGGTCGACTACGATTTCCAGCTTTCCAAGCCGCTCACCGCCGGTCGCCATACGATTCGCATCGAGAATGCGGGACCACAGGAACACGAGCTCGCGATCGTTCGTCTCGATCCAGGCAAAAAACCGGAGGACTTCGCGCTGTGGGGGATGAAGCAGGTTGGCCCCGCTCCCGGCAAGATGCTCGGTGGCGTGAGCGGAATAGTGCCGGGCATGCACGCTTCGATTGATGTGGAGTTCACCCCGGGCCAGTACGCCTTCCTGTGCTTTGCTCCGGATTCGAAGGACGGGAAGCCGCATTTCCTCCACGGCATGGCCAAGCTGCTCGAGGTTTCCTGATGACTGAGGCTTTGTCGCGCCGCGGGCTCGGTTGGGGTCTGGCGATCGCGGGCCCAGCCGGCGCGGCGGGCTTGGGCCTGCTGCTCACACCGCTGCTCGATCATTACGTCGCGGGTCCGTTTCTTCTCGCGATTGCGGGCGCGGCACTTTTGGGCGGGCTTGGCCCTGGGCTATTGGCCGTGGCAGTGTCGGCCGTGGCAGTCAACTACTGGTTCTTCCCTCAGCCTGACCGGTTGGGTTTCGCCGGCGAGTCGGATTTCGTCGCCCAGGGCGTTTTCTGGGCGGTGGCTCTGTTGGTCGCGGCCGTGTGCGCCTGGTCGCGGGCGGTGCGCCTCCGCGCGGAAAGCGAGGCCGATCGCCTCGGCGCCGACGTGCAAGCGATGCGCTCGCGGTTGACGCCCGAGTTTCCCCCGCCGGCACTACAACAGGAGGCTCGTCAGGCCGAGCGAGAGTCCCGGCCTCGGCCCACCACGGAGTCCCAACCCACCGCACTTGTCGCCACCGATGACTCGGAAGCCAGACTGCTCGCCTGTCACACGCTCGAGTCGGCCGGGTTCCGGTGGCTCTCGGCCTGCGACGCGACCGAGGCTCTCGAGCTGGTGGACCGCTACGGATTCGCGGTGGAGGTTGCGGTGATCGAAGTGCTGCTGCCCGACATGAGAGGAGAGTCACTCGCTGACCGGCTGATCGGTCGGCATGCGAACATCGCTATCCTGTACACGTCGAATGTTCCGTACGAGGAGTTGGTGACCCGGGGACTGCTGCAGCCTCACGAGCCGCTCCTGGTCCGGCCGTTCAGCGCCGACCAGCTGCTCAACGCCGTTCACGAGGTCGAGAGCCGGCGGTCTGACTCCGAGCCGCAAGACGCTCTTGTCGTTTCAAGCGTAGATCGCTAGCCAAGCGGGGCGGATCCTACAGTGCGCATCGACACCGAATATGACCGTGATGAACGGCGGGCGCGTGCCGCTGCTGGTATTGCCGCCGTCGTGGCCGTCGGCGCGATCGCTTTCGCGCTCCTGGCCCGCTATCGGCCGGAGTTGGCGCGCGAACTGATCCCGGTCGAGCAGCCTGCGGCCGCTCCCGAGTCTGCCCCCCGATCAGAGGAGAGCGCTGCACTCGCGGGCTCCGCGGCCAACGTTGCTCTGCCCGACACGCACATCTCGGTTGCACCCGCCACAGTTGATTCGGCGCCGGATTCGACGGGCCAGACGGTCGATACCACGACTCCCAGACTGTTCGCATTGCTGCAGGACACCAATGCAGCGGCGCGGAAACCAAGCCGTCGCGCGGTCATTACCGACGTCGTGCTGCTCTCGTGCTCCACAGTCAATCCGCGAACGGATGGAAGCATCATCGTCCCTCCCCACAATCCAAGGCACCGGACCATCGTCGGTCTACCCCAGAAGCCGGGCGAGCCACCCCGCGGATTCGTAATACCGCCACACGACCCTGCCGTCGAGAACCAGGTTCCGATCAAGATCATCCGGATCGATTCAATTCTGGCGCACACTCTGCGCGTTCAGCCCCACGATCCGTCTGCCACGACCGTCGCTCGGGCGGACTCCATGTCATGTCTGGCCGACTCGGGGGTGCCGGCGGAGCGGCCATAAGAAGGGCTGCCCGGAAAGCCCGTGACCGCTCTCGTTGCACGGATCGGCAACGACACGTATGTTGCGATCGCTTCGACACTTGCCCCTCTTTCTCGTGTGACGCCGGTCACCAGCCAATGACCCACCCGGACCAAAAGCACGCTGGCGAACAGGAGAACGGGCTGGCCTCCGCCCGGTTGGCTGCGCTGGCCGGGGCATCGTCCGACGCGATCGTAAACAAGCTGCTGGACGGGACCATCGTCAGCTGGAACGTGGGCGCCGAGCGACTCTTTGGCTATTCCGCTGACGAGATGCAGGGTGCCTCGGTCTATCGGCTCATCCCACCGGAGCTTCACCACGAGGAGGAACGGATTCTCGAGCGGGTTGCCCGCGGCGAGCAGATCGTCCGCTTGGAGACTACGCGGATCCGAAAGGACGGCAGCATCGTTCCGATCGAGCTGACCGTCACACCGGTTCGGGACCATTCGGGAACGATCGTTGGTGCATCTTCCATCAAGCACGACCTCACCGAGCGGCACCAGGCCGCCGAAACCCAGGCGCGACTCGCTTCGATCGTCGAGACGTCGGATGATGCGATCCTGAGCAAGACGCTCGATGGCATCGTGGTGACCTGGAATGCAGGCGCCGAGCGTATTTACGGGTACGAGCCGGGCGAGATCATAGGCCGGTCCATCGAGCTGCTCGTGCCGGACGACCTCAGGGACGAGGAACGGGAGATCCTGCGACGGGTGGCGCGCGGCGAGCACGTCGCCCATTACGAAACGCGACGGCGGAGTCGAGACGGCAACGAGATCGAGATCTCACTCACGATTTCGCCCCTTCGCGATCGAAGCGGCGTCATCGTCGGTGCATCCTCGATTCAACGGGACATCACGGAGCGCAAGCGGGGCGAGGCCGCTTTGAGGCAGGCAGCGAAGATGGAGGCCATCGGCCGGCTGTCGGCCGGCCTGGCGCACGATTTCAACAACCAGCTGCATGCGCTCAGCGGATTCGCCGGTTTCGCCGGACGCGATCCTAACCTGGGGCGGACCGCCCGCCAGGACCTGACGCAGATCCAGAAGGCGGTAGAGCGGATGGCGAGCCTGACGCGTCAGCTGCTCGCGTTCGCGCGGCAGCAGGTTCTCGCCCCCCAGACGCTCGATCTGAACATGGCAGTCGCGGATGCCTATCCGATGCTCCAACGCCTGCTGGGCTCCGACATCGACCTCCAGTTTGCTCCCGCGAACGCGCCGACGTGGGTCCGGGTAGATCGTGCTCAGCTGGTGCAGGTTCTGATGAATCTCGTGATCAACGCCCGCGACGCGCTGGTCGGCGGCGGGCAAATCCTGGTACGTACGGCCTCGGTGGATGTCGAGCCCGGCGAGGTATGGGATCGGCTTGGCGTGCCCGCGGAGCCGGGGTCCTACGCCGAGCTGGTCGTGCAGGATACGGGGAAGGGGATAGCACCGGAGCACCTGCCCCGCATCTTCGAACCGTTCTACACCACCAAGCAGGTCGGGCGGGGGACCGGGCTCGGTCTCGCGACGGTGGAAGGAATCGTCTCGCAGAGCGGCGGGCACATTCAGGTCGAGAGCGCCGTGGATCGGGGAACGTCGATTCGCGTGCTCCTGCCGTTGAGTGACTCGTCTGAACTGCGTCCCACCCACACGCCCCCTGCAGCAGCAAGTCGGCCAAGGGCCGAGGGCCGTTTGCTGGTGGTGGACGATGAGGATCTGGTCAGGGCAGTAGTGGCGCGGGCGCTCGAGGACGAAGGCTACGACGTGATGAAGGCCCGTAATGGTCGGGAAGCCATCGCGTGTCTGGAGAAGGCGAACGGGTCCATCAACCTCGTCATCGCGGATATCGTGATGCCGGAAATGGGCGGGCGGCAGTTAGGTGAGGAGATGGACCGGCGGTTTCCGTCGATCCCTGTAGTCTGGATGTCGGGGCACCTTCGCGACGAAGGCCTCCCTTTGAGAGGCCCCCTCGGCGACCAGCCGTTTCTTCAAAAGCCCGTGTCGAGCGATCAACTGCTCCAGACCGTAGCCCAGGTACTCCAGCGTCAGGCCATCGGCTGAGGTGCAGAGTCGGAGCGACTAGGCGTCAACCCCTCTGCGTGCGGTGACGACGTGGGTGTGGCTGGCAAGGACGGCATCGACCCTGTCCACCTTCTCCTGGTCCAGCCGATCGATCGGGTACGCACAGAACAGAATTATGCCGTGCTGCTGCAGGAGCCCATTCCAGCACTCCTCCAGCTCCAGCGCCTCGTCGATCCTGCTCGCCCTCCACAAGAGCCCTACCATCTCTCCAAACACCCGAACTGGCGCCGCCGGGGCTCGGGCTTTCAAGTCCTGTATCGTTGCTGTAATCGTGCTTTCGAGCTGGCTCAGAGCCAATCGTCCTTCCACCATGGACTGAGCCAACACCAGCTCGGCGTCCAGGAATATCAGCCGACCCTCGCGGACGGCGGACTGATATGCCGGCTCGCGCCTCAGCTCGCGGGCAAAGGCATCGCAGTGCTCGAGCGAGGCGATCGCGAGCAGCCCCTCGCCCCGGCGCAAGCCGACCCGGAAGAACCGGCCGACATTCCCGATGAGAAGTTGGTGATCACGTCCGTAAAACTGAATCAGGTGGTCGCGTGGCTCAGCTTCTTCTGGGAGCAGATCCAGCACTTCCACTTCGTCGTTAAGATGTCGCGTCACAGTTTCGAGTTTAACCCCCTCGCTTCTCCCACCGGCGTGACCCGGGTCACAAATCCGCTTTGGTCACTGTAAGTTTCGTTCGGGCCGGTGAAAAACCTTCCGGAGTTCGACTTTGGCGCGATTCAGGCTCCGCTTGCGCTCGACGCCAAGCTTGGTACCCGCCCTGTTGATGTAGAGGTTGAGCATCGACATCGCTGAGCGGAAAGCGTCGACCTTTCGCCGCTTGCTCCGCTCTGCAGAGCGCTTGAGCGAAAGCGCAATGGCTCGTGCAGTCCCTCGGAAGACGCCTGGCTCGAGATCGAGCGCGTTACTGCGCTCGGTTACTTGGCGCGACCAGCGCCGCTGCTTTCCCTTACGTGCCTTGGCCTCGCCTGGCATGCCTGCCTCCTGCGATCAACTCGCCCCCGGCTCGAAGACCCGACTAGTTCGATGTCAGGTTGGGGCCGGCGACGGGACAGCGCCGTGGCAGAAATCACCAGTCTCCAAGCTCGAGTGCTCAAGAAAAAAAGGGGCGCCCTTTCGGGGGCGCCCCTTCTTTTACGGCAGAGCCTGTGCTATTGCGCCGAAGCGACCAGCGTGCCGCGGAGCGTGAGTCTCACAGTGGCGCCCGGGTGAACGATCACGTCCCGGTCAGCCGTATGAACTGCGTACGCAGTGCCGGCTCCGGCACCGACCACGCCGCCAATAACCGCGCCCTTGGTGTTGCCGCCGATGATGCGGCCGCCGATTGCGCCAATCGCGGTGCCTGCTCCCACCTTGGCGACATCCCCGCCGGTCACCCCGCGGCCCTTGAGCTCATGCTCGACCGGATCCACATCGGCGTCCAACGCATACATCCGCCCGTTCACCGTTACCGACGTCGCTTCGAAGTCGAGCTTGCCATCCTTCGAACTCTTGTTCTCGGCCGGCGCGAGTGCGGTTACGGTCAGCCTCACCAGCGAGCCGGCGGGAATGACCACACGGCCCGCGCGGTCCTTCACGTCGGACGAAACGCGCGCGGTCACGGTCTTGCCGGGCTTATCGTGCCGCGAGTTGATCGAGTCGGTCATCGCGGCCGTGATGAGCGTCCCGGCCGCCAGCGACTTGGGCGACGGAGTTGCCGGTGCCTTGGGCCGCGGCTTCGGCTTGGGTGCGCTGGGGCGATCGTTCAGCGCGTTGGCAGTCTGCGCTTCGGGACGACGCAGGTCCCGCGCAAGGCTGTCCGCGCTCGCCGAATTCGACTTGCTGCCGTTCGAGCAGGCGGCGAGCGCGACGAGCGAGAGGGTCGCAAGTTGGGTTCGGGTCATGAAGTTCCTCAGGGCCAGGGGTCACTCTACAAGAACTGATCACGGGCGACGGCGGACCGATCAGCAAGCCGGGTGCCCGGGCCTTGCGGTATGTAATCGATTACGGTTGAATGTCTTAGCCCACGGTGACCGGGGACGGCACTGGCTGGGTGCGGGGCGCTGACGCGGATCGCCATTCTCCAGGGACACCCCTGTCGGCCGTCCCGGACACTGCCCCGGTGCCTGTCAAACGGTACCGTCACCGGACTCCATGCCCGATGTGGCCATCCAATTCAGATGTGGCCACCCGATTCAAAGGAGGATAGCCGTGGCGTTCGCGCTCACGTCGCCTG
>DATJGL010000283.1:0-3704 GCA_035495075.1 Gemmatimonadales bacterium
ACTCGACGTGGACGGATGGGATGCGGCGGCAAAATTGGTGATCGTGGCGAACGCAGTCCTGCGTCAGCCGACGACGATCCGAGACGTCCGGGTGGAGGGCATCAGGGGCCTGACGCAGGACTTGCTCACGGCCGCAGCCGCGCGGAAAGAGCGCGTGGTCCTGCTCTGCCTGGCGGAACGCGCGGCGGACGGCGGCCCGGATTTCCAATTGCGAGTCGGGCCGACGTCACTGCCGATGACCCATCCTCTCGCCCGGATGGATGCCGAC
Organism: Gemmatimonadales bacterium; assembly: GCA_035495075.1. Classification (GTDB taxonomy): domain Bacteria; phylum Gemmatimonadota; class Gemmatimonadetes; order Gemmatimonadales; family GWC2-71-9; genus DASQPE01. Next base: position 269 of record DATJGL010000283.1, read on the forward strand.
GAGATGGGGGTTGTGTATCACACGGATATAGCGGGTCGAGCGACTGCAACGACTCTCGAACGCGACCCGGTTCCCACCGCGAGCGCCATGCTCCGCGACTTGCTGGAGGTCGTACGTGCAACGTGATGCGTTCCGAGTCGTGAGCACGGTCACCGCAGGGGCTGCGGCCGACGGCCTAGGCTTTATATTGTCGTTGGGCGCTCGAGCAGGGCCCTTCCTAAGGTGCGGGGCAGTAGATCGAGGTGCCGATGCGATTCACCCTGCTACGGTCGGCGAGTTGCACCCTGATGCTGCTGAATGGCCTGATTGGGTCCAGCGGATGCGGCGGGCGCCACGCGGCGGAGAACGATCCGGCACCGGACCCCGAGGCGCCGACCTCCCTCACCATCAACAATGACAACTTGCTGGACGCCATCGTGTACGTCTACCACGATGGCCAGGCGTCGCGGGTTGGAACCGTTACCGCGTCGTCGAGCGCCAACTTCATGCTCGCTCGATGGCTCTTGGGCCCAACCCGGAACATTCGTTTGGCCGCCCATCCAATAGGATCGACCCAGTCCGTAAACAGCGACTTGATTCACGTCCAACCGGGGCAGTTCATCGAGTGGCGGCTCGCGACCGAGTTGGCCGCTTCCACGGTCTCGGTCTACTGACTCAGGCCCTTTCAATTGAACGCTGGTGCGCGCCTGGCCATGCCCTGGATCGGGTGGCTAGGTTCCTGCTATGCCGAGCCGTCTCCGCTCCATGCGTCCGATGATGCGTTGCGCACGCGCACTCCTGGTGCTTCTCGCGCTTCCCGTAGGTCTGACCGCCCAGGGCTGGGCCGATACCGGTTTACACTGCCGGCAGCATCAGGCCCACGGAGCCTCTCACAAGCACTCCCATACCGCGGTCGTCGCACCGAGCTCCTCATGCGACCATTGTCCCGGCGAGCAGTGCGGCACCACCGTTCCCTGCTCGGGAACATCGAGTGCTAGCCTCGTAGCGCCCGGTCTCACGACTACCTGGGCTTCGCTCGGGGCAACGCTCGACTTTACGGTTCCTCTCATAGCCGGCACGACGGCTCACCAGCCCCCAACCCCGCCCCCTCAAGCGATCGCGTAGTCGCCGCCGCGCACTGCTGCGTGGCGGGTCGGGTTTCTACTACGAGGATCGCATCATGCGCAGCACGATCCCGGTCGCTCTGGCGGCCGGCGCTCTTCTGGTCTTAGCGCCGCAAGCGCACGGCCAGATCGACTATCGCAATCTGGACGAGGGGCGGCCGGTCGCGACGGAGGACGCCTACCCAATCGAGCGTTTCGCGTTCGAGTTGCTCGTGCCCTACCGCTTCGAGTCCGAACACAGCGGCGCCGATTTTCACGTGATCGGACCGGAGGTCGAATTCGGCGCACTGCGGAACACCCAGATCGGCGTCAAGACGCTACTCGCCGCAGTCAGGGAGATCGGCGAAACGGATTGGGGCCTGGCCGGCGTTCGAGTTTTCGGGCTCTACAACTTCAACACGGAGAGCGGTGGAATTCCGGCTCTCGCCGTACGGGCCGAAACGGCGCTCCCGGTGGGAAGCCTGGGCGGCGATGCTTTTGCGCTGACACTAGAGGGGATCGGCACCCATTCCTGGGGAGCCACCCGGGCGCATCTGAACGCCGGGCTCAGGCTGGGTTCAGACAGCGGTCTCGGCTCGGTCGATCCGCTGCCCCGCTGGGTATTGAGCGGGGCGGTGGATCACTCGTTTCTGCGGCAGAGCTTGCTCGCAATCGCGGAAATTTTGGCCGAGCGGCCGACCGATGACTCACCGGTTGAGGTGATCCTTTCCGCGGGGCTTCGATGGCAGTGGCAACCCACACTCGTGCTCGACGCCGGCCTCACCCGCCGGCTCAGCTCCAGCGGGCTCGACATTGGGCTTACGATCGGGCTCTCTCACGCGTTTGCACTGTCGGGACTCATGCCCGGAGGTCCGCGATGATCCAATTCCTTCGCGGCCCCGCGCGCTGGTTGCCCAACGCATTGGTTCTCGTCGCCGGGCTCGGCGCTGGCCAGGCTGCGTCCGCACAGGACCGGCGGGACGAGCAGTTCTACTACCCGGGCTCGTTCAACTGGCAATTCCTGAAGCGCTATCCCGACGCTGCCCGACTGTTCAATGCCTTCGACTACGGGCACGCAGTCCTTTACGAGATTCTTTACACCCGGCGGGGTGACGACGCGCGACGCCGGCTAGCCGATGAATTTCAGTACTTGACGACGGACCTGCTGGTGCATCCCCCGCGCTTCGCGATCGCGGAGGAGGCGGTGATGCCCAGTTACGCGAAGCTCGCCTGGCGGGCGAAGGAAATGTTTGACTGGGCCCACATGCTCCACCGGCAGATCTACGATGCGTACGCCGATCCACGGCTCACGCCGGCGGCCAGGGATTCGCTCATCGAGCGGCTCACCGACTACTACCTGAGCCGACGCGGCTACGCCTTTGCAGCAAAGCCAAAATCGATGTCGTTGATGGACGACCAGTACTTCAGCCAGGCGTTCCGGCGCTTCGAGCCCCGATTCAACGGACTGATCTGGGCTTACCACTGGCTACAGGTCGGACTGTACGAACCGTTCGCCGCATGCCAGACACCAGCTGAGCAGACGAAAGCAGTGCAGGGAACCGTTGCCCGGTTCTGGGCGATGCTCCACAGCCCTCCTTCGCGCATGCCACGGGTGATGCCTATGACGGCCACGATCGCGCCGGTGTTTGCGCGGCGTCACCCGCGTGCAGCCGCCATTTTTGACAACCTTCACATGACGCACGACATCATCTCGGACATTCTGGTTTCGGACTCCGTGCCGAGTGGTCGCAAACGCGATGTGATCTACGCTCAGCTGCGGGAAATGGCGGATTCAACCGGCCAGGTGATGACCTGGGATGACTGGTGGGAGATGGGCGAGATGATGGGAGGCGTCGAGGCCATGGGTGGGCCGCCGAATTGATCAGGGGCCGCCGTCTCCGGCGGCCCCATCGTCAACGAGGCCGTTCTCCGCGAGACAGCCGATCCACTTCCGGCTCGCTCATCTTGTCGGCATCGAGCGCGTGATGGCCGGTGACCCGGTCCCACGCATCTCGGACGGCATCCTTGAAGTCTTCCCAGATTGATCCACCGGGACCCTTGCCCTCGAACCGGTCCCAACCGGTCCGCAAATCTTCCTCAGCCTCCTCCCATCGGCGGCCCATGTGGTGAAGGCCAGACTCGTAGCCGTACCGGTATGCCGAACGGAACTCGTCGTAGCTACGACCCGCTGCATAGGGTCTGGAGGGGAACTCCTGCTCCCACCAGAGATCCTCTTCCATCCAGGTTCGATCTTCCGCCATGACCTCCTCCTGACAACTGGTGCGTTACTCAAATTCTCAAGGCCACATAGTAGTCAGGTCCAGCGATGCTTGGGGTGACTGCAGTCACCCGGG
>DATJGL010000284.1:0-4125 GCA_035495075.1 Gemmatimonadales bacterium
GAGGTGCTCTACGTCGGTAAGGCCAAGCGCCTCAAGTCGCGGGTGCGGAGCTACATCGCGGCCGATTTCGCGACCAGTCCCAAGAACGACCTGCTGCAGCGCCTGATTGCCGACGTCGAGACCATCGTGGTCGGCCGTGAAGCCGAGTCACTGCTGCTCGAAAACAATCTCATCAAGGAGTACCGCCCCCGCTTTAACGTCAGGCTCAAGGACGACAAGAGCTACCCTTCCATCGCGGTTACGCTCGGAGAGCCGTTCCCTCGCGTTCTGGTCACTCGCCGCAGGAACATCGAAGGAGCCAAGTATTTCGGGCCCTACACCGACGTGGCCCAGCTCCGCCGAACCCTTGCGATCATCCGCCGGATCTACACGATGCGCAGCTGCTCGGACGACCTCCCCAGGGAGCGGCGCGAGCGGCCCTGTCTGGACTATCACATCGGGAAGTGTCGCGCGCCGTGCGTAGGCTGGCAAAGCCAGGAAGACTACCGGGCGATGGTGAACGACGTGGTGGATTTCCTGGAAGGCCGGACCAATGACGTGCGCCAGAAGGTGCGCGAGGTGATGCTCGCCGCGAGCGATCGGGAAGACTTCGAGCGGGCGGCTCGGCTTCGCGACGCGCTTCGGTGGTTGGAACGCCTGGAAGAGCCGTCTACGGTGGAGCTGATCGGGACCGGCGAAGCCGACGTGATCGGTTACGCGCGCGACGGGGACGATGCCGTAGGTGTGCTGATGAGGGTGCGGGAGGGCCGGGTCATCTCGCGGGATCACAAGTTCCTGGAAGGGGTGGAAGAGGAGACCGATGAAGCGATCCTGAGCGCGTTTCTGGTTCGCTACTATGTGCCGGCCGAGAACCGGGTGCACAAGGCTGTACTGCCGTTTCCACCCGACGACTTCGACGCTCTGCGCGAGATCCTTCCCGATACCGATTGGACCGTACCGCAGCGGGGGACAGCCAGCCGCTGGCGGGAGTTGGCGGACCAGAACGCCCGGCATCTGTTGGAGAGCCTGCGGATCGAATCGTTCGAGACCGAGGAACGAGCCGAGGATCCGGTGTACGGGCTGGGCCGAGACCTGGGACTTAGCGTGGTCCCGCGAAGCCTGGTTTGCGTCGATATCTCGAACAATCAGGGACGCGACATGGTAGGCTCGCTGGTGTGGTTCGAGGCCGGGCGACCGAAGAAAAGCGAATATCGGAAGTTCAAGATCAAGGGCGTTGCGCAGCAGGACGACTTCGCAGCCATCCATGAAGTGATTACGCGGTACCTCACCCGCCGGCGGGATGAGGAGACCCCTTTGCCTGATCTGATGGTGATCGATGGCGGCAAAGGGCAGCTCGGCGCAGCTCTCGATGCCGCGCGCCAGGTGGGCTTCGACAAGCTTCCGATCGTGAGCCTGGCCAAGCGGGAGGAGGAAATCTTCCTTCCCGGCCGCTCCGAAGGCTTGCGGCTCTCGAGACGCGGCTCGTCTCTCCGTCTGTTGCAGCGGGCACGGGACGAAGCTCACCGGTTCGGTGTCGCATATAACCGGAAGCGGCGGACCCAGCGCACCATCACCTCGGAGCTGCTCGAGATTCCGGGCGTCGGCCCGGCTCGCCGTCGGCGACTCCTGGAACGTTTCGGGAGCCTTGCAGGCGTGCGCTCCGCGACCGCGCAGGAGCTGGCGGCGGTTCCGGGCTTTTCCACCGCGCTTGCCGAACGCATCGTAGAACACCTGAGCACCAAGTCGTGACGCACCACGCAACCCGAAATGCCTGAGCTGCCGGACGTGGTGGTCTATCTCGAGGCCCTGGAGAGCCGCATCGTCGGTCGGGTGCTCGAGCAGGTCCGCCTCTTCAGCCCGTTCGTGCTCCGGAGCGTGGACCCTCCGATCGCCGAGGCATCGGGCCGCCGGGTGGTGGGGCTCCGACGGATGGGCAAGCGCCTGGTCTGGGCCCTCGATGGTGATCTCTTTCTCATAATCCACCTGATGATCGCTGGTCGCCTGCGTTGGAGACCGCGCGGCGCCAAGCCACCCGGCCGGATGGGGCTGGCAGCGTTCGACTTTCCGGAGGGGACGCTGATCCTGACGGAGGCCGGCAGTAAGCGACGCGCATCGATCAACCTGGTCAGAGGAGAAGGTGCGCTGGCCGAATTCGATCGAGGCGGGATCGAGCCGCTCGACGCCTCGGTGGATGGCTTTCGCGACCGGCTGCGCTCGGAAAACCATACCCTGAAGCGCGCGTTGACCGACCCCCGGCTCTTCAGCGGAATCGGCAATGCGTACTCGGACGAGATCCTGCATCGCGCGAGGCTATCGCCCCTGGCTCTCACGAGCAAGCTGGGCGATGAAGCGATCGAACGCCTCTACGCGGCAGTGCAGGAGGTGCTTCGGGAATGGACCGATCGTCTTCGGGGCGAAACAGAGCAGGGGTTTCCGGAGAACGTCACCGCTTTTCGCGAGGAAATGGCCGTGCACGGCCGCTACCGTCAACCATGCCCTGTATGCGGGACTCCGGTCCAACGCATTCGGTACGCCGATAACGAGACCAATTACTGTCCCACCTGTCAGACTGAAGGTCGACTATTGGCGGATCGAGGTCTTTCGCGCCTCCTTCGCGAGGACTGGCCGCGCAGCCTGGACGAGATGGAGGACCGCCTGGCCCAATGACCACTGTTGACCTCACTCGAACACCTGCCGGCCGCGTCGAGGCGCGAATGGACTGGGTGCTGGAATGCTCGGGGTGCGCGCAGGAGAGCGATCCCGAAGGCCTTCGGACCGTCTGCCCTCGTTGCGGGCTGCCCTGGTTGGTGCGATATCCCGGCCGGCAGCATCCGCTGGAGCGCCGAGCCGCGCTCGGGCGCGAGCAGTCACCTGGCGGTCCAGCGCACGGCATGTGGCGCTACCGCCCGTTCCTCCCGCTCTTGCCGGACGAAACCCCGGTTACGCTCGGTGAGGGAAACACCCCTTTGCTCGAGCTGGACCGCATCGCGCGGGAGCTGGGTGTTGGACGGGTTTGGCTCAAGGATGAGAGCACCAACCCGACCGGATCGTTCAAGGCCCGCGGATTGGCAATGGCAGTCACCCGTGCGGTGGGCGCCGGTGCGATGTCTTTCGTCATCCCCACGGCGGGAAACGCCGGGGTCGCTCTCGCCGCCTACGCCGCCCGGGCGGGCCGCCCAGCCACGGTTTTTGCTCCCGCCACGACGCCGCGGACCGTCCTCACGCAGATTCGGACCTTCGGCGCAGAACTGAGCCTCATCGACGGTCACATCGGCGATTGCGGACGTGCCGCGCGCGAGTTGTCGGCGCGAACCGGAGCGTTCGACATCTCGACGCTTCGCGAACCCTACCGCATCGAGGGCAAAAAGACGCTGGGCCTGGAACTGGCTGAGCAGCTGGGCTGGACCCTGCCGGACGCAATCATCTATCCCGCCGGCGGCGGCACCGGGCTCATCGGGATGTGGCGCGCGTTTCTTGAGCTGCGAGAAGCCGGATGGGTTCAGGGACCCTCCCCTCGGCTGTATGCGGTGCAGTCCACCGGCTGCGCGCCGGTGGTCAGGGCCTTCGAGTCGGGCGCGCAAAGCACCGAGGCGTGGTCCGAACCATGGACGGTCGCCAGCGGTCTTCGGGTTCCCAATCCGCTCGGCGGCGCGCTCATGCTGCGAGCGATCCGGGACACTCGAGGGGGCGCCGTGGCGGTGACCGACCAGGATCTGGCGGAGCAGGCTTTGTTGGTGTCACGGCGCGAGGGCGTGGACCTGTCGCCCGAAGGGGGAGCAACCTTCGTCGCGGCAGTGCGGCTCCGCGCCGCCGGGCAACTTGGCCCCGATGATAGGGTGATCCTGTTCAACACCGGCGCGGGACGGCTGTATCGGGACGAGAAGTGAGTCGCGAGAGCGAAACGAGTCGCGGGCGGCTCGAGATCGATCACGCGACCCTTGCCGGGCCCGACCTCGACAGAATGCGGAGTCGTTTCGGCGAGCTAGGGCTCGCTACCGAGTACGGCGGTCCCCATTCGAACGGTGTCACCCACATGGCGCTGTTGGGCTTCGACGACGGCTCTTACCTCGAGCTGATCTCGACGCTCGAGCCTGGCAGCCAATCGCCGCTGTGGAACGCCCAGATCCAGGACGGCGCCGGACCGGC
>DATJGL010000285.1:0-20009 GCA_035495075.1 Gemmatimonadales bacterium
GGGCGGGTTGCCGGCAGCGAGGTCTTCATCCTGAGCGATCGCGATCTTGTCTTCGAGGAGCTCCGTCCGGGCCCGCCTGAATTTCAGCTGGCCGGTGACGCCGAGCGGGTGGCGGTCACCTGCGCCGCACTCGGTGTGGACGCCACCGACCTGGATCTGCCGGTGCCCCTCGACCGGATTGCCTATCGGCGTGCGGTGGCGACCTTGACGTCCCGGGGCTTGATCGAGAAAGGGCGGCTCACCACATACGGAAGACAAGTCGAGGCGATGCCGGTGGAACGCCCATGGGGCGAGCTGCTGTTTCACGCCGAAGGCGAGCTGGTTCCGATTGTCGCCGTCTGCTCCAACATCGACTCGCTGCACCGGATGACTCGCGAGGAGCGAGATCTGCACGGAGCGCTCGTCAGCGGCAGCGATCACCTGACGGCGTACAATCTCTACGCCGAGGCGGTTAATCAGCACGGACGTCTGGGTGAGGTGTACGGACTTCCCCGCCACCTGTTCGACGACGATGGTCTGGAAGCATGGGCCGAGCGCCGCGGCGTGCTGGTGAAGGCGGTGGAGGACGCGGCGCTCGGAACCGCCTCGGTCTACCGGTCGCTGGAATTGGCGCTGCCGGCACGCCTGCCATTTGCCTCACGGGAGCTGCGGCAGCGTTGGGCTGAGCTTCTCGCGCGAATACTGCCCTTCGATCTGGTGATCGACGAGAGAACCGCCGACGGCCAGGAAGCGCGGGTATCGAGGACCTCGGTCGCGGGGAGCTGGGGAGCGGTGGCCGGCAACCTTCGCTATTTCGCCGACCGTTTCGGGATTCCCCGAGCTGGGATCGAAGGGACGACGCTGCCCTACGACCTCATTCGCCGGCACGCAACGTGGGGTCCGCCTAGCATATCCGTCGGCGGCCCGAGGCGGCACCAGGGACTGGTCGTCACCCGTGGGCTGAGCTATTTCGGGTTCGATCTCGACGTAGAGACCGAGACTCTCGAGGGCGAGATCCCGCCCGGCCTCCGAGACCTGGCGCGTGACGCACTGGCCGACGCTCTCCTGGCGGGTGCTACGATCCACCCTGACCAGGGGCGAATCCGTCGGGCCGTGGCGGAGCTCGACGATCTCTGGCGTCGATCCGGCGGCGCACTCGAGGCTGTCAGTCGGGCACGGCTGCGGGAGATATTGCGGACTCAGCTGGAGCACGTGACCAGCTGGGACGCTTTCGTGGCAACGCGGGTGCGGCTCGATCCAGTGGATCTGGTCCATCCGGATGCTCGCGCCCGCCTCGCCGCCCTTCCTGCCGCGGTGCGGGTGAAGGGCGACACGGTGGCTCTCGACTACGACGTGGAGGACGGGGTGCCGGTGGTGCGACTTCGCCTGCGGGAAGGCCAGGCACGTCGTCTCCACTCGCGCGACCTTCCGGTTCTCGACCGTCCTCTCCGGTTCGAGGTTGTACGAGGGCACCACCCGCCGATTCGAGCGGGCTCACTTGCTGACCTGCAAACGGAATTGAACCGATTAGCCCGGCGCGACCCCCGGTCCCGGCAAAAAGTGCGGCGCGGTCGATTCCGGGATTAAGCCGCCTACCGTTTAGCGCGACTGGTCGCCGTTGCCCTCGATGGGGGCGGCCTGAGATGAGTGGGTGAGCAACGCCGCCAATTGCTCGCCCAGCCGAGCCAGGTTGTCGGCGCTGCTGCGAAGCTCGGTCGCAGTCGAGATCTGCTGATCGACGGTAACTGCCGTGCCTTCCGCGCGGGCCAGCTGAGTTCGCGCGGCCTGACTGCTTCGGGCGACGGTCGACTCGAGCACTCCGGTTGCGGTCTCGAGCCGATCAGCGCGATCCCGGACGCCCTGGGCCGATTTGAGCAACGAGTTCAGGCGCTGGTGAGCGGCCTCGAACAATGCGCCGCCAGCACGGCCGCGCGAGGCTGCCTGTCCCATGTCGTCGAGCACCCGGGCCAGCGCCGAAACAGCCCGCTCGATTTCGTCTCGAATGCCGGTCACGAGCCGACCGATGTCCCGTGCCGAGTGGCCCGTATCTTCGGCCAGCTGACGCACCTCCTCGGCTACCACGGCAAAGCCTTGGCCTTCGGCTCCGGCACGGGCCGCCTCGATCGCGGCGTTCAAGGCCAGCAGGTTGGTCTGGAACGCGATGCCGTTGATGGCGGCGCTGATCCGCTGGATTTCCTCGCCTCGGGCCACCAGCGCGTCAACCTCTCCGCGCACCATCCCCAGCGCGTGCATGCTACGCTCGATTTCCTCAGCCAACTGCTCCGAGCTTCGAATCAGCGCCTCGCCTTCAGCTTCCATCGTTCGGCCGACATCGGTGCTGCGTCCTGCTTCCGCTCGGACTTCGGCAGCCACGCCTGCGGTGCCCCGGATGGCCCCTTCGACCTGCCCGAGGTCGGCCACGTGCAGCCGAGCTCCATCGGTGGCCTCTCTGACTACACTGCTCAACGTTCGAGTGGCTTCCTCGAGCCTTGCGCCGGCGTCGGAGAACGACGAAGCCAGTTGGGCGAGTTCGGCCGCCGTCGCGCGCATCTGCTGGTCCGCCAGCTTGGTGCGAAGGACTGCGGCAACGGGCCGTGCGACGCGAGCCAGGGAGCCGATCTCGCGGGATCCAAACCCTCCCGGGATCCGCGCGGCCAATTTGATCTCTCCCAGCACCCCTGCCTCGTCGGCGAGCGGGAACCCTACGGCCGGCGGGTCTGTGCTGCGCTGAACGCCGGCGAGCAACGCCGCGTCGAGCCATTGCTCGGGAACCGGTCCGGTGGCCGCCAGGACCCGGGGCGAAGGGCCATCTGAGACGCGAATGAGGGCGGTCGGCGCGTCAAACGCATCACAGAGGTGTCGGAGCAGGTCCGACGATGCCGCGGCGAGATCCTGCTCCAGCAGCAGACGTACTTGGAGGTCGCGCACCTCCCTCCCAAGCCTTCGGTCGTCGAACAGGCGGTTTCGGAGCATGGCGGCCGCCAGTCCGATCGGCAGCGCCAACAGGAGCAGGCTCGCGAGCGGGATTCCGGGAATGACGGGTTCTTTCAGCACCGGCAGCATCGCCGCCAACCAGCTTGGTCCGAGGCCCACCAGTATCGAGCCCGCTGCGAGATCGAGGCTGCGCCGACGAAAGCCGGAGGCTGGGACGGCCCGTCGGGCCCAAACCAACGCGATGACGCTCACGACGAACGCAAGGAAGTTCAGCAACCGGGCCCGAAGGATCTCGTCGATAAGCCGGAACAACGGCTCTTGGCCACTGAGCAGACCGGCCAGCGCGATCAGAAATAGCGCGCCCTGGACCACGTACCAGCCTAGTACCGGAACTCTCCAGCGCTCTTCGCGATGGGGCCAGCCCAGTGCCAGCGCTAGGTGAACGAGCGACGGCGCATGCAGATACGAGCCCAGCCCGTACGCCACGAAGAAGGCGGGGCCGGGGAGGTTGTACAGGGGCAGCAAGGAGGCCAGGGCGAAATGGGTCGTCCACCCAAGGCACTGCAGCAGGAACGGGAAAGCGGCGGGGGCGCGCATGGCCCGCCGAAAGGCCATGAGGCCTATGATCCAGAACAGCCCCCCCTCGAATGTCAGGACCAGGAGCGCCTGGCCCTCGGGGCCCGAACGAATCCGGCCGGCGGTAATGGCCAGACCCCAGCCGAAGATGACCAGGCTGACAGCCGCGGCGAGGATACCAAGGGGAAGGTGTGCACCGCGGTCGGACGCGCGCGTCCTGCTAAGTGAAGACGTCGTCACGTTCGCATTCGGTTGCAGATGGCAGGGTGGCTGGTCCCAACAGTGACTGAATGGTAGTCAGTTGGGCCGCAGGCGGAAGTTGGACTGGCGGGCTGACGTCACGGATTGAAACTTTGCTCCTATGAACCCGTATCTCGTTGCATGACAGAGACTATCTCGCTTGACAAGCTCCCGGCGGTCTTCTCGCCGCTCGCCAAGGCCGTCCTAGACGGATTCAGCGAAGGGGTCGTGGTTTTCGACCACGGCGGTCGGATCCTGTACGCCAACGAGCCGGCCCGCGAGGCATTGAAGGATTGGGATCTCTCGGAGGGAGCTCCGGACCTCCAGCCCCGCCTCACGGCTTTGGGTGGGCGCCTGCGCCCGCTTCGAATCGGCAGCATGGAGCTGGGTGAGGCGATGTTCGTGCCGGGCATTGAGGGCCCCACGACGTTGGCGGCGCGGGAGAAGGAGGCTATCGTCAAGACGTTGGACGCTCACGGCTGGAAGCTGGCGGAAACCGCCCGGCAGCTTGGAATCAGCCGGACCACCCTTTGGCGCCGGCTCAAGGCGTACGGACTGCATCGAGACGGCCGGAGCAAATGGTCGCAAGCCTCTTAGCCCTTTTCCTCTTCGTCGCAACTCCCGCTTCTTCCGATACCAATCCTCCATTCACCGACGCCATCACCCGCGAGCTCATCCTCCGGGCAATGGCGCGTCATCGGACGCAGGACAGCCTGGTCACCGACTACCAGGCCCGGATCCGGTATCGCCTCTCCGCGACCATAGGCCGGGGCCGGTGGACTCAGCTGCCGGTCACTGCAGTCGAGGAGCAGGAGGCGCTCGTCCGGTGGGCCTTGCCGAACGACCTGCGGATAGACGTCATCGGACGACGGTTCCAGAGTGTCGATCCGAATCTGGACTTCTCGAGTGTCTTCTACCGTCCCTGGTTCGTTCCGCGTGGGGTGGGCGACTCGGTCCGGATCTTCAGCGACAACTTTCCCGCGACCGGCGCACTCCACCCGCTGGCGGCAAACGGGCCGGACTGGTATCGCTATGCGCTCCGGGACAGCCTAACCGTCACGACTCCGAAGGGCGATCGCCTCCGGATCTATCAGGTGGATGTCGTGCCGCGACGGACTGGGCCCGCGCTCATCGCCGGGCGGTTGTGGATCGAGGCGGGCACCGCCGAGGTCGTCCGGCTCACCTTCCGGTATGTCGGCACGCAGCTGTTCGTCCGTTCTTCCCGGGCGCAGCGCTCTGCGTCGGCGCGCCGGATGAACAAGCTGGCTACCCGACTGGTCACGGTAGACGCCGACCTCGAGTACGCGCTTCAGGACGGCAAGTTCTGGATGCCCTATCGTCAGGCCATCGCCGGCCGGGTCCAAGTTCCCATGCTCGGCGATCTGGTTGTTCCCTTCCGGGCCGTGACGACGTTCAGCGACTACGAGCTCAACACCCGGCAGCCCATCGCCTTCACGCTGCCGCTGCCGGACACTACGTTGCCGCGGGACTCGCTTCGGAAGCTGCGTCGGATGCGGCGCGATTCGATCCGGGTGGAGCGGCGCCAGCTCGACGTGGCCGCAACCCGCTATCGATCGTGGAACTATGCCGACAAGTGGCCCGGCGGGCGCTACGAGATCCATCGCCCGCCCAACGACTCGCTCGCGCGCTACGCCGCGTGGGATGACTCCTTGAGTCTGGGTGTCGCGGGTGCGGAGATGGCGCAGTTCCGTGAGGTCGACGCGGATCTCAGTCGCATGAGCGACACCCTGCCGACCGAGCTGACCGGCGGCGGCGACCACGGCATCGGATACGAGCGACTGGCGGATGCGTTTCGGTACGACCGGGTGCAGGGGTACTCGTTCGGCCTCGGCTATCACGTGCGAGTGCCGTGGATCGAGTTCGCTGATCTGATCGGCACCGTGCGCTATGGTTTCTCGGACGATCGCGTGACGGCGCGGCTCGCCTTCATCCGGGACGCGCCGGGTGGGCAGCTTCGTGTGATCGGTTACCACGACGTGGTGAACGTGGACCCGATCGCGGTCGGCCCGTCGTACGGCAACACGTTCAACGCCATCTTCGCCGCGCATGACGACGCCGACTACGCGCTCGCGACTGGCGGCTCGATAACCTTCGAGACCTCAGTGGGCGTGGGGTGGGAGGTAATCGCGTCGGGTCGGATCGAGCGCGAACAGACGGTCGTGCGGAAGGCCACATCCGGGGTGAACGACTTCCTGGGCGGCGACGGTGTGTTCCCCGAGAACTCACCCGTCACGGAAGGAACGTTCGCTGCGGCAACAGTCCGGCTGCAGCGCAACGGCCGCACCAGCTGGGCGCTGCTGGCGGATTTCCTCGGGGGAGCGGGCACGGCCACCTTCCGGACCTGGGGCGACCTGCGCCGCGACTTCGGCTTCGGCGCGGGTGCTACGATCCGCGCCAAAGCCGGGATCGCGACCGAACCGGTGCTGCCGCAGATGGCGTTTCGTCTGGGCGGACTGAACACCGTCCGCGGGTTCGATTACGGCACGATCAAGGGTCAGGCGTTCTGGGCTGCGCAGTTCGACGTGACCCCGCTGTCGACCAGGATCCGGCCGGTCTTTTTCATCGACGCGGGACAGGCAGGTGCTGCCAGCGATCTGTTCGACTCCAAGGCCCTTGTGGGGGCCGGCGTCGGCCTGTCTCTGCTGCGAGGAGCCATACGGTTCGACTTGAGTCGCCAGCTGTCGCCTGACAACTCGGGAATTCGGTTCGACATCGTCGTAGGTGCCCCGCGGTGAGGCGGATCGGCCGGAACTTCGGGCGACAAGCGGCGGCGGGGGTCATTGGGCTCGGCGTGGCAGGCTGCGGAGCCATTGCCTGGGACCGCGACAAGGGGCACATCGAGGTCACTTGGAGCGGTGCGGAGAAGGGGACGATGAGTGCGCCCGCCGGCGCCGACTGGTGCCCGGCTGCACGGACGCTGCAGCTTACTGCCGTGCAGGGCGACACCGGGCTGGGGATCCTGATCTATCCGGCCGAGAAATTGGTGGTTGGAAAGTATCCCGTGGTGGCGCCGGCCGACGCCCGCACCAAGTCGCCGGCGGCAAGCGTGGGGTTGCGGCTCATGAACCAAACCGCTGTATCTGGGTATCAGGGCCAAACCGGCGCGCTCATCATAGAGCGAGTCCAGGCAGCCCAGATCTCGGGACACTTTGATGCCACCGGGCGGACCGCAACCGCCGCTGTCGGGAACATCCACCTGACCGGCCGCTTCGTGAACGTTCCGCTGACCTCCGGCCGGTCTGCTTGCGGCCGTTAACGGGGCCCGCAGGCTGCCCCGCTCAAGTGTAGCTTTCCCTCCATGGAGTCGACCTACTTCCGCAAAGGCTTCGGGCTCAAGGGCGCCATCGAGGCGCAGCGAACCCGGGACTACCACAGCGACATCGTCGAACTGCTCAGAGCAAACGACTATCGGCTCGTGGTGGGACCGCTCACGTTCCGGCTGGCCCGGGAGTTCGGCTTCTGCTACGGCGTCGACCGCGCCGTGGACTACGCGTACGAGACCCGACACAAGTTTCCCGACCGCCGGCTCTTTCTGGCGGGCGAGATCATCCACAACCCGCACGTCAACGACAAGCTGCGCGGCATGGGGATCGAGTTCCTGGAGCATGGCCCCGACGGCGAGTTCGACTTCAGCGTGCTCGTGCCGGACGACGTAGTCATCATGCCAGCGTTCGGGGTGACGATCCGTGACTTCGAGAGGCTCCGGGCGATCGGCTGCGTCATGGTAGACACCACCTGCGGCTCGGTCCTCAATGTCTGGAAGCGGGTGGATGCATATGCCCGGGACGGCTACACCGCGATCATCCATGGCAAGTACTGGCACGAAGAGACCAAGGCTACCGCAAGCCAGGTCATGAAATATTCGGGCGGGCGATATCTGGTGGTCTTCAACATGGCGGAAGCCCGTCCGGTCTGCGACTTCATCGAGCAGGGTGGCGATCCGGAGCCGCTCGCCGTCAGGTTCGCAAAGTCGGTTTCGCCGGGGTTCCATTTTGAGCGGGATCTGGTCAAGGTGGGTCTGGCGAATCAGACGACGATGCTATCTGGCGAATCGCTGGCGATCGCCGAAGAGTTTCGCAAGAGCGCCGAGCAACGCTATGGCACTGCCGGCTTGCCCGAGCACTTCCGCAGTTTCGACACGATCTGCTCAGCGACCCAGGAGCGCCAGGACGCGGTGCTCAAGCTGCTGGAAGAGCCGCTGGACGCGATGGTGGTAGTCGGCGGCTTCAACTCGAGCAACACCTGTCACCTCGCCGCCCTGGTGCGCTCGACCGGCGTGCGCGCCTTTCACATTGAGGACGCCGAGGGCATCGATCCCGCCACCGGAGAAATCCGCCACCAGCTGGTGGGGACGAAGGAGCAGCGGGTGGACCGGGACTGGCTGGGCGGCGCCGCCGTCATCGGCATCACTGCCGGGGCGTCGACACCGAACAACAAGGTGGGCGAAACGATCGCGCGGATTTGCGAGACGGCGGGATTGGAAGACGAGTTGCGGACCCTAACGGCGTAAACGTGAACGGTAAACAGTGAACGGGAGCGTCGGTGTTGAGAGGAGCTCCCGTTTATCGTTCACTGTTCACCATTCACGCTTCTCCCCATGCTGATCGATCTCTCCCACACCATCGAACACGGCATGACGACCTACCCCGAGCTCCCGGGGCCGATCATCTGCGACTACCTCAGCCGGGAAGCTTCGCGCAAACGCTACGCTCCGGGGGTGGAGTTCCAGATCGGAAAGCTGGAGATGGTGGCGAACACGGGCACCTACCTCGACAGCCCCTTCCATCGCTACGCCCGAGGGAAAGACCTCGCGGGACTGCCGCTCGACTGGATGGCGGGTCTCGATGCACTCGTGGTTCGGATTCCCGCAGCTGCGGCGCGAGCCATTGACTGGAAGGCCTTCAAGGGCCGCGCCGTGCGGGGGAAAGCGGTGCTGGTCTGCACCGGCTGGGATCGGCACTGGCGCACTCAAGCCTACGGCATCGCTAATCCGTTTCTGACGGCAGACGCGTGCGACGGGCTGCGAGAGGCCGGCGCGCGACTGGTCGGAATAGACTCCGTCAACATTGACGACCTGGATGACTGGGCCAGGCCGGCGCACTCGATCCTGCTGGGTGCAGACATCCCGATCGTGGAGCACCTCTCCAATCTCTCGGCTGTGCCGGAAGGCGGAGGGCGGTTCTTCGCGGTGCCACCTAAGGTGATGGGATTCGTGACGTTTCCGGTGAGAGCGTTTGTCCAGACAACTGCGTAAACAGTGAACAGTAAACAGTGAACAGGGAGCTCCTCTCGTCATCGGAGCTCCCTGTTCACTGTTTACCGCTCACTGTTCACGCTTTTCTTCAAGGAGTCTCGCGACTTCGAAGATGGTCAGCGGTGCGCTTCCTTCCACGCGATTGTTGACGAGTATGTAAGCCGGGAGCCGAGTTGCTTTCGCCGTCTGTGCCACCTGCACGAGGTCCCGCCGAAGCCCCGGATTCGGTTCCTGAATCCGATTGTAAGGGGCGAACTTGTCCACCGCTTGTTCATAGGTCCGACCGAGACGGAGCAGCGCTCGGGCGACGATGAACGGGCCGCTGAGGACGCCCGGCAGGTCGAGTTGCTCGCCGATGGTCGGCATGCGAGTCCAGTTGTTGAGCACATGCGTCACGCCGTGCTCGCGGAGGACGGCAAAGTAGGCCGGCGTGAGAAACTCGTCGTTCCGGACCTCGACCGCGTAGGGGAGATCGTGCGGAATCGCGCCGAAGAACTCGTCGAGCCGCTCGGCAAAACGCTGCGGCGTCAGCCCGCGTCGAACTCCCACTTGCTGGAACTCGAATACCAGCGGACCGGTGTGCTCAGCAAACCAGGTCTTGTAAGGCTCGTAGACTGATTCCTGAAAGACGTCCGGACTGAGGAAATCCGGATTGGCCTTACCTGCCTTGTCTGCGTCCTGTGCATTGGTCCAGGTATGCACGGTGAGTTGTTGCCAGACCTTGCTGACACAGGGAAACCCTGGCGGCAAGTAGCGGCCCCAATTCGCCAATACTTCCTCGGTTGGGGGAGCGTAGAAACTCGAGTCGATGCCGACGGTGCGGAACAGTGGAAACCGCGCATACTCCTCCAGCATTCGCGCGGAGGCGCCCTTTCCTCGGTAGTCGCGGTGATAGACCAGCCCGTTCCAACCGGGGTAGTTCCATGACGATGCCCCGAACAGCACGGCAGGGGGGAGCCCGGCGCCCAGCCTCATGATTTCACTGGGATCGGGGAGAGGCGGTGCTGCGGGGGTCATCACAGTGGAAAGGCGTGAACGGTGAACGGTGAACGGCGAGGGAGCCCCCCGCAGCCGTTGCCCACGGTCAACGGACGGTTACCTGCTTTCCCGGCTGGGGTAGCACTCGCGTACCCCGTTCACGGTGCGTTCCGGGTTGCGTGTCCCCCGACACCAGGCCACCACGAAACCATCCTGGCGGATTGCAGTCTCGTTGAACGCCGGACCCCAGTAGCCGGAGCTGTGGTAAAACGTGCCGGGACTGCCCCACAATCCCGAATACTGCAGGAAGAGCTGTCCGTTCATGGGTCGAGTCTTCTCACCCAGGTTTACCAGCGGTCCGCGCGAGCTCCGGTGCCGCAGGCCTTCTGGTGGCACGCGCGCAATCGTCGTGTGCCCACCGAGCGCGACTCCGACCACAGGATGCAGCCCACCGGCCGAGTCCCAGCGAAAGTCAGCGGGCGGCCGGACGGCGATTTCGGTATGACCGATGAGTGCGAGCTCCAGGACCGAGTCGCGGGAGTCCAGGACCACGTGAAAGCCCTCCCAGTCTCCGCCGTGGTAGGGGAGTAGTTCGTTATAGGCGTAAAACCGCCAATACTGAACGGTCAGCCCGTTCCGATCGTTGGGATACACGTGAACGTAGGTGGGCCAGCGCTCGGTGTCTCCACCTCGGTATTGGGGCGCAACGTCCTCGAGAAAGAAGGTTCGCTGCTTTCCGCGGCTGCGAACGCCGTATGAGTCGATCGGATCGACTGCACCACAGGTGGGGCCCGCCGTGTGGAAGAGGGTGACTTGAGTAACCGGCCCCAACCGCACCATGAGATCGGGGCCGCAGGCGTCGTCATAGAGCCACAGCGATGTCCATTGGAGAAACTGGTCCACGCCCATCGGGTATACGGTTTCCGCCGGGTGATGTACCACGACGGGGGCGAACCGGACGGCAAGTGCGCTTTCGCGGGAGTCCGGGACTCCATCGGCATCGGCATCGTCTCCGGAGAACGCCTCGGCCGCTACGGGAAGTGCGTACACCGCGTGGTGCGGCGCTGTCAGCGGTCGGTCGTGCTGCCGGGTGGCCAGCACTGCAAGGCCGAGAAGAATGGTGCCGACCAGGCCAGCGGCGAGCCGGCCTGGCCGCGGGCCGGCGGAACGGCGACTGCCGATCTCAGAAGTTGGCGTTTCCTTCACTTCAAGCTCTCCGGAGTGCGGCAATAGACGCTCGTAGAGCGACTGACGCTCGCCGCCGCTCAACGAGTTGCGGTCGGTGCAGGCACCACGAGCGGAGGCAGCGCCCGTTCTATCGCGCTGCGTCGCGACTCGAGCCAGGGCGGGAGGACCAATCGCTCGCCGAGGGCTTCGGGAGCTTCGTCCACGGCAAACCCCGGACCCTCGGTCGCCAGCTCGAACAATGTTCCGCCCGGCTCTGTGAAATAAACCGACTTGAACCAGAACCGGTCGATGACCTCGGTTGGCCGGCGGCCAGCGTCCAGCACGCGCTCACGAACCGCGAGTTGAGCGGGCTGGTCCGACACTCTCCAGGCGAGATGGTGCACACTGCCCACGCCCCACGCGCCTCGGCGCGTGTCGGGCAGCTCTCGGATATCGATGAAGCGGCCGGAGCCACCGCCGGTCAGGCCATAGCGGTTCCAGCCGGCCTCAGTCTTGATCAGCGCGAAGCCGAGTGCTCCGGTCAGGAACTGGGTGGTGGGTGCGAGCGCGCGTTCCTGAAGCCTCAGCCCGTGAAGACCGCGGATCTGGCGAACCACGGGGACCGAGCTCTTATCCCACGGAGAAAACTCCCGGGGATCGCTGGTCTCGACCAGTGCGAGCCGGAGTCCATGCGGGTCGGTCAGGGGCAGCACCCATTCCCCGAACCTGGTTTCCGGTTGGTCCACCCGGATGCCGTGGTGGCCGAGATGGTCAGCCCACCAGCCGAGGCTGTCCGGCGGCACTGCCAGACTCACCTCGCTCGCCAGGCCAGTTCCGGCCTGCCCCGGGCCCATGTCGGGCCAAGGGAAAAAAGTGAGGTCCGTGCCGGGCCGTCCTTCGGCATCGGCGTAGAAGAGGTGGTACGTATCGGGAACGTCCTGATTGACGCTTTTCTTGACCAGCCGAAGTCCCAGAACGCCCGCGTAGAAATCGAGGTTCTCCTGGGGGTCACCGGCAATGGCCGTGACGTGATGAAGGCCGTTGAGCTCGGACATGACCTGCTCCGCGTAAAGTCCGTATTGCAAGTTCAAGTTATAAGACAAAACCGCCAAGGGTTCCCGGTGCGGTGCGCCAACCCCCCAGATCAGTGAAAGTCGCGGCTGGCATAAGCGAGCGCGCGGGCCTTGAGAGGGCGAAACTTCTCTCCCACGACGTTCATCACCATCCCCTCCCGCTCGAACCGACCTTTGACCAGAAGAAACAACTCGAACTTTACGACCTCTCGATTCGGCTCTACCAGGCGACTCGGCACGACCACGTTGATGAACCCATGCTCGTCTTCGAGCAGGATGAAGATGGTCCCGCCGGCCGTCGAGGGGCGTTGGCGCACGGTGACGAGTCCGCCGACCACAACCTGCTCTCCACCCTCGAGCGCAAGCAGGTCGCGGCTGTCGAGTGCACCGGCACGCTTGAGCCGGGCTCGAACGTGTTCCATCGGATGACCCACCAGGCTCATGCCGGTTGCGAAGTAGTCGAGCCAGACCAGCTCATCGCGGCGCATGGTCCGTGGCTGGTGGCGCGTGCGTCGAGCGGGAGCGAGGGGAAGGTCGTCGCCGGCCACCCCGATCGCCTCCCATGCGGCATGACGACGATCGGGCTCCCAGGCCGCGAACGCGCCGGACCGTGCCAGCCCTAGTGCCTCAGTCCGAGTGAGCGCAGCTCGCCGCACGACATCCTCGATCGAGCAGAATGGATTGGTATTCCGTGCCGCAGTGAGCCGGTCGATGGTCTTGTCGCCCACGCCGCGCACGTGTCGCCAGCCGATGCGGAGCGCTGGTGGGGTTGAATCGTCGGTCTCCTCGACCGTGCATTCCCAGTTGCCATCTCTGAGACAGGGACCACGTACTTCCACACCCTGGCGACGGGCATCGTTCACCAGGGTGGCCGGCGGATAGAACCCCATGGGCCACGAGTTGAGCAGCCCCAGATAGAACTCGGCGGGATGGTGACACTTAAGCCAGGCCGTGGCGTAGGCGATCAGAGCGAAGCTCCACGCGTGGGACTCGGGAAAGCCATAGCTGCCGAAGCTCTCAAGATCCTGCGTGACCAGAGAGGCGACCGGCTCCGGGATTCCTCGCGCGATCAGCCGATCGCGCAAACGGCCCAGCTCCTCCACCAGCCGGGCGCGTTTGCGGTCCTGTCCCATAGTGCGGCGAAGCGCGTCGGCCTCTCCGGCCGTGTACTCCCCCATCGCCATTGCGATCGCCATGGCCTGCTCCTGGAAGATCGGGAGCCCCTGGGTGCGAGCGAGGATCGGCTCGAGGGCGGGGTGGCGGTAGGTCACCGGCTCCAGGCCGCGCCGCCGCATGGTGTAGGGGTGGACGAAGCGTGCCTGGATAGGACCGGGGCGAATGAGCGCGACCTGGACGACGAGATCGTAGAGGCGTTCGGGCCGAGTCTTCAGGATCGATGCAATCTGGGCCCGGCTCTCGATCTGGAAGGTCCCGATGGTTGCTCCCCGCGAAATCATCTCGTAGGTGGCAGGATCGTCAGGCGGCAGGCGGTACATCTCCGGGCGGGTGCCGGTGCGACGCTCGATGACATCGAACGCGCGGCGTACCAGCGAGAGGCCGCCAAGTCCCAGGAAATCGAACTTGGGCACGCCGATCGAGTCGAGGTCGTCCTTGTCGAACTGGACGATGGTGCGACCCATGGTGGTATGCTCGATCGGCAGCCAGTCGCCCAGCGGCGCCGACGACAGCACGAAGCCGCCTACGTGAGTGGAGCGGAGGCGGGGGAGGTAGTCGCAGCCTTCCATGATGGCGAGGATGGCGCGGCCTCGAGGGTCGTCGAGCGAGAGGCCAAACTGTTTGGCGAGCGTGTCGCGTACGTACGCGGCGCCTTCGCCGGCCTCGTGCTGGTGGATCCGCTTGGAGAGCTTGAAGGCAAGCTCTGCCGGATATCCCAGCGCTCGCATTGCGTCCAGCAGCGCATTGGGCGCCCGGTAGTGCTGCACGGTGCAGGCGATGGCCGCGGAGGATCGCTTCCAGCGGCCGTAGGCGTAGTCGAGCAGCTCCTCACGGCGGTCGTGCTCGATGTCGAGATCGATATCGGGCGCTTCGGTCTGTCCGTCCACTCTGACTTCGGAAAGAAACCGCTCGAACAGCAGGCCATGACGCACGGGATCAACCGCGGTGACGCCCAGGCAGTAAGCCACCGCGGAGTTAGCGGCGCTGCCACGACCCTGACAGAGAATGCCGAGCTCCCGCGCCTTGCGGACGATGTCCCACATCACCAGGAAAAACCCGGCGAAGCCGAGCCGTCCGATGACGCCCAACTCGTGCTCGATCTGACGCCGCTGGGAATCATCGAGTGGGCCCCAGCGCTCGCAGGCCCCGCGCTCGACGCAGAGCCGAAGGAACGAATCGTCGGTATGGCCCTCGGGAACGGGAAAGTGCGGCAGGGGTGGCCGCATCCACGCGAGATTGAAGTCGCACCGCTGGGCGATGTCTGCCGTGGCTTCGAGGCCCTCGGGTCGCACCGCCCAGCGGCGCAGCATCTCGTCGGGCGAGAGGAGCCGCCACCGTCCGTTGGGCAGGAGCAAGCCTTGGCGGGCGGCCTCCGTGAGCGTGAGATCGGCGCGGAGCGCGGTGAGCATGTCGTGAACGAGACGGCTCTTCCGATCGACGTAGCGGGGATCCTGAGTGACGATCCAGGGCACGTGGAGCGTCTCGGCCAGATCCACGAGAAGATCTGCCAGCTCGGCTTCGGCGGCGCCGCCTTCGTGCCGCTGGACCTCGACTGCCAGGCGATCGCCAAAGGCTTCCCGCCACTCCGCCAAGTGACGTAATGCATCTGCACGCCGACCGGCGCGTATCAGCGTGACGAGCCGGCCAGAAGGTGGGCCGGTGAGCGCGATGAGGCCTTCGCTGCGCTCGACGACCTGGCTCCACGGGGCGCTCGCGAGGCCTCGGGTGGTGTGCGGGTGCTCTCTGCTCCAACTGTCGAGCTGGCCGACCCGGGCCTGCGTGATGAGACCGGCGAGGTTGCAGTAGCCGCGCTGGTTCAATACCAGAAAGGCAGCGGGATAGGCTGTCGGCTCGCTGCCGGGACTGAGACCCGCGGCGTCACCGGAGGAGACCAGCAGCTCGGACCCCACGATCGGCTTGAGACCCTGGCGACGGGATGCGAGCACGAAGCGTACGACGCCGCCCAGGTCTGCCGCGTCGGTGAGTCCGAGCGCGGTATAGCCGAGCTCGGCCGCGCTCCGCGCCATGGTTTCGGGAGTGACGGCGCCATCGCCGAATGAGAAGGCGGAGTGGGTGCGGAGTTCGATGAACATTGCGCGCTACCCGCTATCAGGCGTGGGCTGCCGGGTTTGCGAGGCGTGGGCTCCTTCGGGCGCTGCGGTGCGCGAGCAGTCCAAGGACGAGAATCGATCCTGCGCACCGACGCGCCACTTCGGAGCCCCCGCCTCGCAAACCCGGCAGCCCCCGCTTCTGATGCTATTCACCGCCAGCAGCCCTCTAGGGTCCACGCATCACTCCGTGCATCACGCGCGAGCTGCACCAGCTCGCCATCGGCTCGGACGCAGCAGTAAAGATCGAGCGCGAACGATTCTTCCCACGCTCCGCCGGATACGCACTCGGGCCCTCTCGCTTCCAGGAGCTCGTGCCAGCCATCGCGATCCTGATATCGTCGCGGAGCGGAGAAGCCTCGACTCGTCTCGGTCACTACTACAACTGGTTGCGGCTCCGGCAGAAGATGGAGCGCGAGCCGGGGCTCGAGACCGGCTCCGTGAAGCTCGGTGCGGCGCCAGACGACGGTGGCCGGTTCTTCCCGCCAGGCTGTTCGGCGGCGGAGCAGGGGATGGTGATTGATATCGGGCGAGAGCAAGCGCGCCTTCTCGTCGATCGCACGAGCCAGCGCGGTCTCCGCCGCCTGCGCGGTGGCAAAGCCGCGGTCGAGGAGGTCACCCTGAATGCTGGCAGACGGGAGCACCGCATCCACCCGAAGCGCGACGCCGCTCACCGCATCGGGCAACCGTACCCGCTCGAGCTCGTCCCGGATCAGTCGCACCCAGGTGCGCTGGTCCGCATTGGGGCGCGAGGGATGGAAGAGATGCTCGACCGTCCCACCCCGATCGAGCGAGAAAACCAGCGCGAAGGTATGAGCCCCCTGACCCAGCTCACGGAGGGACGTGGTGACACTGCCGGCGAGCCGATTGATGACGAAAAGCAGCCGCTCGGGGTCCCGGAGGACGTAGTCGGTCCACTCGAGCGAAGCGTGCGGCAGCGGAGCTGGAGGAGGGCCGAAGAGGAGCCTGCGATCGTCGCCCCGCGAGAGACGCCAGCACTGCACCCCGGCAGCTCCGAAACGAAGCTCGACCGCCGCTTGGTCGAGCGATGCGAAGTCGCCGCAGGATTCGATGCCGGTGCCATCAAGCAGGTTTGCCAGATCCGGCTCGGGATCGAGCACCCTGACAGGAAATGGTGCGAGCCAGTCCCGGTCGGCCCCGGAAGGCACTACTGTGATCCGCTCCGTTCCGCGGGTGGCCGCTACTCTGGCTGCGATGGCTGTAGCAGCGACACCGGCGCGCGGCGCCTGGCATCCCTGCTGGAGCAAGACCCCGATCAGCGTTTGTGCGAGGGAACGGCTCTGCAGACCACGTGCATCCGCCCAGAGCAACGGCTCGGCTGCGGATGGCCCATCTGCATTTTGATCTGCCAGGATCTTGGGAGCTTGCTCGATGAGCGCGACCGAAAGATCGGTTGCGTTGATAGGCCCTTCGGGACCGGTGAGTCCGGACAGACAGACGAAACTCATCGGAGCCTCTATCTCTTAGCCTTTAACCGTTGGCGAGATTCGGATCCGCGACGGTCGGGATTGTGATAATCGGGCGCCAGCCGTTGCTCGTCGTACTTAACCGGAATCAGAAGCTCGGTGGATGCGAACCAACCCGAAGCACGGGCTTCGACCCGCAGTTTCACCGCAGTCACCGATGATGGCTCTCCCAGTGGACTGCGATGCCAGGCGTATTCGGCAGGCAACGGGCGGGAGGCAAGACGCAGGCTTGCGAGCGCCGTGGTGCGGGTGAGCAGGACGAGCGCCGATCCGCCCTCGTGGACTGCACGGGAGAGACGCACCATTGCGGTCGTGTCGGGGTCAGCACCGTCCAGCGCTACCAGCGCGAACCCTCCGGAGCGAGCCAGCTCTTCTGCTGCACGCAATCCGGCGACGGGCATGTCGGGCCGGATGAGAAGCGGCCCCTCCTGCCAGCAGGCGCCGGTGATCGTGTGGGCAACATCGATCCAGACCGAGCGCTCGCCCTCGGCTACGACCCGCTGACAGGTTGTGCGGAGGAGCGCGGCAGCGCCCGGACCCGGCGACCATACTGCGAGCCGGCCACGCTGGAAGCCGCCATCGGGAAGGATCGCATCGAGACCGGTGATACCCGTCGCAATCGTTCCCCGGGACCAGCCGCGGTGAGGGAAAGCATCGGGAAATCTTTGTGCCAGAATGGCTTGGGCAGCTGCGGCGCGGGTAGAAGGCATGAGGGAGGTTGCGGTGTTGTATCCCGAATAAATACCGAACACACACAATACGCCCTCTCCCCCCTGGAAGCAAGATGAGCCAGCAGAGGTCTACCGGATCTGCGTCAGGTCTCTGGGCCACCCCCTTCCGGCAGCCGAGCTCGACCGATCGTGTTCGCGTCGGTGCCGAACCAGATTGCCTTCGTTCCCGCGTGATAGATCATGTGGCGCACCGTCAACCCTCCGCTCTCGGCGATCGGTGTAACGCTGAAAAATTTTTGACTGGCCGGATCGAAGCCGACGAGTCGATTCGGCTGCGGACCCGTCTCAACGACCCAGACGCGATTCTGATCGTCTGCCGTCATCGCGTACGGGAGCGCGCTTCCACCCTCCGGCAACGGCCACTCCGAGAACTTGCCGCTTCCCGGATCAAAGCGCCCGAGCACGCCTCGTGCGTAGTCGCCGTACCAGATGCTGCCATCTGCCGTGATGGCCATGCGCCGGGGACGAGCCCGCTCGTCTGGTAGCGTGTATTCGCTCAGCTTGAAGCTGGTCGGATCCACCGTGCCCAGCTTGTTGGTGCCGAACTCGACGAACCACGGACGATTCTTGGCATCAACGCCAATTCCGTACGGGCGCGCATTGGCCGTGGGCACCGGGATGAGACGGATGGAACCGCTGGTGACGGTGAGCTTACCCACGAAGTTGCCCTGCTGAACCGTGAACCAGATGTCGCCCTGGCGGTCGAAGACCAAGGTGTGCGGGTCTCCCGCGGATCGGTCGGGCATCGGAAAGCGGGTGATCTTCCCGGTGGCCGGGTCCAGCCGGCCGATCATGCCGTTCGTATTCCCGGAGTACCACACGATTCCCTTCGGGTCCACGATGAGATTGTGAGGGTGAGTCCCCGGATCGATCTCGTATCGCTTGAACTTCCCGCTGGACGGGTCGAGATACGCGATATAGTTCCCCGCCTGTCCGACGAACCACACCCGTCCCTGCGGGTCGAGGTAGGGATCGCGCGGGCGAGTGTCTGCCCACGGCACTTTCCACTCGGTGATCACGACCGGTGGGGCAGAGGCTGTCGCTCCTGCCAGTACAAGGCCGGTGATTGCGCCGGCTGCTGCATATCCGAGTCGTCCGGTGGCCAGGAGTCGCCACCTCCAGTGTCGTTGCCGTGTCATCGTACCTCCTACGGGTTCTGCACGATGCGGTAAACCCCGCCTTCACTTGTCAGCACATAGAGCTCACCGGCGGCGTCCTGCCCGAAGCTCGTGATGTTCCCACCCGGGCTCAGCACGGACCACTCCTGAGGCTCAGTGGCCTTGCCGCCGGCAAAACGGAAGCTCCGAACCCATCCGCCGCAGTAGTCGGCATAGAAGTAGGACCCCACCAGCGAGGGGATTGCGGTCCCACGGTAAACGTAGCCGCCGGTAACGGAACATCCATCGTCGTGAGAGTAGTCCAGGGCCGGGGCGGTGAGACCGGTCCGGTCGCATGAGGCGGTCGGGTTCGGATAGCAGTGAGTGCCTTCGGTGCGATTCCAGCCAAAATTGAGTCCGCGACCGGCGCCGGCAGCTGCCGGGCTCACGTCGATCTCTTCGAATGCGTTCTGTCCCACATCACCAATGTAGAGATCTCCGTTCGCGCGGTCGAAGCTGAACCGCCAGGGATTCCGCAGGCCATAACTCCAGATCTCGCCGCGCTGAGCAGGACCGGCTGTGGCAGCGAAGGGATTGTCAGCGGGAACGCTGTACGGGGAGCCTCCGTTCAGGTCGATCCTGAGGATCTTGCCGAGCAAGGTCGCCAGGCTCTGGCCGTTCCCCATGGGATCGCCGCCGCTGCCCCCGTCGCCCAGCCCGATGTACAGAAAGCCGTCCGGGCCGAAAGCGAGCTGGCCGCCGTTGTGGTTGGCGAAGGGCTGCGCGACCGGCAGCAGCACGGATTCGCTCGAGGCGTCAGCCACGTCGGGATCGGCCGAGACGTGGAACGCCGAGATCCGGGTGTCACCGTTGAGATCGGTGTAGTTCACCACGAACCGGCCGTTGCTCGCGTACGCCGGGTCGAATGCGATGCCGAGCAAGCCCTGTTCGGCGCCCGTGGTCACGTGTCCGCTCAGGTCGAGGAACGCCTGACTGTTCACCACGCCATTCCGGATGATTCGGATTCGGCCACCTTTTTCGACTACGAAGAGGCGGGAGTCGCCGCGGGGCGACGCCAAGTCGAGAGGGAACTCGAGCCCGGTCGCAACGGTCTCGAGAGCCAACGGGAGATCGCCCGGCGCGGTCGAGTCGGAGCAGGCGAGAAGAGTGGTGAGAAGCAGTGGTAGC
>DATJGL010000286.1:0-4544 GCA_035495075.1 Gemmatimonadales bacterium
CGATAGTCCTCTTCATAGGGCTGCGTGATCGAGCCGAATCGGAGGATCCACTCCTCGTCTTCATAGAGCCGGTAGGCGTAGTTGACCACGTGACCCATCTCATGGCGCAGATAGCGCAGAATATCGGCGCGGTCGAACCCCTCCACGTGGCCGCGGTACTCCTGATGGATGGCGGTGAGCTCCGGCCGCGCCAGGTAGAAAGGGATGGCAATGGCCACTGTCTGAAAGGCGACTCCCCATTCGGTGGAGAGATAGAAGCGAGGCTCCAGTTTCATGAGCCCAGCATGCTTCAGCTCCTCCCTGAATTCCTGGAGGATCGGCTCGAGGCGGGTCCCCTCGATGGTGAGGCCGAGGTCGCGGATGGGGGTCGACCACAGGCTGGATTCGCGAAACGGGCCCGGCGGCGTTGCCATGACTCTCCTGTGGTCGGACCTGGAGCAGAACCCGTCAAACATATATTCCACCGCCATGCAAGCCACCCGCACCCCCGACGCGCCAACCGCCCGCACGAACGTCGTCCCGCCCACCGTTAAGGGGCTGTCCCTGGTCTCGCTCTTCAATGATTTCGCGAGTGAGATGGTTTATCCGCTGCTCCCGGCGTTCGTCACCACCTCGCTAGGCGGTGGGCCGGTAGCGCTGGGAACGCTGGATGGAGCCGCCGATCTCACGGCTTCCGCCCTCAAATGGGTCAGTGGCTGGCTGGCGGACCGGCCGGGCTGGCGGCGGCCTTTGATTCTGGGCGGGTACCTGACAGCGGTGTTGGTGCGTCCGCTGATATCGGTCGCTGGGGCGGCCTCGCAGGTGATCGGCTTCAGGGTGATCGACCGGGTGGGCAAGGGCCTCCGAACCCCGCCAAGGGATGCGCTGATCGCCGAAGTGACGCCCCCGGCTGCCCGGGGACGCGCGTACGGCTTTCATCGCGGAGCCGATCATTTCGGCGCCATTCTGGGTTCGCTGGCGGCGTGGTACTTCCTGTCCAGTGGTGCAAACGTGCGGCAGGTGATCGCCTGGAGCGCACTCCCGGGTCTGCTTGCGTTCGTGCTGCTGGCCGTGGTGCTACGTGGACGGGTGGGAGCGGGCGGCAGCGGTCAGGAGCCGGCGGCAGCGGATCGCCCTCCCGTCCGCTCCGGGCCGCCCCCGTCCGCTTCCCACCCGCCGATCCAATTCTGGCCCCCCGTCCTGGCACTGGCCGCGCTCACCTTCTGCCGGATTCCTGAAGCGCTGCTGCTGCTCCGCCTGCAGGAGGCCGGCGTCGCAGTCGCTCTAATACCGCTGATCTGGGCCGCATTGCACGTAGTCCGGAGCGGCGCTTCGTATCCCGGCGGCTGGCTGGTGGATTCGGTCGGCCCCCGGCTCGCAGTGACGGGCGGAGCGGTCCTGTTCGCCATTGCGATCGGCGCGATGGGGCTCGAGAGAGGGACGGCGGGTGTCGTAGTTGCGTTTCTCGTTTTCGGCGGCGTCGCGGGTCTTACGGAGTCCGCCGAACGCTCTCTGGTCGCGCGCCTCGCACCGGTGAGGACCGGGCGCGGATTCGGCGCGTACCACGCGGTTACGGGGGTGGTAGCGCTCCCGGCCGCTGTCGTCTTCGGCGTGCTCTATCAGCGATTGGGGTCGCGGACGGCACTTATGGCGTCGGCGGTCGCGGTGCTGGTGGCCGCGGCGTGCTGGCTCTCGGTCTCGCCGAAGGGGACTGCGGAGTCCGCGGCGTGAAGGGCGTCCTGTCGCGGATCTTTCGTGTGAGCGGGCTGGTAATGATCGCGACGCCGCTGGCGGCGCAGGTTCAGGTGCGGCTGGGCGACCCGAACCGAGCCAACTACTCCGAGCTGCACGAGGCGCTCAAGGAAGGGACTCCCGCAGCGGACACCGTGGTGTCGCTGCTCCGATCTAGGAATACCCGAAGGCTTTGGGCCAGGGTCACGGCCGCGGTCAACGGTGACGGGTCCTGGAACGATGCCCTTCTCGCGATGACACGGCTGGCAGTCCTCCGGGATCCACAGGTGGCCGACAGCGCCCTGCGGATCCGCAAATTCTTCGAGCAGGCCGGCCCGTATCCCTTTCCCCGAAACCCCGGCGTCACGTCGCAGGACCTCGAACCCTCCGTACAGGCGATCCTGCTCGAGCGCCAGCGGGCCGTCCGTGGCGACTCCACGGTCCTGGCCGACATTCTGTCGCGCATTCCCAAGCGCGACTACGATCACGGCGATGCCTGGGTACTGGGGCGGCTCGGCGCGGGCGCGCGTGACTCGGTCGCGAACCGCTTTCTGGCCGCCGACTCGCTCGAGTTCAGGGTGCGCTATCTCACCCTGCTGTCGTATTTTACGGACCCGGCGCTGATCCCCTTGCTTTCCCGGGTGTACGTCTGGCCTGACAGCTTCAATATCCCGCTGCGTTACGCCGTCCGCGCATCGGACGGGCTGCTTTGGATCGGGACTCGTGAAAGTCTCGCGGCGTTGCTCGACGCCCGGTCGCGGGCGAAGGCCCGCGGCATCTATGCGGACTCTAGCCTTTCCCGGGGCGGTTACGGCTTTCTCGACAACGACAGTGCGGCGGTCCTGGCCCGGACCGGGAAGTGGCTTAGCGACTGGCTGGAGACGCTACCGCCCCACTGACTCGAAACTCGCGACTCGGTCGAGGTGGCCTGGATGTTGGAGCTACCGATCCGAGCGCTCGTTGCCGAAGCGCCGACAACAGCATCGCTGGGTTGAAGAGCAGGCTGGCCGGTCGGACCAACCCGAGCACCTGCATCAGTCTGGCCCGCACCGACGGGCTCTCCGTGGAAGCAACTACTAACCGGTCCACGTAGGTGTGCATCAAGCGCACGGACCAATGTGGTCGTGGTCCCTTCACCCGCGGGTAGCGATAGTCCTCCCCGGTCGCCAGGCTCCAGGGCGTTTCGATGACTCGCGCCATGCGTCGCTGGAACTTGCGACCGAAGCCGACCAATCCAGCTCTTGCTCGCGCCCGCAAGGCCCAAAGGCTCAGGTCCAGGACCTCGGCACCGATCGCGGCGACCGACATGCCCTGAGCGTACACCGGATTGAAGGCGCAGACCGAGTCGCCTACTGCGATAACCCCGTCGGGTAAGCCCGAAAGCCTCTCGTAGTATCGCCTGCGGTTGGCCGTCGCCCGGGTTGCCACGATCTCGGAGAGCGGCTCGGCGCTCGCGATTGCCTGAGCAATGATCGGCGTTCGGAGAGCTCGCGCGAACTCGAGGAAGCCGGCCTCGTCCGTGGGTGGGTACTGCCCGTCGCCTCCGAACAGGCTCACCAGCCAGCGATTGCCTTCGATCGGGAAGAGCGCACCGCCACGGGGGTGCTCCGGCGGAGCTGACTGGACGAACACGCCGACTCCGTCGAGACGCGTGCTGCCCGACAGACGAAGTACCCGGCTCGCGTATCCGAGCGAAGCGTCGATGGTGGTCTCCGGAGGACGGGGAAATCGGAGCCATGCGAGCCACTCGGGCAGCCGTGATCCCCGGCCGGTCGCATCAACCACCAGATCCGCCGGGATGGTCGTATCCGGCTCACCCCCCAAACGCACTCCGTTCACAGCCGAGCCGTCGGCCGAGCGAACCAGGCCGCGCACGACAACGCCATCCCGGATCCGCACCTCCGGATGTTCACGCAGACAACGGCGGACGGTCCACTCGAGCAGGGCGCGCGTTGTTGAGACCCCGATGAGGCCGGACGGATAGCGGACACCCCATCCCGCCGGGGTCAGCCAGGCGACATCTCGAGCCACATCAAACTCGATTCCGCCGGCGTCTACCAACTGGCGCTGAATGCCCGGAAAGAGCTGCTCCAGAATGATCTGACCGCGGGTGAGAAGGACGTGGGCATGTCGAGCCTGGGGAACGCCGACCCGATAGTCGGGTGTATCCGGGAGGAGGTCCCGCTCTACCAGCGTCACGCGCTCGAAGTGGTCGGCCAGAACGCGTGCCGCTAGCAGGCCTGCCATGCTGCCGCCAACGACCACCGCGTGACCAAAGCGGGAATGGAGATCTGCCGCGCGCAACCTCGATGCCATGGAGATCCACTGCTCGAAAAAGACGACATCAGATTGCATCCGCCAGGAAGTTCTCGGGATCGGTTCAGCATCGGGGTGGTGGTAGGACTTGCCGGTGGTTTGCTGTCAGTCAGGGGCCGACAGGGCCGCCGTGGTCAGTGGTGGTGCAGGGTGTCGAGCGCGACCTTGATGATCAGGGCGGCCACCAGCACCAGAAAGAACGCTCGGACCAGCCGCACGCCCCGAGCGAGGGCGAGCCGGCTTCCGGCGACGCCGCCCAGAATGCTCGCGAGCGCCATCGGCACGGCGAGCTCATAGATCACCTGACCGGTCAGGATGAAGTACAGCGCGGCTGAGAAGTTCGAGCCCAGGTTGACCACTTTGGCTGCGGACGTGGCGGCCAGAAAGTCGAAGCCGAACAGTCCGACGAATGCGAAGATCAGGAACGTGCCGGTGCCCGGCCCGAAGAAGCCGTCATAGAAGCCAAGCACCGCGCCGACCAGGACGGCGGCAGCGAGAGCGGTTCCCGCGGCCAGTCG
>DATJGL010000287.1:0-3128 GCA_035495075.1 Gemmatimonadales bacterium
GGGCCTCACGGGTGTTTGGACGGACGGCCGCAAGATCGCAAGCATCGGTGTGCACGTGAAGCAATGGGTCACGCTCCACGGCTTCGCCCTCAACGTGTCGAACGACCTCGCGGGGTTCGACCTGATCGTGCCCTGCGGCATCGACAACGTGGTGATGACCAACATCGCCCACGAGCTGGGCGATCGCGGCGACAGCGGAACACATTGGGCGAAGGCCCGGACCGCCGTGATCGAAGCCTTCGGAACGATGTTCGACCGGGATCCGATCGGCGCGGCGCTCGATCCGGACGGAACCGTGTCGATCCAACGGACGTTTTAGGCCCACACCTGTTCCGTTTGCAGACAACCAGATAACCAAAGCCCCGCGTGAGCCAATCAAGTCCATCTGCATCAGACAGTCTCGACGTTCGGCCGCCGGACAGCGAGCGCCTTCCACCGGGCCAGATCCGCACCCAGAAATGGCCCGTGCTGCACTACGGTACCGTGCCCCGAGTAGACCTCGCCGACTGGAGCTTCGAGGTCAGCGGCGCCGTGGCAAGGCCGTTCAGGATCGGCTGGGCGGAGCTTCAGGCCCTGTCCCACCGTCAGACGATCTGCGATATCCATTGCGTTACCCGCTGGAGCCGGTACGACAACACCTTCAGCGGCGTCCCCGTTCAGACGCTGCTCGCCCGGGCCGAGCCGACTCCCCGTGCGAAGTTCGTCCTGGTGCACGCAGACCAAGACTTCACAACCAACTTGCCGCTGGCCGACCTCGATCGCCCGGCCAACCTGCTCGCCCTGACCCACAACGGTGAGCCGCTCACACCGGAGCACGGCGGCCCAGTGCGGCTGCTGGTGCCTCACCTGTATTTCTGGAAGAGCGCCAAGTGGGTCCGCGGGCTCGAGCTGCTGGAGGAAGACCATTCCGGATTCTGGGAGCAGAACGGTTACCACATGCGGGGCGACCCCTGGCAGGAACAGCGTTACGGGCGCCCCGATTATTCCAGAATGCGACGGGGGCCGCGTCGCTGAGGCCGTGCGAGACCGGCAGACCACCCGTTGCCTTTGCGCCGCCCCCTCATCATCCTCCGTAGCATGGCAGAAGCGACTTGGCGACCCTCGCCGGACGCGCAGGCGGAGCAACGAGTCCTAGAGATTCTCCGTGCGGCCGATAGCTGGTCGAAGGAGGCGCCGTCCGCCCTCTTCCCGGCGATTCGAGCCGTCTGCATCCGCCTGGCCGAAATGGTGGCGGACCAGCGGCATTACCTGGCACCACTTCCGGAACCGCAGGAATCGGAGCGTCGGACAGTTCTGTCCCTCGTGGCCGACCGGCTACGCGCACCGGCGGTCACCCAGGGGCTCGAGCAGCATCTGAAGTCGCTGGAAGAGTTGGAACTTCGCTCCACGGGATCGTGGGCGACGGTGGATGCGGCACAGACGGAGTGGATCACTACCGCAATCCGCTACCTCGAAACCAGCGCAGCAAAATTGCCCGCCGGCGAGCGTCCCGATCCCTATTGGGCGGATGACGTCGTCGCGGGCATTATCGCGTCGGTGCGAGCGCTCATCGGGGTAGACGAACTGCACGCCCGCACCGAGGCCCGATACTCCGGGCCTATTCGGAAGGACACGCTGCCTCCCGAAGAGTGATTTACGCCGGGACGGCCTCTTCGGCCGGCGCCGGCTGACTCTTCCGCTCTCCTTCCCGTTCGCCCATCAGCTCGAAGAATCGCCCGAACACGTTGATCCCGGTCCAGAGCTGCTCGAGCGCGAGCTTCTCATTGGGCGAGTGGAGCCGGTCATCCGGTAACCCGATACCCGTGAGCAGCACCGGGGCGCCAGACCTCCCCAGCTCGGGCACGATAGGTATCGAACCTCCAGAGCGCGCCCGCACTGTCCGCCGGCCGGTAACTTCGTCGAAGGCGGCGTCCAGAACGTCGAATACCGGATCGCTGGTGTCGACCTGGACCGGATCGCTGCCGTGCAGCAGGCGGACCTCGACGTCGGCGTATTTGGGCGTCACCCGCGCAACTGCGCGGGCAAGGTGGCGTTGGACCCGCTCCAAAGTCTGCCCGGGCACCAGCCGCAGGCTCACCTTGGCCGTGGCCTGCGCCGGAATCACCGTCTTGGCTCCATCACCGGTGAAGCCGCCACGAATGCCGTGGATCTCGAAGGTGGGGAGGGCCCAGGTGCGCTCGAAGACGCTGTATTCCTTGAGGCCGGTGAGCGCTTTCGCTCCGACTTCGGTCTCGAGATACTGGCGCTTTTCGTATGGGAGGCGCTTCCAGGCCTTGAGCTCCGACTTGCTCGGCGCCTTGACATCCTTGTAGAGCTTCGGAATCTGGATCCGGCCACTCTCGTCCTTGAGCTCGCTCAGCATGCGCACCAGGGTCTCGATCGCATTGGGCGCGACCCCCCCGAAGCTACCTGAGTGCAAGTCCCGGTCGAGCGTTCGCACCACGATCTCCGCATAGCAGAGACCGCGGAGCGCGGTATAGACGGCCGGAATGCCCGGTGCGTAGTAGGCCATGTCGGAAACGAGCGCGGCGTCCACGTCGGTGCGCCAGGCCTCTTCGCGCAGGAGATCGAAGATGACGTGCCCGCCGCACTCTTCCTCCCCTTCGAAGATGAAGCGGACGTTGAGTGGTGGCTTGCCGTCTGGTCCGCGGACCGCCTCGTATGCCTTGAGCAGGCAGAACACCTGGCCCTTGTCATCCGCCGCACCGCGGGCGAACAGATTCCCGTCGCGGACCGTGGGCGAGAACGGAGGGGATTCCCACTCTTCCAGCGGATCGGGAGGCTGAACGTCGTAGTGGCCATAGACCAACAGGGTCGGCTTGCCCTCGACCGCAGGACTCTCGGCCCAGACGACCGGATTGCCACGGCCCTCGAGGAGCGTGACGTGGGAGCAGCCCAGGCGGCCCAATTCGGCCGCCAACCACTGAGCGGCGGCTCTGCAATCGCCGGCATGTTCCGGGAGGGTGCTGACGCTCGGGATGGACAGGAATTCCCCGAGCTCGCGGAGCAAACGCTCCCGTTCGCGAGTCACGAAGTCGTTATCCATAACCAAAGTAAAGTACAGCCATTAGCCGGAGGTGAGAAGGCGGCGCGAACGTGATTCAAGTCACAGCGAGGGCCCCTTTCAT
>DATJGL010000288.1:0-3737 GCA_035495075.1 Gemmatimonadales bacterium
CGCACGACGAACAGCAGCGAGTCGGCGGTGCCGCGGCGTTCGGTGACGACGACCCAGGTTTGGCCGACCTGCTGCGCATAGATCGTGATCGCGTGTGACGTCAGGACCTGGAGATATGCGGCAACGACGTTCGAGCGGCTGACGACGGTGTAGTGGCCGAAGTGGGGGCCGGAAGCGTTCTGCGAGGTGAACGCGACGTCGAGCTGATCGCCGAGTGACCAGGCGGTGTCCGAGTGGGCGGCGAGCGTGGTCGCCGTGATGGGCGGCACCACGGTGATGGCGATCGTCGTGCTGCGCGTGCCCGAGCTGGCGACGATGCCACCGCTGCCGGTACCGGCGGCGATCACCTGGGCGAGGCGGCCGTTGGGCAGGACCGTGGCGACGCCGGGGTCCGTCGAGCGCCAATCGATGCCCGCTTCGAGGACGGTATTCCCCATGACGTCCTTCGCCTCGGCCTGCACGGGCACCGAGTCGCCGATGTCGAAGGAGATGCTGTCGCGCGAAGCGAGCACGGCCGCGACTCGGGCGCCGGGGGTCACCGGACTCTCGCCACTGCAGGCCCAGAGGGTGAGCGCGGGCGCGAGGATCCCCAGCGTGACGCTGAGGACTAGCAACTGGGCTCGTTTCGCACCCGCTCGATTGCGCGCGATCAAGCGCACTCTGTCGCCTCGGTGACTATTGGTTAAGTAGTTGGTGCAATTACCGAGCCTGCCCCAGGAAGGACAGGGCGCTCAATGTAGTGCTTCGAGGCTGGGGAGGTTGGTAGACGACTTGTCGGACAAAGACTGACAGCAGGTACTTCGCCTCCCGCATGAATTCCTCGGATCGTGACTGGGCTTTTTGCAGCGCGGTCGGCTCAGGATGACACCGCTTTAGTTGGCACGCTACCGGCACGTGCGCGCCCACGGGATGATCTCGAGGCGCTGCAGCGGAATCGGCCGGCCCGTGTCTTCACAGATGCCGAACCGTTCGGGGTTCTCGTGCATGCGTTCCAGCGCCGCGTCGATGTCGGCGAGCTCGAGCGACAGCCGGGTCGCATTCGACGCTGTGAGCTCCTCGCCGATCGTGTCGGTGCCGCGATCGGCCATGTGGGTCGGCCACTGGGACAGATCACCGGCGCGATCCTGTTCGTTCTGCGATGCCGCTTCGGACGTCGTGCGGTTCAGGAGGCCGAGCGTATCCGCTCGCTCCTCGAGGAGGCGTCGCTCGAAATGCCGGCGTTGGACCTTGGTCATCGTCACTCCTTGCACTGCCCGGAGACCAGACGGGGCCATGATTGGCCCCGTCCGTCTGCCGCTGCACTACACCGCGTAGGTCAGCTCGTCCTGAACCGTGCGGACGCCCGGGGTCGCCCAGGCCGCCCGATTCACATCTTCGCGTTCTGACCATGAGTGGATCTTCCCACGGAGCGTGACGCTGCCGCCGTCCGCGGTCTCCACCGTGATTGCCCGTGCATCCGTCTCCGCACTCCGTCTCAGTGCGTCGGTGATGTGTTGCCTCACGTCGAGCGCCCGTTTCACGGGGGAGACAGCGATCAGATTGTTGACGCCCTTCACCCCGGTGAGGTAGCGAACGGCCTCGTCGGCGGCGATCCGCTGATACTGCCAATCCACGCTCCCGTCGAGCGTGATCCACCCGTCGCGCACCGAGATCTTGATATTGCCCTCGGGCACCCGCACGTCCCAATGCAGCGCGGCGGTCACGGCCTTGGCGAGATCGGCGTCGTCGCGGGAGTGCATGTCCGGCAGGGCCACATCCATGTGTTCTATGACCACGTTGACACCGCTGACGCGCTCGGCGTCGTGGTACGCCGCGTACTTGGCGGCATACGACGACACGGATCCCTTCAGTGTGACCACCCCGCCTTTCGCGGAGACGGTGATCGCCTTCACGTCCACGCGCGGATCAAACAGCAGCTCCTCCTGCACGTCCTTCTCGAGTGCGCTATCGCTTTTCGCTTGCCACATATGCCCGGCTCCTCTCCGAAAAGACCCGCACGCCGAGATCCTCTTGTGTCGGGATACTCGCGTGCCTTCACGGAATCAAGCTCGGGCGGATGAAGGTCCCCTTAACTCGGGATGAGGGAGAATCGCGCGGCTAAGAGCCGCGGCTCGGCTGCGGTCGCTGAAAGCGACCCCACCCGTCACCATCGGTGACTGATAGCCGAGTCGCGAATCCCTGAAGAAGTGTTCGTCTCAGCTTCACCAAGCCTCGAGCGATCGACCGCTACGGTTCGAGACCTTCCTCTATAACCCAACCGGCGCGATGGAGATGGTGCTCGGCGGCCATCCGGTTCTGACGGTCGTCGACCGAGACTCGATCGTGAAGGTGCTCAAGGCGCTGTACGTGGAACATCGAGCGGAAATGGACGAGGAAATACCTTCATTCCCGCCTGCGGGTCCCGCCCGGAACGCCGCACCCTGACCGCGACTGAGAGTCGCCCTAAAGAACACCGCCGGGGTCTCGAGTCCCGAGCCCCCGGCGTCCGACTGCTAGCAGCGCCTTATGGTCAGGCTTTCAGCGCCTTCGGTGTGATGTCCACCTTGATCTGGCGGGCTTTGGCCTTCTCGAGCTTCGGCAGTGTGAGGGTCAGGAGGCCATGCTCATAGGTCGCCTTGATCGCCTCAACGTTCACCGTGCCGGGGAGCGTGAAACTCCGCTCGAACGCACCATAGGTCCGCTCATAGCGATGAACCTTTTCCGCTTTCTCCTCAGCCACCTGCTCCTTCGTCCCCTGAATCGTGAGAACGTTGTCCTCGACCGCGATCTTCACGTTCTCCGGCTTCACCCCGGGGATTTCCGCCACGATGCGGAGATGGTCGGGTTCCTCGAAGATGTCCACTACGGGCACCCACGCCGCTGTCGACAGCTGCGGCGTCCCCGAATCCACATACATGTACGGCTCGTTGAAAATTTTGCCCATGCGGCGCTCGAGGTTGTACATCAGATCGAGCATCGGATCGCGAATGGGTCTGCGTGTGGTTGTTAACATTCTTTCTCACCTCCCCTTGTGAAGGCAACGTAGCAGGCGGGGGATGAACCGCTGGTGAAAGGAAGGTGAGAGCCCTTGAAGCCCTGGCCTCCGACCGCGCCGGGCCCCATCGTCATGTGGATCAATTCAACCGCGAGTGAGGTTGCATCCCTCGATGCGCACGCTGTCGCACATCCTCGTGCTGGTTGGCCTGACCGCCTGGCTGGGCTGCATTGAGACCATGGAGCCCGTGCCCGGTCCCGCCGTGCGGGTTCTGGTTCATCCCGCCGGGATGTCCATCCCCGGCGTGGGGCAGACGGCGGCGTTCAGCTCGGTGGCGGTGAATGCGCATGGCGACACAATCACGTCCCCTGCGGTCACCTGGTCCAGTCTCGATCCGCACGTGGCGACGATCGACGCACGTGGCACGGCGACGGCCGTGGGGAGCGGGCAGGTGACGGTCGCCGCGCAGGTCGATGGGCAAACGGGCTACGCCTTGTTGACGGTCTCCGCCGCGGTCGATTCCGTCACGTCGTGGAACGCTGAGATCCCGCCCGCCTTTCCTTTAGCGAGCGTGTGGGGCACGTCCGCGACCGACGTGTATGCCGTCGGAGCGGGCGGCACGATCCTGCACTACGACGGCCACAGCTGGAGTGCGATGACCAGCGGGACGGGCGCGTCCTTCTCTGGAGTGTGGGGCACGTCTGCGGGCGACATCTACGCCGTCGGCGTTCTCAGCGACCTGGCGCAGGCGAACGGCGCGATC
>DATJGL010000289.1:0-4883 GCA_035495075.1 Gemmatimonadales bacterium
ATGACGACGTCGCGAATCGGTTGTGAGCAGCAAACGAGAATATTGCCGTTGGCGGGCTTCTCGAGTGGCTCCGGTCCGTAGACGACTGCCCCCGAAACCAAACCACTCTCACAGTTGTGGCAAACACCGGTCCGGCATGACCAACGGACCGGGATGTCGCACGCTTCGGCCAGCTCTAAGACGCTCTGGTAGACCGACGCGTTCCAGTGTGCAGCGATGCCACTGCGCGCAAACGACACCAGTGGACCGGTGTTGGTATCGTGCTCGGGCCCATGGGGAGCAGGTCGCGTCGCTGGGCCGACAACGCCAGGGGTCATCGACTCGCTGCCGTTGAAGAGTTCGACGTGAATCCGCTCCGGCGCCACGCCCAACGAAGCGAGGGCCTCCTTCATCTCTGCCATGAAGCGAGTGGGCCCGCAGAGGTAGACCTCAGCGTCTCGCGACACGCCGACCTTTTCGAAGACCGATTGCGACAGGTGACCGGTAGCGTCGAAATCCTCGGACATGGTGTCGCCGGAGCCCGGGCTACTGTAACAGACATAGCTGCGGCCGTGCGCGAGCGCGAGCATTAAGCGGCGGACCTCGGCGGCGAATGGATGATGCTGCCGATTACGAGCCCCGTACAGCCACACGACCGACCGTGTCGAGCGGTCCGCCGCGAGCGCCTGCAGCATCGCCAGAACAGGCGTCGCTCCGATCCCCGCGCTGAGCAGCACGACCGGTCGCTGTCCGGACTGCAGGATGAAGCTTCCGCGCGGCGAGCTGACCTCGAGAACATCACTCAGGCGAACATGCTCCTGCAGGTAGGTCCCAGCCGCCCCGTTGGGCTCGATCTTTACGCTGATTCGATAGCGTTCCGTGGATAGGGGGCCAGAGAGCGAGTAACTGCGAAAGAGTGGCGGGCCACCGGTGGTCGGTTGAAGACGCAGGACTACGTACTGGCCTGGCAGAGCCGTTTGCAGCAGCTGACCATCCCGGCTCTGAAACGTCAGCGAGACCACGTCCGCCGACTCCCGATCGATGGCGGTGACCGCGAGCGGCCGAAATCCTGGTGCAACCGGATGCGCAGCCGCTGCCGGCACAAGCCCCGCGTTACCACTCCCCGTCGCGGTCGTTTGGCTTTGCAATAGCGCCTCGAACGACGAGCGCCATCCGGGTGAAAGCGCTTCGATCCGCAAGGCGCACTCCAGCCGATCGCGCGCATGATTGGGCGAATACAGGAGAGCGTTGATCTCCGCGACTGTCATACGCTCTTTCGCCTCTCCTACTTTCATGACGTCGTCGCCCGCGCCCACCTGGCCTTCCTGCAGGACGCGGAAGTAGAACCCCGGCCGGCCGCTGGAGGTCAGCAATGCCGGCATGCGGGGCTCGTTCAACCGAATCCCGACCCGATAGCAGGTAACCCGAGGTTGAGTGACCTCGAAGAGCGCGCTGCCGATCTGATAGCGGTCGCCGATGCAGACGGTATCGTCGGGCAATCCTTCGATCGTGAAGTTCTCGCCGAACTGTCCGTGGACGAAGTCGGTCCTCTTCAGTTGCTCCTGCCAATAGCGATACGATTCGATTTGGTAGACAAAGACAGCGCGCTGCTCACCCCCGTGCCCGGCCCGGTCGCCTTGACCGTCTCCGTCCAGATTGAGCCGGCCGACCCGACAGCGGCCCCGAACCGGGTCCTTCCAGATCCCGGTGTGCACCGTGCGGCCCCTCCACTCGATGTCGCGCGGAAGTCCGACGTTTACCGATAAGAGTCGAGCCATGACGCTACGCTTGGTGAACCGGAAGTCCAGCACCGGCTTCCCTCGGTCGACCTTGCCCGTCGCACCGAAGAGGATCACGGGCATGTGCGCGCAAGTCAGTCCTCAAGGCCCGCGACCTGCTCGCGGAGCACTCTGAGGGCCAGATCGATCGACCGCCGGTGGGTCCGAAACGCCAGCACGGCGAGCCGCAGCGTGAAGCGGCCGTCGAGCATGGTTGAGGAGAGAAAAACACGGCCATCACGCCGCGCCCCGTCTACGATGGCCTGATTGATCTGATTAGCTCGCTCGAGATCTGCGCGTGGAGGGACCCAGCGATACGTGACGATCGAGAGGGCAGGCGGCGGTCCCACCTCGAAGCCCAACGTCTGGATTTCCTGGTAGAAGTAGCGAGCCAGGAGCAGCTTCTCGTCGAGCGCCGCCTGGAACGGGGCGGTCCCCAGCAGCATCAGCGGCAGCCACATCCGAACCGCACGGAAGTGCTTCGACTGCTCGGGCGACAGGTCAGCGGGCGACACCTCCCCCGGCTCCCTCGTCGCATCCTGCATGTAGTGGCCCGAGTAACTGTGAGCAGCGGCGAGCAGCTTTGCGTCGCGGACCAGTACGATCCCTGCCCCATAAGGAAGAAAGAGGCCTTTGTGGGGGTCAAGCACGACTGAATGCGACCGCTCGATGCCCTTGAGCGCCTGCCGGCCGTGTTCGGTGAGGAGAAAGAAGCCACCGTACGCAGCGTCGACGTGGAACCAGCAATTCTCACGCTCGGCAATGCTCGCGATGGCATCGAGGGGATCCACGGCGCCGGTGTCGGTGGTCCCGCCGGCCGCGACCACGAGCCATGGCCTGAGCCCCTGACGCCGGTCGAGGGCAATGGCTTCCGCCAGCGCATCGGGCCGCATCCGAAAACGGTCGTCCACTGGGATGAATCGCAGCTGCGCTTGACGGAGGCCGGCGATGCGGAGCGACTTCTCGATACAATAATGTGCTTGGGTCGTGAGGTAGACGACGGCGGAAGCCAACTCGGATCCCTCGAGGCGGTGCGCATCGCGGGCGGCCACGATCGCAATCAGGGTGGCGATACTGCCACCCGAGGCGATGTTGCCGGCCGCGGTTGCGGGGTAGCCCACCACGTCAGCCACCCAACGGATCAGCAGGTTCTCCATCCGAACCGGTCCCGGACCGGCGAAGAAGACGCCTGCGTACTTGTTGCTGACGGCGGCGAGATAGTCGCCTAGCGCACCATGATAAATGCCGCCGCCCGGGATATAGGCCA
This sequence comes from Gemmatimonadales bacterium, assembly GCA_035495075.1. GTDB lineage: Bacteria > Gemmatimonadota > Gemmatimonadetes > Gemmatimonadales > GWC2-71-9 > DASQPE01. The sequence continues at coordinate 3,025 of DATJGL010000289.1, forward strand.
GGTGGCCGCCAGAGGCCGTGCTTGCCCCGGGCCAGACGACATCGCGCTCGAAGACCGCGATGGCTTCCTCAATCGGAATGCCGTGCTCCCCGATCGGGCAGCCCAGCAGCCCAATGCCCTTGTCCTCGGTTTCGATGTAGCCTTTGAGGGTGGCGATCCGCCGGAGGAATCGCTCGGTGGACGCGATCACCGCGCCGCGCATCCGTTTGCGGCGAGCGGCTCCCGGTTCGAGTGCGCGGGCTAGTCGCTCGAGCTGGCGGATGCGCTCGAGCAGTCCGGCATCGGGGCTCACGTCGCGGCCGGGGCTAGCTGGTAGGCGCCGGGCACCAATCGCGCCGCAATCGACCGCCGGTTCGAGGTGTTGATTGTGACCACCGGAGAAGCATTTATCACGGAGTAACTGCGATGGCTAGGGGCGCAATCGAACCGCCGACACGCGGATTTTCAGAGCCGCGCGGCCCAATCCGTCTAGAGTCGTCCAGGGTCGTTAACGGCACTCTAGAAATCGTTTACGCCTTCTCATCGATCGATCGAGCGCGACCGAAATCAGTCCAGTCGTCTGAGTCTAGGCGCTAAGTAGGTACTATGCCAGGCTTCAGGCGGGCCTTCGGAGGGGGCACTCGAAGCAGTGCCTGGGCCGCCTGGTCAGATGACGAGGACCCGCGCCCGCGAGGACGGCAATCGGACGCGGCGGCGGGCGCGTTGAGCAATCCCCCCGCGTGATCCCAATGCCCATGGGGACAGCACGATGGTCTCGACCGTACCGAGATCGACGCCGAAGGCGCGCGGTGTTGCATTCAAACGCGTACTCCTCCGGTTTCCTATCAAGGAGAGGCCATGACGGGCGCACCAGAGATGCTCAGCGGATAGCGCCCTTATGCGACGCCGCTCCAAATCAGCTCCCCGGCGGGCTCATGGCCGAGTCGAGCCTGGCGGCGGCGGGCGCGAACCTGAGATCGAGATGCACCACGATCTTGTCGTCCATCTTGAGCGTGCCCAGGAGCTTTGTGAGGCCGCCGATCTTGTAGTCTTTGAGGCTGAGCGGCGTATCCCCGCGCACCCGAATCGCGTCCGGCTGCGTGACCACCTTCACGGGAATGGATGCCTCGCGGGTGACGCCATGGATGGTGAACCGGCCCTGAAGCACCGCGTCCACGGTATCACCCCGCTCCGCTCCGGGCATCACGCCAGTCAGGTCGAACCGGACGGTGCGGTAGAGGTTGGACTCCAGAGACTTGTTCAGGTCCTTGTCGCGGTGGCCATTGCCAGTCACGAAGGTCGAGACCGGCGCGTCCACCCAGCCCCGCACCTCCGACAAGCTTCCCCCGCCGCTCATTTCACCGCGCACCGCGGCCGTCGTCCCGGTGAAAACTCCGGTCGTTGCGCGACCTTCGAAGCTCAATGTGCCCTCGCGCACCGTCCCGACGGGAACGAGGCGGGGTGCCTGGGCATGCAGCTCGCCCGCACAGAGCGTACTGAGCGCTGCAAGTAGGAAACGCATGTTCATCGCTTGGCTTCTCCGATGTTCTCCCATGGGTGCGTGCTCCAGTCAGTTCGGTCCGATCGCCGTCCGGACGACGAGGCGCGCGGTCACTGCGTCCGCCGGCGCGGCGTAGACCTCGGCGGTAACGCCGAGCCGGTCCGCCAGCTGCCAGTTGGCCCCGCCGAAAACGACGCCGCGGTTGAGGTTCACTTCGATCCGCGTGCTGTCCACCACCCCGAACTGGTTGGTGAAGTTCACCTGGAAGCGGGGCTCCAACCGGTTATAGCCCCCGCCGACGTACGGGCGCAGTTTGCCGCCGGCCATGGTCCATCCCAGGCTGACATCCGCACCGAAGATGTTGGGTGAGTACTTGTCG
>DATJGL010000290.1:0-2011 GCA_035495075.1 Gemmatimonadales bacterium
GACCCATCCAGCGCTGATACGTGCGTCCTTGAATGACCTCGGTGTCGGCCGGCGCCAAGCCACCGCCGCTCACGCGAGCCCCGCGATCTCCGATGAGGACGTTCACCAAATCAGCCGGGCCCTCGAACGGAAGGTCGAGACTGTGCGCCGACGCCGGGAGACCGTACTGGAGAACCAGCTGCTTCTCCCCCGGCGCGATTGGCGCGAGCAGCTCCACCCGGTTGCCGACGCGTCGCAGTGCATTAGGAGACACATCGCTTTCCCCTGGCTCGAACCCGAGGGTTCCGCTCGGCAGCGGGGCCGACCAGGACGGCAGGCTCGTGTCTGACGAGACGCGCGTATGGTCGCCGCGGTTGCGGAGGATGATGAGGTCGAGCACGCCGCGGCTTCCGTCCTCACCCGGGTCGGCGACCACCAGATGGCGCGCCTCGAGCTCCACGCTTGCGGAAGACGACGTGTCGGACACGACGATGAAGAGCGCGGTGTCCGGGAGCGCGGGGTTGGTGTGCACGGCGGGAGAGAAGTACTCGATGCCCTGATGTCGAGTGCTGGTGAGGTATACCGCGTTCGTGTCCGGCACGAACCGAAACCGGAACTCCCCGTTCTTGTTTGTCGTGGTGGAGTCAACCGGGCCTTGTGCCGCCCGGCCAACCCGATGAAGAAGGACGCGCGCCTGCGCCTCGGGCACCGAGTCCCTCCCCACCATGCGGACCACATGACCTTCGGCTCGCACCGGGGTTTGGGCGCGGAGCGGGGCGATGCTGCTAAAGAGGGCTGGGGCGGAAAGAAGCAGGCGGGGGCAGGCGGGTAGCAACTCCAACACCCGGCGGAAGTGCATCGGCAGCCGGTGCGGCGGCACCGTTCCCGTCCGCTCCCGCCCGCCCTCGCCTGCTCCAGTTCTAGGGATTGAACTTTCCGAAGTCCTGGGGATCCATCTTCTCGAGGTATTGCTTCAGCTTGTCGGCCTCGAGACCCGGGTCTGGAGAGGGCTCGTCGGTCTCGACACCGGACTGATCGAGCAGATGATCGTTGGTGAAGATCGGCGCCCGCAGGCGCAGCGCCAGTGCAATACTGTCCGAAGGACGTGCATCCACCTGAAACACGTGATCGTCCCGCCGGATCAGAAGCTCGGCAAAGTACGTGTTCTCCTTCACGGCGCTGATAACCACCCGGCGAAGCTCCCCACCCAGGCCGACGATCACCTGCTTGAGCAGGTCATGCGTCAGCGGGCGCTGCGCCTTCATGCCTTGCAGCTCCATCGCGATGGCGCTTGCCTCGGCCGGCCCGATCCAGATGGGCAGCACGCGAGAGCCATCCTTTTCTCGCAGGATCACCACGGGGGTGTTGGTGGTTCGATCGAGCCCCAGGTGCGCCACAGTGACTTCGATCATGCTCGAATTGCCAGTCCTCAGCGCGCGGCGGTCTGGAGATCCTTCACGCGATTGGTCTCTTCCCAGGTGAACAACTGAACCGTGCGACCATCATACCTTGCGGTCCGCGGCCGCCGGCCGAAATGGCCGTAAGTAGCGGTCGCACTGAAAATTGGCCGCTTGAGCTTGAGCGTGTCAATGATTCCGCGCGGAGTGAGATCGAACACCTCCCGGACGATCTGCTCCAGCCGTCGATCGGGCAGTGCGCCGGTCCCGAAGGTATCCACCATGACCGACACCGGCTCGGCGACGCCGATCGCGTACGCGACCTGGACCTCGCAGCGCCGGGCGAGCTTCGCTTCCACGATGTTCTTCGCCACCCAGCGGGCCGCATAGGCAGCCGAACGGTCCACCTTGGAAGGATCCTTTCCGCTGAACGCCCCGCCGCCGTGGCGCGCCATGCCGCCGTACGTGTCCACGATGATTTTGCGTCCGGTCAGGCCGGCGTCGCCGTGAGGCCCGCCGATCACGAATCGGCCGGTGGGATTGATGAGGATCTTGGCGCGGCCGTGATCCAGTTGAGTGGACTCGAGCACCGGGCGAATGACTTCCTCAATGACCGCTTGGCGGATGGTTCCATT
>DATJGL010000291.1:0-3457 GCA_035495075.1 Gemmatimonadales bacterium
CGGTCGCACCAGCCGGGTGACATGGGCTGGGTGGTGCATCGGCACGGCGCGCTGTATGCCCAGGAATACGGCTGGGACGAGCAATTCGAAGCGCTGGTCGCCGGCATCGTCGCCGAGTTCCTTCGGCAGTTCGATCCGAAGAAGGACCGCTGTTGGATTGCCGAGCGGGAAGGCGACATCCTGGGCTCGGTGTTCCTGGTACGAGACTCAGGCACGGCAGCCAAGCTGCGACTCCTCCTGGTAGAGCCCTCTGTCCGCGGACTCGGGATCGGCCGTCGGCTGGTCGCCGAGTGCGTCGCCACCGCGCGACGCCTGGGCTATCGGACGCTCACGCTCTGGACCCAGCAGTCCCTCACCGCGGCCCGTCACCTCTATCAGCAGGCAGGCTTCACACTGGTGCGCGCCGAGCCGCACCACAGCTTTGGCCACGATCTCATCGGCGAGACCTGGGAGCTCGCGCTCTAAGCGCGGGGTTGTGCAACCGGCCGGCTCGCGCTGACTATATGGTATGACCGCTCCCGCGGGCGTCGAGCACCTTCGGACCATTCTGGTGGATGACTACGATGAGATCGGCCGACTAGTCGCTCGGCGGATCGCCGAGGTAATTCGTGCTACCGCTGCAGCGGGCAGCCGCCCCGTGCTCGGTCTGGCGACGGGATCGACGCCCATCGGCGTGTATCGCGAGCTCATCCGCATGCATCGGGAGGAGGGGCTCAGCTTCGCGCAGGTGGTCACCTTCAACCTCGATGAGTACTACCCGATGGATCCCGGGAGCGTGCACTCGTACCATCGGTTCATGTGGGAAAATCTGTTCTCCCAGCTCGACATCGCCCCGGAGAACGTCCACATCCCGCGCGGGAACGTGCCGCGGAGTCAGCTCGAGTCCGAGTGCCATCGCTATGAGGACGCGATTCGGGGCGCGGGCGGCATCGATCTTCAGCTGCTGGGGATCGGGCGCACCGGACACATCGGATTCAACGAACCCGGGTCCGGGGCCGAAAGCCGGACCCGGGTCGTCACGCTCGACCTGGTCACGCGCAAGGACGCCGCCGCCGATTTCTTCGGCGAGGACAACGTGCCGCGCGAGGCCATTACGATGGGGGTGGCTACCATCCTCGAGGCTCGCGAGATCGTGATCCTCGCGACCGGCGAGCACAAGGCCGAGATCGTGCGCCGGTCGGTCGAGGGCGAAGTGGACCACGAGATCGCCGCCACGTTTCTCCAGCAACATCCCAATACCACCTGCTATCTGGATCGACCCGCCGCCGCCGGCCTTACCCGAATAGCGACCCCCTGGGTACTGGGCCCGGTGGATTGGACGCCGGACCTCGTCGTCCGAGCGACCTGCTGGCTGTCCCGACAGACGGGCAAGGCGGTGCTCAAGCTCACGCGCCGGGACTATGCGGAGCATCGCCTTTCCTCGCTGGTGGCCAGGGCCGGTTCGCCCGGCGTGCTCAACGGGCAGGTGTTCAACGCCTTGGGCGCCAAGATCCGGGGCCGCTCGAAACTGCCGACCGACCGCCGGATTATCTGCTTCTCGCCGCATCCGGACGACGACGTCATTTCGATGGGCGGGATCCTGCGGAAACTCATCGAGAATGGAAACCGTCTCTGTGTGGCCTACATGACGAGCGGTAACATCGCGGTGTTCGACCACGATGTCCGGCGCCACACAGACTTCCTCCGGCGGCTCGCGTGCGAGCGGCATATCGCCGAGAATGCGGTGGGTGAGCTGTGCCGCCGGGTGGAGGACTCTCTGGCCCGAAAGGAGCCGGGTGACGTGGACACGCCGGAGGTTCAGGACATCAAGCGGATGATCCGGGAGTCGGAGGCGGTGGCCGGGATCCGGACTCTCGGGCTCGACGCCGAAGCCGCGCGATTCCTGAACCTCCCGTTCTATCGGACCGGTCAGGTGCGGAAGGATCCGGTCGGCGCCAAAGACGTCGCGATCGTCCGGAGCTTGCTGGACGAGATTCGGCCGGACCTGGTTTTCGTCGCGGGAGATCTCTCGGACCCTCACGGCACCCACCGGATGTGCAAAGAGGCGATTGACGCGGCGCTGGCCGGCTACGTCGCCGCTGGAAGCACTCGCCCCGAGGTGTGGCTCTACCGTGGCGCCTGGCAGGAGTGGCCGGTGACCGAGGCGACGTGGCTGGTGCCCCTCTCGCAGGAAGAGCTTCGGCTCAAGATCCAGGCGATCTTCAAGCATCAATCGCAGAAGGACTCGGCGCCGTTTCCCGGTCCCGACGAGCGGGAGTTCTGGCAGCGGGTGGAGGCCCGTAATACCGGGACTGCTGCGGAACTCGACCTGCTGGGGCTCGCGGAGTATTTCGCAATGGAAGCTTTTGTGGTAGAGTAGCGCCACTGAAAAATCGGGTTCTTCCAACTACGGCTCTGGAGTCGCTGTGCGCCTAGCTTTCTTGACGACAGCGCTGGTCCTGTTCCGTGCGGCGCCGGTCCATGCCCAGCACCTACGGGACGAGATTTCCCAGCTTTTCATTTTCGGTGGCGGCGACGAGCCCCTGTTTCTCGGCGGCAGCGCCTCGCCCAACAATCCTCAGGCGATCCAGCTCCACGGCTCGCATTTCATCCCCTCGGCCGTCGCCAGCAACGGCACCGTCATCTCGTTTCTGACGAATTCGATCGGCGGCAGCGTCGCAAACCTGCCGGTGAGTGCGTCGAGCGGGGGTACCACGTTCAGCTTCCAGGGCGGCGTGCCGGTGCGCACGTCCACGTCCACCGGCCCGATCTTCGCCGAGCGGGCTCAGACCCTGGGGCGGGGGCGAGTACTGGCGACGGTCACCCGGAGCGGTTTGCAATTCAAGACGTTTCGGGGAGTGGACCTGAGCAACACGGAGTTCACCTTCACTCACGCCAACGTGGACTTTCCCGGGTGCAATCAGCTCTTCAACGGGAACTGCGCGCTTATGGGGGTCCCGGCGTTCGAGAACGACGTGATCGACCTGAATCTCGACCTGAACGTCAATCTCACGGTCACTTCGTTCCTGCTCACCTACGGCATCACGGACCGGATCGATTTTGGCGTCGTCGTACCGCTGGTGAACACCTCCCTCACGGGCAACAGCGCGGCACAGATCGTTCCGTTCGGGCCGCCGCCGGTCTTGCATTTCTTCGGCGGCACGCCGACCAACCCTGTGCTGACGGCATCGCGGTTCGTGGAAGGCTCCGCAACGGGACTGGGTGACGTGATCGCCCGCGTGAAGATCAACCTTCACCGCGGCGATCCCCTCTCGATCGCCGTGCTCGCCGACACGCGTTTCCCGACCGGAAGCGAAGAAGATCTGCTAGGCTCGGGCGCCTGGGGCGCTCGCGGCCTGGGTATCGTGTCGGCCCATTTCGGACCCTTCTCTCCGCACGCCAACGTCGGTTACGCCTACCGGGGCGGCGAGTTCGAAACCGATGCGTTTCTGGCGACGGCCGGCTTCGACCATCTCCT
>DATJGL010000292.1:0-31690 GCA_035495075.1 Gemmatimonadales bacterium
GCTAATCTCCGCCTCGACATCACCTGTTTCAGCCATGGCCAGCAACGCATCATTCGATATCTCTACCGGTGCCGACCTCCAGGAAGTGGACAACGCCGTGAACCAGGCGCTCAAGGAGATCGCGCAGCGGTACGACTTCAAGGGCACGCATTGCAGCATCGAGTTCGACCGCGCGAAGGCGGAGATCCGCCTTGCAGCGGATGACCGGTTCCGGATGGACGCGCTGGTGGACGTATTGCGCGGGCGACTCGTAAAGCGCGGAGTGCCGGTCAAGAACCTCAAATTTGGCGACCCGGTCGAGGCGAGCGGCAGTTCGGTTCGGGTCACCGTGTCGCTCACCCAGGGCATCCCGGCGGACACCGCCAAGAAGATCGTGAAAGCGATCAAGGACGGGTTTCGCAAGGCGACGGCCAGCATCCAGGGTGACGAGGTCAGGGTATCGAGCCCGTCGAAGGACGAGCTCCAGGCCGTGATCGCGCTGCTACGGGGGCAAGACTTCGGCATCGAGCTCAAGTTTGGCAATTACCGCGGCTGAGTGCAGGCGGATCGTCTGGTCTTTCGCCGCCGCGGTCGTGTTCGGTTGCGCGAACCCGCAGCCGGCTGTTCCGCCGGCCGGGCCCCTGCCGGGCGAGACCAGCGTTCAAATCGGCCTCATGGTCGGTGTACCGTCGGTCGCGCTGGGCGGCGATGCCGCGCTCACGGTTACCGAGCCTGACGGCCGACGACTGTTCGACATCCCGGCTGGTGAGATCTGGCGCGCGACGATCTCGGGTGGCTCCATCGCGTTGGCCACGATGGCGGGCGTGCCGGTCAGCTCGGTCGCTCAGGCACGGGTGGCGCCTGCGGATTCGACCGCGCCGGTTCGAGTGAACGGCCGGCTCTACCGCGGAACGCTGGCGCTGCTGCGCGATCGGACCGGTCTCACCGTGGTCAATCAAGTTGGGCTCGAGGCATATCTGCTCGGCGTGGTTTCCGGCGAGATGGGCCGGCGCGAACCGAGCGAGCGCGAGGCGCTGAAGGCCCAGGCGATCGTTTCGCGGACGTACGCCGTGAGAAATCTGGGCCGCTGGCGGGCCGACGGCTTCGATCTGCAGCCCACGGTAGCGGATCAGGTATACGGGGGAATCGGAGCCGAAACACCGGAGGGCCGCGATGCCGTGTCCGAGACCCGAGGCCAGATTGTCAGCTGGCAGGGGCAGCCGATCGACGCGTTCTTCTTCTCGACCTGCGGCGGCCGCACCGCCGACGGGGTCGAAGTGTTTCCCGGAGCTGACCGACCGTACCTTCGCTCGGTTCCTGATATCGACCCGAGCGGAACGCCGTACTGCAGCATCTCGCCTCGTTTCCGTTGGCACGAGGAATGGACCGGCGATGCCCTTCGGGCTGTGCTGCGCCGGTCGCTTCCCGACGTACTCGGCTTCCCGGGTGCGCGGGTGACCGGGGTGCGAGACATACGCATCGCGGTCCGCACCCCCTCTGGACGGGTGGGTCAGCTCACGATTGCGCTGGACGACGACGACGTTCAGGTGGACGGCCCCAGAATACGTCAGGTGCTTCGGACCACCACGGGCGACATCCTGCGCAGCAATACGTTCACCGTGAGCGTTTCACGGTCCGGACGCCGGCTCACTCGCCTGGTCGCCGATGGAGGCGGCAACGGGCATGGGGTCGGGCTCTGCCAATGGGGCGCCGTGGGCCGCGCCCGGATGGGGCAGGACTATCGCCAGATTCTGGCGGCGTATTATCCCGGAACCGAGCTCGAGCGCCTCTACTGACGATCAGGGGGTCCGCGTGGGAGCGAAGGCAATGAGCGAACCGCTCAGGGTCGGAATTGTGGGCGCTGGCGCGGTCGTCCAGGTCGCGCACCTTCCCGTGCTCAAGAAGATGAAGGGAATCGAAGTGCGGGCGTTGTGCGACAATGACCTCCCGAAGGCCCGCGCGCTCGCCGATCGCTTCGGCATCAAGGACGCGTTCGACGACATCGAGGAGCTGCTTCGCTACGAGGCGCTGGACGCCGTGATCGTGTCGTCGCCGACCCATCTGCACGAGGCCCACCTGGCTGCCGCGCTCTCCGCCAACTTGCATGTGCTGGTCGAAAAGCCGTTCACCATCTCGGCGGCCAGCGCGCAACGGATGGTCCGGGCCGTGGAAAAACGCGACCGGGTTGTGATGGTGGGGATGAACCACCGGTATCGGCCCGACGTGCAGATCGTGCGCGGGTTCGTGCAGAGCGGCGAGCTGGGAACGGTCGAAAGCGTGCGTGGGAGCTGGCACGTCCACCGGCCGGCGCGGGCCCAGCTCGGCTGGCGCCAGCGGCGGGATCAGGCGGGCGGCGGCGCCATGACGGATCTCGGGCTCACGATCCTCGACCTTGGCCTCTGGCTGTCGGGCTGGCCGAAGCCGGAGCGTGTGAGCGCAACGCTGGACCGCCCCGGCAAGGAGCGCGGAGTGGAGCAGTCGGGCAGTGCCTTCGTGGTGTGCGAAGAAGGGATCTCGGTATTCCTGGATGTAACCTGGCGACACATCGGCGAGGGCGAGCGATTCGGCGTCGGCCTGCGCTGCAGCCGGGGAATGGCGGCGGTAAATCCACTCAAAGTCTGGAAGGAATTTCACGGGGTGCCGACGGACGTGTCGCCGACCGGCTCGGTGAGTCGGGAAACCCCGTTCAACGCATCCTTCCGGGCACAGTGGGCGCACTTCCAGGCGGCCGTAAATGGCGATGCCAAGGTGGCCTCGCTCGACGAGCAGGTAACCCTCCACAAGGTGCTCGACGCCGTCTATCGGTCCGCGCAGGACGAGCGCGACGTGGCCTTGTGAAGGCCGGCTGCTGGCTCGCGCTCGCCATCGCTCGAGCCAGCCTGCCGCTGGCGGCTCAGTCTCCACCAGCGCCGACTTCCGTTTCGGCCCCGATTCCAGGATCAGAGCTCACTATTTCGCTCATGACGATGGGCGTCGGCTCCCACGTCTGGGAGCTGTTCGGCCATAACGCCATCCTCGTAGAAGACCGGTCACGCGGTACGGCCCGCGCGTACAACTACGGCATGTTCGATTTCCGGCAGGAAAACTTCCTGCTCAGGTTCATTCAGGGCCGGATGCTGTACTGGATGGAGGGCTTCGACCTGGCTCCGACGCTCGAGATCTATCGACGCGCGAACCGCTCGGTCTGGGTGCAGGAGCTCAATCTTACGCCGGCTGAGCGCGTGGCCCTGCGCGACTTTCTCGAATGGAACGAGCGCCCGGAGAACCGCTTTTATCGCTACGACTACTACAAGGACAACTGCTCAACCCGCGTGCGCGACGCGATCGACCACGTCCTCCACGGACGCTTGCGGGCCGAGACCGACACGATCCACACCGACCACACCTACCGGTTCCATACCAAGCGGCTCACGGCATCCGACCCGTTCCTCTATACCGGCCTCATGGTCGGTCTGGCCCAGCCGGCCGATCACGTGCTGAGCGCGTGGGAAGAAATGTTCCTGCCTCTCGAACTGCGCACGTGGGCGCGCCGCGTGACTGTCTCGGATGGAGCGGGGGGCGATGGCCCGCTTGTGCGAAGTGAGCGCGCGCTATTCGTGGCTTCCCAGCCGGACCCGCCCGCAGTGCCCCCCCACTGGTTTCTCGGCTACCTCGTGATCGGGCTCGCGCTCGGGGGCGGGCTGTGGTGGCTAGGATCGCACGCAGGGGCGTCAGGGTGGGCTGCGAAGGGGTTCGTGCTGCTCGCTGTGGCCTGGACCCTCATCACCGGAATAGCGGGTTCGCTGCTCGCTTTCCTGTGGGCCTTCACCGACCACACGGTAGCCTACCGCAACGAGAATCTGTTCCAGGCCAATCTGCTGGCGCTGCCGCTGATAGTGCTGGTACCGGGATTGATGCGGCGCCGTGCCTGGGCTCCGCGTTCAGCGGTGACATTGGCCTTGTTGGTGGCGGGATGCTCGATCCTGGGCGTGGTAGTGAAGGTCCTATCGCCCTTCTATCAGGACAACGCGGAGCTGCTGGCACTGGCGGTTCCCGCAAATGTTGGGTTGGCCGCCGCCGTCCTAGCGGCTGCGCGCCGCGTCAGAGTGTGACGCGGCCTCCCTCGCACGCCGCCTCGACCTCGAGATCCGGGGCTCGTGAGGCCGCGTAGGACTGGGCATCCCGCAACCGCTGATCGATGGCCTCGTCGTCGCACTCGGGGTCATGGTGGAACAGGATCAAGTGCTTGCACCCCGCATCGGCAGCGAGGTCGATCGCCTCTCGCGGAGTGGAGTGACCCCACCCGGCCCGGGCGGCGATGACCGATTCCGAATACATCGCGTCATGGATCAGGGTCTCGACGCCGCCGAGAAACTCCACCAGCGCCGTGTGCCAATCCGATCGCACCGAGTAGGTACCTCCCGGCCCTAGCTCGTTGTCGGTGAGATACGCGACTTCCCTGCCGCCGCCGAGGGGAACAAGTCGGTAGCCGAGAGTCGTTCCCGGGTGTCGTAGCCGGAAGGCGCCGACCTGAAAGCCATCGATCTCAAACGTTCCTTCGGAAACGGGGTGGACCATGATGGTGGCTGCGAGCGCACTGAGCGGCACCGGAAAAACGGCTGGCTCCATCTGGCGCCGGAGAATCTCGGACAGGGCCACGCCCTCCTGCGCTGCCCCGTAGACATGCACTTCGTTGCCGACCACGCCCAGCGGCTTGAAAAAGGGGAAGCCCTGAATGTGGTCCCAATGGGTGTGCGTCAGCAGGAGGTGGGCGACCATACCGCCCCCCTCCGTCATGATGGCGCTGCCGAGTGGGCGCAGTCCGCTACCTGCATCCAATACGACCAAATGCCCCTCGCCGTCGGAGATCCCGACGCAGGGGGTGTTGCCGCCGTACCGAGCTGTCCGGGGCCCCGGGGTCGGGATCGACCCACGGGTACCCCAAAAGGTCAGGCTGTAGCCCACAGACCTCGCGCGAAGGGCCTCGGCCTCACGCGGGGCGGGGGACAGTAGCTGCGCGCTCTCGCTTCGCCGCCGCAAGGAGGGCCTGCCGGTTCTTGAGTGCAATGTCGGTTCGGGTAACTTCGATGACATTTTGCTCCACCAGATTGCGCATGGCGCGCGAGACGGTCTCCCGGCTCGAGCCGATCATCTGCGCGATCGTGTGATGGGTGAGCTTTCGCGTGATCCGATCGCCCTGCTCCTCGTCGGCCATGCGGAGCAGGAGGTGAGCCAGCCGGCCATGCACGTCGAGCAGTACCAGGCTGCCGATCTTTTCGTCCGCCCGCCGAAGCCGTCGCGAGATTTCCCGAAGCAGCGAGATCGCGACGTCCGGCATCGACCGCAGACGGGCCTGGAAGTCCTCCCGCCGCAGCATGAGCAGATTGGATTCCTCCATGGCGATGACATGGGCTGAGCGAGGCTCGTCGTCGAGAATCGCCATCTCGCCAAAAAAGCTGCCGGGTCCCAGCACCGACAGAATCACCTCACGGCCGTCCTCGGCCACCAGCACGACCTTGACCTGGCCGGTCGCGACCACATATAGCGCGTCGCCAGGATCGTCCTCGAAAACGATGACGCTGCCCTTGGGATAGCTTCGTTCTCTGATGAAATCCGCAAACGAGTTGAGGTCCGCGTCCGGGAGTGCCTCGAACAGGGGAACTCGGCGAAGAATGTCTAGCGCGACAACGGGCACAGGCGCCTCACGTGTTGGTTTTGCCAGTATATGTACCCAGCCCGGATTTCCGGGTGAGCGTGCGTCGCAATCACTAAGTAACAGGCGTCACGGCTTTTGGACGTAATATCCGTCACGTCGCCCGAAAAGAAGCCGGACGACGGCTCGATTCGCAATCGCCGCCTTGCCTGGAAGCGGTTCCCACGGCTAGCTTTACCGGCTATTGCTTTGGGGAGCCAAAGGGTGAAAGCCAACCTGCATCCGATCTACCGGAAGATCACCGTGGTCTGCGCCTGCGGGAATCAGTTTGAAACCCGCTCGACGGCCTCGTCGATCCACGTCGAGGTCTGCAGCCAGTGTCATCCGTTCTTCACCGGCAAGCAGCGGCTGGTGGATACCGCCGGCCGAGTAGACCGGTTCCGGCGCAAGTACAAGAGCGAGACGGCACCGGCCAAGGCGTAATCGATGGAGAACCGACTCCGCCAGGCGCTCGCCCGCGCGGAGGAGGTGGCCCAGGCGCTGGCCGACCCCGATGTGGCTCGGGACCCTTCCCGACTCCGGTCGCTGGGCCGGGAGCACACCCGGCTGGTCCCGGTGGTGAAGGCGGCCGAACGGTTGTCACGGCTGAGACACGAACTGGAACAGGCTCGGGAGCTGGCCGGTGAGGCCGATCCCGAGCTTGTTGCGTTGGCCCGGGCCGACGTGACCCGGTTAGCTCCCGAGATCGAAGGTCTCGAGGCCGAGCTGCACGAGCTCCTCCTGCCGCGTGATCCCCACGACGACCGTGACGCGATCGTCGAAGTCCGCGCCGGTACCGGCGGGGACGAAGCCGGGCTTTTCGCTGCGGAGCTGGGGAGGATGTACACTCGGTATGCCGAACGGCACGGCCTGACCGTAGATCCGATTTCGGTCAGCGAAGGCAACCTGGGCGGCGTCAAGGAAGCGATCTTCGCGGTTCGGGGGACCGGGGCCTACGGATTGTTGCGCTGGGAGTCCGGGGTACATCGGGTTCAGCGAGTACCCCAGACCGAAACCCAGGGTCGGATTCACACTTCGGCTGCTACGGTCGCCGTGCTTCCCGAGGCGGAAGAAGTGGACGTCAAGATCGAGCCCCAGGACCTCAAGATCGATGTGTTCCGGTCCAGCGGTCCCGGCGGCCAGAGCGTCAACACCACCGACAGTGCGGTTCGCATCACCCATCTCCCGACCGGCGTCGTGGTCCAGCAGCAAGACCAGAAATCTCAGCTTCAGAACAAGATCAAGGCGATGGAGGTCCTGCGGGCGCGACTGCTTGACCGGATGATCGCCGAGCAGGAGGCGGCACGGGCGCGTGACCGCCGGGCGATGGTCGGCACGGGAGACCGCTCGGCCAAGATCCGGACCTACAACTTCCCCCAGAGCCGGGTCACCGATCACCGCATCAACCTTTCGGTGCACAATCTTGACGATGTCATGAACGGGTACCTGGAGCCGTTCGTTGACGCTCTCCGGTTGGCCAGCCGCGAGGAGCAGGTGAGTGACTGAACTGAGCGGCTCTCTCACGGGGCTTCTCGCGGAGGCCCGCAAGATCCTGGGCACCGCCGGAATTCCGGAGCCCGCGCGAGAGGCGCTATTGCTCTGGGCCGATATGAGCGATGAACCGGCTGCCGGCGTCCTGCTCGCAAGCTCGAGGACTTTGGACCCGGACCTGGCTGCCGCGTTTCTGGGGGCCGTCGAACGGAGAGCGCGGGGAGAGCCCCTGTCATATGTTACCGGCTGGACCGGCTTCCGACTGCTGAAGCTGCGGATCGACCGGCGGGCGCTGATTCCACGCCCGGAGACGGAGGGTCTGGTCGAATTGTTGCTCGAACGGGTAGGGGGAGGCCGAGTCGCCGACGTTGGGACTGGCTCCGGCTGCATCGCCCTTAGCCTCGCGACCGAAGGTCGCTATGACCGCGTGATCGCGATCGACCGGTCACCGGCTGCACTCGCGCTGGCCGCGGTCAATCGTGAGCTGGTCGGTGCCCCGGTCACCCTGGTCCGGGGCGACCTCACCGCTCCACTGCGGAGCCGGAGCCTGGACGGGCTGGTCTCGAATCCTCCGTATCTGACGGCAACGGAATACCGCGATCTCGACACGTCGGTCGCCGGCTGGGAGCCGCGCGACGCCCTGGTGAGCGGCGACGATGGCCTCGACGCGACCATCCGACTGCTGCACGACGGGAGCAGGGTGCTCCGTTCAGGGGGCTGGATCGCTCTCGAGTTGGACGTCAATCGGGCCGCCACGGTCGCCGAGCTGGCCAGGACACGCGAATGGGAAGCGGTCGAAGTGCGGGCGGACCTTTTCGGGCGCGAGCGCTACCTGCTCGCGCGGAGGAGCAAATCAACGTGATCTGGGACAAGGCACAGGAGCTTGGCCGCCTCATCGGCCAGACGCCGGAGTACCAGGCGCTGCGGCGCGCGGAGACCAACCTTCGCGAAGATCAGGACACCCAGGCTAAGCTCGACCAGATTCAGCGGCTCGCCCGCCAGGTGGATCAGATGGTTGCGCAGGGGCAGATGCCAGATCAGCCCACCGCGGAGGCCTACGAAACGGCGGTGCGGGACCTGGAGATGAGCGGGTCGGGTCAGGCCTATGTCGTCGCCCGGGCCAACTTCGAGAAGCTGATGACGAAAGTGAATCAGCAGATCAGCGAGGGAATGGAAAAGGGCGCGACGAGCAGCATCATCACCCTCTCGTGAGCCGAGGGTTTTTCGTCGTCGTCGAAGGACCGGACGGAGCCGGCAAGTCCACCCTGGCGGCCGGCCTGGTCCACCGAATGCAACGCCTTGGATGGGATCCGGTCGGCGTACGGGAGCCCGGGGGGACCCCAGCGGCCGAGGCGATTCGCGCTGCCTTCCTGGATCCGTCGAACCGATTCGCCCCCCGTACGGAACTGCTGTACATTTGCGCGGCTCGGGCCCATTTGGTGCAGGAGGTCATCCAACCAGCCCTAGATGCCGGGCGGGCCGTTGTTGGTGATCGTTACGAGCTCTCCACCTTGGCCTATCAAGGGGCAGGACGGGGTCTCGACCCGGACATAGTGGCACAGGTCAACCGGGTTGCGACTGCAGGGCTCCGGCCACACCTGACGCTGGTGCTCGACATTCCGGCGGAAGTAGGGCTGGACCGGCTGAGAGCTGGTTCAAAAAAACACGACCGGCTGGAGCGGGAAGACGGGGATTTTCACCGCCGGGTGGCAGCTGCGTATCTAGCGGCTACCGGCGATGGGGTGCGACATTTAAACGCAGTAGCGCCGCCGGCGGCCGTTCTCGAGGCCGCGTGGGCCGAGGTGGTCGCGGCGGCGCCGGCAACCTTTCGAACGGGCGGCAAATAGGCGTCCGGATGGCTCGGAGGAAGGGCGTATGAAGCAACGTTGGGGCCTGATCGGGCTGGTAGCGGTGATTTCATTCTTGAGCGGAGGCTGGCTCCTGCAACGTGGGGTCGCCGCCGGTGGCAACGTGTACCAGCAGGCTCGTCTATTCGACGACGTCCTCTCCCACGTCCACAACTACTACGTGGATTCCCTGGGCGAGAGCGATCTCTACGACAAGGCCACCAACGGAATGCTGGAGGAGCTCAAGGATCCGTACTCCGTGCTCCTGACCGGCGACGACTACCGGGCGCTGACCGAGCAGACCTCGGGCAACTACGCCGGCCTCGGCATTCAGATCGACGTCCGGGACGGTTGGATCACGGTGGTTGCGCCGCTACCGGACACCCCTGCCGAGCGGGCCGGGATTCTGACCGGCGACCAGATCGTCGAAGTGGACGGGAAGTCCACCGAGGGTTGGAAAAACGATCAGGCGGTCAAGGCACTCCGGGGCGATCCCGGCAGCAAGATCGCGCTCAAAGTGCGACGGTCCGGTATCGCTGATCCGATCACCTTCGACCTGACCCGGGCAACCATCCACATCCGGTCCGTGCCGCCCGGAACCATGTTCGACGCCGGCGTGGGCTACATCTCGCTCAACCCGGTCGCCGAAACCTCCGCGCAAGAGTTGCGCGACGAGATCACCAGCATGAAGTCCAAGGGCATGAAGTCGGTGATCCTCGATCTTCGGCTCAACCCTGGGGGCTTGCTGGACCAGGGGGTCAAGGTGGCCGAGCTGTTCCTGGACAAGGGCCAGGAGATCGTGTCCACCAAGGGACGGGCGCGCGGGTCGAGCAAGGAGTTCTACGACGATATCAAGCAGCCGTGGCCGGATCTTCCGATCGTCGTCCTGGTAAACGAGGGTACGGCCAGCGCAGCGGAGATCATCGCCGGGGCGCTGCAGGACCATGACCGGGCGGTGGTGGTTGGGTCGCCGACGTTCGGCAAGGGACTGGTGCAGACGCTGTTCCCGCTGGGCGACGGCGTCGCCCTCAAGCTGACGACGGCTCGCTGGTACACGCCGAGCGGGCGAACCATCCAGCGGGTTGCGAAGGACGAAGAGGATCAGCTGGCTCAGGCGGAGTCGGCGGCGGCTGGAAATCCCACCGAGGCTAGCACCGACTCGGCGCTCAAGGAGCGGCCGGTCTTCCACACCGACGGGGGACGGTCGGTGCGAGGCGGCGGCGGGATCGTGCCCGATCTGGTGATCCGGCCGGATACGCTGACCAGCGGCGAGCGGACGTTCGCCAAGGAACTTGGCGCCAAGCTTCCCGTGTACCGCGATGTGCTGACTACCTACGCGCTCGAGCTCAAGCGGAGCAAGGCAGTCGAGAGTGAGGCGTTCAAGGTCACTCCCGAGATGCGGCGGGAGGTCTATCAGCGGTTGAAGAGCAAAGGAGTCGACGTAACCCAGGCCGACTTCAACGGGGCCGGCCAGCTGGTGGACGAGCAGCTGAGCTACGAAATCGCCCGGTACGTGTTTGGTCGGCCGGCGGAGTTTCGCCGTCGGTCGCTCGATGACCGGCAGTTGCAGTCGGCCTTGAGTCTGCTCCGGCGGGCTCAGACCCCGAAGGATCTGATGGGGATCGCGATGTCCAGTGCGTCGGCGGCGAGGACCAACTGAGTCCAGACCAACATCCTCATTTCGATGTGCCGCAGCCCGGTCGTTCCCCTCGTGGGAACGGCCGGGTTGCTGGCTTCCGGCCATGAGCAGCCCTGCGGCGCCTGATCGGCGCATCGTGATCGTCGGTGCGGGCAGGATGGGGCAGGGAATCGGATCGGCACTGGCGAGTCAGGGCTGGCAAGTCACGCTGGTCTCGCGGGCCCGGAAGCCCATGCCGGACGGGCTCAGGCTCGAGACCGATTCCGGTGCAGCGATCAGCGCAACCACACTGATTCTGATCGCAACCCCCGACGACGCGATCGCTAGTGTCGCAGCCAGCTTGGCGTCCAGCGGCGTGGGGCCTCAGCACGTCGTTCTCCACATGTCCGGGCTGCTCGACCGCTCCGCGCTCGCGCCGCTGGCCGACACCCGCGCCGCCCTCGGCAGCTTTCACCCCCTCCAGACGATCGTCGATCCGGCGTCGGCCGCCCACCGATTGCGAGGAGCATATGCGGGCATCGAGGGGGAACCGCGCGCCCTGGCGGCAGGCCGCGGGCTTGCCGATGCGCTCGAGATGGTGCCCGTCCTGCTCGATTCCGGCAGCAAGCCGCTCTACCACGCTGGAGCCGTGTTCGCGGCGAACTACACGACGGTGCTGGCTGGAGTCGCGGAGCGGCTGGCACTCTTGGCCGGCATCCCCAAGGAGACCGCTGCCCGCCTCTATGCGCCCTTGTTCATCGGAGCTGCCAGGAACCTCGCCGATCTTGGGGCCGTAAGAGCACTCACAGGACCGATTCGGCGCGGCGACGTGGATACGGTGAGAGCCCATCTTGGAGCGCTTCCGGCTGAGATCGGTCCCCTCTATCGCGCACTTGGTCTGGCAGCGCTCGAACTTGCGATCGAAGCCGAGTTGCCGGAGCCTGCCGGCCGGAGCGTCCGATCGCTACTGGAGGAATCGTCGATGGACCGCGGGCGAAGGAATATCTCGAGTGGAGCGCCGTGGGAGCCGACTGTGGGCTATTCCCGGGCGGTGCGGGTGGGGCCCTACGTTCATGTGGCCGGGACAACCGGTACCGATGAGCAGGGCAAGGCGGTTGCGGCAGATGTCTATGCGCAAGCCCGGCACGCACTCGGCAAGATCTCTGCTGCGTTGACCGAAGCCGGCGCCCGGCTCGACCAGGTCGTGCGCACCCGCATCTTCGTCACTGACATTGATCGCTGGGAGGAGGTCGGCCGCGCGCACGGCGAGGTGTTCGGGCAAGTGCGGCCTGCGGCGACCATGGTGGAGGTGCGCCGGCTCATCGGACCGGACATCCTGGTAGAGATTGAAGCGGACGCGTACGTGGGGTGAAAGGGAGAAATGGAGAACGGGAGAAGCGGGGAGCGATCTCTCCTCCGCCGTTTCCTTTTCAGCCGCTGCTTTGATCTACGACCCGCACCCCTGCCGGCACGTCGAACGTAAAGGTCTTGGCACTCACCGGCTGGTTTACCTTCACGTTGTGCAGCGTGAGCGTGCGGCGCTGGCCGGACAACTCCTCGATCTCCATTCGCCGAGGGAGGCCGTCCACGCGATCCAACCACACGGTCGCTCGACTGAAGGGCATGTCGGGGACCGTGGGAACCATCTCCACCACGTCCATGGCGCGGTTATCCAGACGATCCGCGCGAACGTAGGCGGAGTTATAGCGCTCGGAGGGACGATCCAATAGCCACGCGAGCAGGTTGTAGCCATAGACTGGTCCGCCGCTCGGCACCGGAATCCGAAGCACCTGCCCCGGCGTGGTGCTCGGGGTGTACACCCAGACCCAGCGGCCGTCGATCACGATCGCTTCTCCGGGCGGATCGCTAAAGCGCATCGAGAGGCGCGCCTCGCCCGCCTGCTCCAGGACACCCTTGCTCGCCGCGTTGCCAATCATCTGATTTTCGATGAGCTGATCGAAATCCGCCCGCAGCGCTGTGAGCGACCGGTATGCGAGTGAGGCGCGGCTCACGATCGCCTGCGCGTCCTGCTGGGCGGACAGGGGCTTTAACGAGGGAGACAGCAGGAGGCAACAGACGGCCGCGGCACAGCGGAGCGCGCTTCCGCTCACGCCCGCATCCCTGCCGGCTCGGCCACCCTCCGTCCGATAGCCTCCGCAATCAACCGCACTTCGCGCATCAACTGGCTGAATTGAACCGGATAGAGGCTCTGGGCGCCGTCGGAGAGGGCCTCTTCGGGATTCGGGTGTACCTCGACGAGGAGTCCGTCCGCCCCGGCTGCGACCGCGGCCCGCGCCATCGGGGTCACCATATCGCGGTGACCGGTGCCGTGACTCGGATCGGCAACGATGGGCAGGTGCGACAAGCCGTGGACGACAGCCACGGCCGCGAGGTCGAACAGGTTACGAGTTGCCGAGTCGAAAGTGCGCACGCCCCGCTCACAGAGAATCACATTCGGATTGCCTTCGGCGAGGATGTACTCGGCCGAGAGGAGCAATTCCTGAATGGTGGCTGCCAACCCCCGCTTGAGCAGGACCGGCTTCCGGGCCCGCCCGGCTCGCTTGAGCAGCGAATAGTTCTGCATGTTGCGGGCCCCGATCTGGACCAAGTCCGCAACGTCAGCCACCGCATCCAGGTCTTCCGGATCCATTGCTTCAGTGACGATGAGCAAACCGGTCTCTTCCCGGGCGCGCGCCAGCAGGTCCAATCCCTTGCGGCCGAGGCCCTGGAACGAGTAGGGCGAACTCCGGGGCTTGAAAGCCCCACCGCGCAGCATGGTCGCGCCGGCTTCACGAACGGCGTGGGCAGCTTCCAGAATCTGGGTGCCGCTTTCGACCGAGCAGGGCCCTGCCATGACGACGACGTCGTCGCCACCGATGGTGAGGCCGCCCGGGAACTGCACGATGGTGGGCTGCGCGCGCCACTCGCGTGAGACCTGTTTATAGGGCTTGGTGACGGGAATGCATTCCTGGACGCCGGGCAGACCGGCCAGTCGGGACGGGTCTACTCGCCCATCGTTTCCTACCAGGCCGACGGTGGTTCGCTGGCGGCCCGGCATGATCCGCGCTTCGTAGCCCATCTGCTCGATAGCTGCCGCGACTTGCTGGATTTCCTGTTCGCTGGCGCCGTGGCGCATGACTACGAGCATCTGAGCTCCTAGGATGACACAGTCGGCCGTACCACGCGATCCGCTATCCGCTGACCCCTAATCGGCCTCAGTCCTGGGCCCTTGGACGGGGGCACATTGGGGGCGACAATCTATCGCGGATAGCGGATAGCGCCCTATGCCACCACCGGTTCCGCTAACCGCACCCCTACGATCGTCGACACACCGGGCTCCTGCATCGTCACCCCGTACACCGAGTCGGCAGCGTGCATGGTGCGGGGATTGTGGGTGATGACAATAAACTGAGTCTGTTTCTTGAACTCGTCGAGGAGGCGGGTAAACCGTCCCACGTTGGCGTCATCCAGGGGGGCGTCGACCTCGTCCATCAGACAGAACGGGCTCGGCTTGGTCAGATAGAGGCCGAACAGGAGCGAGGTCGCGACCAGGGTGCGCTCGCCCATCGAGAGCAGGCGCACGTGCTGAATCCGCTTGCCCCGCGGCGCGGCGAGAATCTCGATCTCGCTCTCGAGCGGGTCTTCGGGGTTGGCCAGCCGGAGATCGCACTCTCCGCCGCCGAACAGCGTCTCGAAGACGGTGTGAAAATTTGCCTTGACAGCCTCGAAGGTCTCGAGAAACATCGCCCGGGCCGTCCCGTCGATCTCGCGAATCGCCTGCATCAGCGACTGCCGGGCGCTCACTAGGTCGTCCCGTTGCCCAGACAGGAACTCGAACCGCTTCACCTCGTCCGCGTGCTCTTCCATGGCCAGTGGGTTCACCGGACCGATCGCCTCGAGGGCGCCGATGATCCGGACCGCCTCGGATTCTAGGCTCTCGAGATCGAGCTCCAGGTGCGGCGCTTCTTCGAGTAGCTGATGAATAGGCTTCCGCCACTCAGTCTCGATTCGCTCGACGATGCTGCGTCGTAGACCGTTGGCTTCCGTCAGCTCGATCTGCAGCCGGTGGCTTTCCTCTCCGTGGGCCTCGAGCTGGCCGCGACTCCGCGATACTTCCCGCTCGGCGGCTTCGAGAGTCCGTTCCGCTGCTTCCAGCGTGGCACCGGCCTGGGTATCCGCCCCCTCCAGCTCCAGCAGGGCTACCCGCCGCTCCGCACGAGCTTCCTGCCACTGCAGCTGCTGGCCGGCCAGCGCCGCGCAGTCGAGATCGAGTTGGCCCAGCTCCTCGCTGAGGGCTCGAACACCGGCCTCGGCCTCCGCCTGAGTCGATTGTGCCCGCTCCCATCGTTCGGTCGCCGCGCGGAGCCGGGCGGCGACGTGGGCTTCTTCAACCTGCCATTGAGCCCGCTTCTCACGGGTACCCTCCTGAACCGCCTCGAGCTCGGACAAACCGGCCCGGGTCATGCCTAGCTCCTCTTCCAGGCGCGCCCGTGCGACGTCTCCCTCCACCATCCCGGCATCCACTTCCACTAGACGCTGTTCCGCTCTGCCCGCTCGCTCGGTCAACCGCGCCACGTCGGCCTCCGCCGCGGCGAGTTCCCGACTGAGATTGTTCAGGAACCGGACCGCGTCTTCCTGGGCCGCGAGCGCCGTGCGTTCGGTTTCCCGCGCCCGTTCCGCCTCGCCGGTCGCGGCGGTCAGCGCTGCCTCCAGGCTTGCTAGGCGAGAGAGGGCGGCGCCCAGATCCGTTTCGGCGGCGCCCAACGCGATGCTGGCGAGCTCCGCCTCGTGCACCAGGCTCTCCAGCTCAGCCCGGCGACGCAGCGGGCCCGACGGCGCGGTTGCGCCGCCGAGGAAGATGGCGCCGCTGGGCCGACGAAGAACACGACCGGCGTCGTCGAGCACCTGCGATCCCGCGAGTGCCGCCCGGAGCCACGCTGCCGCCGGACCGTGGGCCACGAGCCGGCCGTCCAACGGGGCCGCCTCGGCCGGTAGCTGCGGGCCGGGCTCGGCGGGAAGCAGTAGCAACGCCCCCGGTTGCTGCTCGGCATGCCACGCGCGGATGGCATCCACTGCAGCGCCGTCGCGCACGAGAATGGCGTGAGTCCATTCGCCCAGCAGACGCTCCGCCAACTCTGCATGATCCCGCTGCGTTCGCACGAAATCGCTGAGCGGGCCCAGCACGGCATCCGCAAACTGCTCCCGGGCGGCCAGCAGGGCCGCTGCGCCTGGAGCCAGGCCAACTCGCTCCCGCTCGAGTTCCTGCAAGGCCTCGCGGCGCGCTGTCGTCTGGGCCAGCGTCTCTTCGGCTTGGCGCCGCTGCGAGCGCAGCAACGCCTCTCGCTCGCGGGCTTCGGCCACACGATGACGCGCGTGATCGGTCTCGCCGGCGGCTCGCCGCGTCTCATGGTTTCGGAAGGCAGCCTGTTCGATCGCGTGGTCTCGGCGCCGTTGGGCAACCTCGAGCTCGGACTGGAGCCCCTCGCGATGCGCGGCGGCCTGGGCCAGGCGATCCCGGAGCGACGCCAACTCACCTTCTAGAGCAGTCCGCTCGCCCTCGAACGAGCGAATTGCCTGGGCTCGCGACTGCAGCTCCTCTTCCCGCTGGCGTACCGCGGCCCGCTGCTCCACCAACCTTTGGCGGCCGCTCTCTTCATCCGCCGTCCGGGTGGCTACCTCGACGTTGATTCTCGCGTGCTCGGCTTCCGCGGCGGCCCGATCGGCGGCGGCGGCGTCGCGCTCGCCCTCTGCGAGCCCCGCGCGCAACTCGGTCTGGGTCCGCTCCTCCAGCGCCTTGAGTCGGCGGGCGGTGGCAGTACCGAGTCGCTCGGCTGCGAGCGCCAGGTCTCCATCCAGCTTTTCGACCTCGACTCGCACCGCGCCAAGGCGGCGGGCGATCTCGGTACGCTGGACCTCGGACGTCGACCGGTTGCGGGCGGCCTCCTCGCGACGAGTCTCGGCTTGCGCCACCGCGTCGCGCTCGGCGGGCAGCAGCTCGCTCAGCTGGTTGAAGCGAGCCTCAAGTCCGTCGGTCCGTTCGGCCAGCTGATCGAGCTGCCGCCGGGCCAGCGTTACTTGCACCGCGAACTTCTCTTCGGTGAGCTTGGCGGATCGCTCGGCCTTCCCCTTCTGCCGAGCCAGGCTTCGGATTTGGGACTGCACCTCGGCCAGGAGATCCTCGACCCGCTGCAGGTCGGCAGCCGTTTCCTCAAGGCGGCGCTCGGTCGAGTGCTTCCGATCCCGATAGAGGCCAATACCGGCAGCCTCCTCGAACAACGAGCGTCGTTCGTCCGCCCGATCCGAGAGAAGCAGCTTGATCATCTCGGCTTCGATCACGACGCCCGCATCGCTGCCGAGCCCCGTGCCGCGAAGCAGGTCCTGGATGTCGCGCAGCCGCACGACCGTGCCGTTGAGGAGGTAGTCACTCTGCCCGGATCGCGAAAGCCGCCGGGCGATTACGACCTCCTGGTACGCGATCGGAAGGTCGCCATCGGTGTTGTCCAGGTAGAGCGCCACCTCGGTCACGTTCACCGGCCGGCGATTCGCCGAGCCCTGGAAGATCACGTCCTCCATCTTACCGCCGCGAAGCAGACGGGCCGACTGTTCACCCAGCACCCAGCGAACCGCATCCGAGACGTTCGACTTGCCGCATCCGTTGGGGCCGACGATGGCGGTGACGCCCTCCTCGAAATCCAGCGTGACGGTATCGGCGAACGACTTGAAACCGGAGAGCTCGAGCTTGGTGAGCTTCATGCAGGGCATCCTGTGGTCGGGGTGCGCTCAGGCCTCATTGCGGGGCCTGGTCCTGCGGGGTAATGACGAAAGACGGCATACCCAGGCTCTTGCCGGTTGCCTCAGCCTGGTCGCGACTGGCGTAGGGACCCAGCACCACGCGATAAGCGTCCTCGCCGCTCTTGGGCGGCAGGATCGACGCGGGGAGCCCGGCCGCCTTCAACTTTCCAGCGAGCTCATTGGCCCAGGACGGATTGCGCGAGCTGCTGACCTGGAGAAAGATCCCGGGCACCGCTGCGCTGGAGTCTGCGGCTTCGGCGCTGGTGTCCGATTTCTCGGCCAGCTGTTGCTGCTCGAGCGGGGGCAGCCAGGACAGGGGGAGCCAGAGGTCCTCCGCGCCTCCCGCCACCGACCCGACTGCCGCGAGCTTCTTGCTCCCCAGGTCGAGCGCCTTGACGTCAGGGCCGGCCCGCACTAGCAGAGTGCGCGTCCCAGCCACCGCGGGAAGATCCGGGCTCCATCGGGCCGGGGCAGTTCCCGCCAACTTGCCGGTTGTGGCGTCCACGATCCAGACCGAGTCGCCTCGCTCCGGCCGGGCCAGCAGCCAGCTTCCGAAGAAGTCGCTCCGGAGATCACGGGCTGTGCCCGGCAGCTCACTGGTCAGGATCAGCTCGCTGCTGAGCCGATCGAACACCTGGATGTCACCCTTGCCCCGGGCCACATAGAGCCGATGGCCCGACGGTGAGAATGCGACGGCAGTCACCTTGCCGCTCACCTCGATCGAGCGAACCGGTTCCTTCGCGGTCGGCTCGTAGAGGACGACGGCAGTATCCGCCGCGACAGCGATCAGGTCTCCGAGAAAGGTTGCGGTCGCCCCGCCGGCGGGAAGAGTGGCGCGCCCTTGCGCCTGGTCAGGAGTGAGCGCCATTGCCTGGCTCCGCTCTGCGGCCGGAAGCGCGACCAGAGTGCCGTTCATGGTCCCGTAGAGGCCGCGGGAGGCGCCGGCCAGCTTGGTTCGGAATCGCACCGGGCTGCGACGAACGATCTGGGTGACGGTTGCGCTCGTGTCCACCGCGTAGACTGCGCCGTCGGGGCCGACCGTGGCCTCCCGAATCTCGGTCAGGACGACTCGCGATCTCCTCGACTCGAGATCAAGCCCGACCAGGTTGTTCTTCGCGTCCAACCCGTACACGATGCCCTGCTCGAGGTCGGTGCCGACGACCCGCTTCATGGGGGGAAGCTTGTCGTATTCCTTCCAGCTGGACTCATCGAGCCCCGGTACCCGATAGAGGTGCGCCGGCCCCCCCTGCTGGGGGAGGCGAAGCACGCTCGCGGGCGTCGGTGCGCGGGGTGCGTCGGGGAGCCGGGAAACGGGATGATCGGGCTTGCCGCCGCAAGCGGCGACCACGAGCACCGCACCGGTGATGATTCGGGAAGGCACGGACGAAAAGTAGACGAAGAGCGCCGCACGGTAAACGGCAAACGGGGATCTCCGCGGTGGAGACCCCCCGTTGGACAGCCGCCGTTTACCCTACCAGGTGGGCCCGAGGCTCAGCGTCCAGAGGCTCTTGATGGCCCGATCCAGCGGCCTGGCCATGTCCAGTCTCAGGATCATGAATCCGAAGAGGTTGGTCCGCACCGACAGGCCGTAGGACTTAAGTGGAGTCCGCACGAACTCCGGGTTGTCACCCGGCTGGAGGCTCCACCTGAGCGTGTTGCCGTTGTTCCAGGCGAGGCCGATGTCGAAGAAGATTGCCCCTTCGATAGGCGGCACGGCGGACGGCAGCTTGTGGATGACCTGGCGCGTCAGGACGGGGAACCGAATCTCCGCCGTTCCCACCGCCATCCGCTCCCCGATGAGGCGATCGAGGGCTACGCAACCGCTGGGGGAACCCGTGGGCGGTGGTGCTGCGAGTGCACTGGTGCACTCGTTCCGGCTGTACGAGCCGGAAGTTTGCCCGCGGAGGAGGTTCGGGTCCCCGACGAAGTTCTGAACCAGCGCCGCGTCGCGCCCGAAGCGTCCGAACATGAGCGCCCGAGTCGCGAAGATGACGGGGCCGGCCAGCTTGTCGTAGCGGCGATAGTCCACGGTGACCTGGGTGAATCGCCAGTCGCCAACGGCCTGGGAGATTTCAAACCGCGAGCGACGGCCCGCCCAGGGACCGATATAGCCTGGAACCGAATTGTCGTGGACCAGAGCGATTCGCGGCGCCACGTAGTTATGCGTTCCCAATCCGATCTTCTGGACTGTTACTTCGGAGACGAGCGGTATCGTGGTCTGGTAGACGGCGTCATCGGCACTGGTGGCCTCGAAGCCCATCTCGAATCGGGAAAACCGGCTCAGCGGGTACGCCGCCTGGATGAAACCCGACCGATAGACCAGGCGGCGGATCTGCTCGAAATAGAACGGTTCGCCGGTGGTGGGATTCTGGGAATAGCCCGCCTGCGCGAAGTAGAAGTACGGCTGCTGCATGAGTCCCACGCTCCAGTTGAGGCGGTGCGTGAGATTGGTATAGGCCGCGATCGCGTAGGCTTCGTCGATTCGACCGTTGACGGCAAGGCCGAATCCGAGCTGATGGTTGCCGAGCATGTCGCTCAGCGTAATGGCGCTTCCGCCATAGAAGCCCTGACCGAAGTTGTCCCGTACGTAGCCTACCTGGGGGCGTGCCACGTAGTCGGCTGAGAATCCGACCTTGTACGGCTTGATCGAGAACTCGCCGGTATCCGGCAGGGCATAGTTCGCGGAGTCCAGCAGCCCGGCCACGGTCACAGGCGGGACGTACTTGGACGTGTCGGTGGCTCGACCGAGATCGCCGGAGGGCCGAAATCCCTGGGGACTCCGGTAGATCGAGCCGCCCTCACCCACCTGGGGATTCCGGTCGATCCGGGCCACGCTGGTGTCGCTCGGCAGCCTTTCCGCCAGGGTCTTCGTCGTGTCGGACTGGACCGGAGTGTAGGGCGACCGCTTGAGGCTCCGCGGGTTGTCCAGGGTGTAGACGTCGTATTTTCCATCCTCGTAGTACTGGAACGCCAGGCGATCGGCGCCATGGGCCCACGAGAGCACCGGCGACAGCGGCGTGATGCCCTGGACGCCGGTGTAAAAGTCGGTCAGCTGATAGATGTTCTTCGCGCCGAAGTCGTACAGGAAGATGTTGCTCACACCGTTCCGGTCGGAGACGAACGCGAGCGACTGTCCGTCCGGAGCCCATTGCGGACTCACGTTCTTTCCTTCGTCCATGTGCGGCAGCACATCGATCGTCCCGGTGTCGAGGTGGTACAGGGCGATCCGGAAGTTGCCGTACTTGAGAGTCCGGAAATCGGTCTTCGGCCCGCGGTCCGTGGCGAACGCGATGGTCTTCCCATCGGGCGACCAGACCGGATGCAGGTCCGCATACTTGTCTTCCGTGAGCCGCTTGAAGCCGCTGCCGTCGCGATTGACGATAAAGAGGTCGGTGATCCCGCCGTCATAGCCGGTGAACACCAGCTGCTCGCCGTCCGGACTCCATGAAGGCGTGGTGACGCCGTTCAGCTTGACGTCGATCTGCTTCACTTCCTTGTTGCGCTTCACGTCGACGATGACGATGACGTCCCGCGGCCCGCGCTTGGCGGCGAACGCGAGATACTTTCCGTCGGCCGACCAGTTCGCCTGCGAGTTGATGAACCGGTAGGTCTCGTAGTTGCTCGACTGGGTGGACTTGAGAATCCGTCGCTGCACCTTGCCGGTCTGTCCATCGGCCAGCCACATATCCACGAAGAACCAGTCGCGCTCGCCGAAATACACCACCTGGCTTCCATCCGGCGACATGGCCGGTGCCAGGTGCAGCGTGCCCCGATCCAGCTTCTCCGCGAGCAGTTCGTGCGAGACCGCACGCGCCCGAACCCGGGACCCGACTTCGGGGAGGTATTTCGCAATCACGGCATCCCGCCACTGGACGGACAGCTGCTGCAGGCTCAGGCCGGTGACATGCTTGATCGAGCCCTCGATCCCGCCGGCGCCCTCCACCGTGCCACGGAGGATCTCGCCGATGGCCTCGTCGCCCCAACGTTCGCCGATGTAGGCCCAGAGCGCGTGCCCGAACCGGTAGGGAAAGATCCGCGGGTCGTAGGTCAGCTGCTCGATAGTGGGCAGCTTGTTTTGCAGTGCAGCGTCCCGCAGCCACATCGCGGTTTCCGGGGTCACCGGCCCCAGCGACATGTACTCCGCCATGCCCTCCATGAACCAGAGCGGAGGCTGGAGCTGGAGCACGCTCTGGAGTGCCGATCCGCCTCGTCCGCTCGAGAAGACGTCCAGCTGGAACTGGTGCGTCATTTCGTGGGTGAGGACGTGGTCGATGTCGGCGTAGGCCCCCGTCAGGGGCATGATGTTCCGCTGCTTGAAGAAGTCGGTAAAGCCGCCGGTCCCCTCGCCCACGTCGCCTTCGGTCGTATTGGTCTGCGAGAAGTCGGAGTGCGAGGCGTACAGGATGATCACCTTGCGCTCGCGGAAGCGATGGCCGAGCACCTTCGACAGGCGAGCATACGAGCGCTCCGCGATCCGGGCGGCGTCCATCGCCGCCTCGCGCTCTGCCGGGTAGAAGTGCACGTCGAAGTGTTCGGTCTGGATGATCTTCCAGTCGAACGACTCGTACTGGACCTTGTTCTGGCCGAAGTACTGGGCTTCCAACAGCGCGGGCGTGCCGAGGAGAAGGGCGAGGGCCACGCTGTAGCGACGAACCATAGATCGAACCCCGCTTACGAAGACCGGATCAGGAGCTCGGGGGCGTCGCCCCACAGTCGCTCCAATTGATAAAAGGCCCGGGTCTCCGGGTGAAAGAGGTGAATCACAAAATCGACAAAATCCAGCAGCACCCAGCGACCGCCCAGCCCTTCCACATGATGGGTCCGATGGCCCCGCCGGCCAAGCCGTTCCATCACGTGCTCGGCGATGCCGCGGACGTGCGCGTCCGACGTGCCCGAGGCGATCACGAAGAAGTCGGTTGCGTCACTCAGTCCGCGCAGGTCCAGCACCACCGCTTGCGCACCTTTCAGATCGTCAATGGCTTCGAGCGCGAGCCCCAGCGCCTCCGGGAGCGCCGCCGTCACGCCGGCCAGTCTCCGCTGACTCTGCCTCGCTCCAGCAACGTCGGCGTCCCATCTTCTACCTGATAGAAGACGCCCCAGGCGCCTTCGCCGACGTGGGTGCCGAGGACCCCGGTGGCCAGCGAAACGAAGCAATCCCGGGGGCGATACGCCGCCACCAGCGCCGTGCGGACCCGTTCAGCCACCTCCGGCGCGTCGGCATGGGCGACCCCGAAGCGAACCGCTTTCGGGCGCGGGGTCAGCCGGCGCTCCAAAAGGGACAGCAGCCGTGGCGCGACGTTTTCCCGGCCCCGGACCCGGTCGACCGGCACCACTCGGCCCGACGCGTCGAGAGAGAGGATGGGCTTTACGTCGAGCAGCCCGGCGACCCACGCCTTGCCCCGAGTCACCCGACCGGAGCGGAGCAGGTTGTCGTACCGGTCCACGGTGATCAAAGCGCCCGACTGGCCCTTGAGACGCTCCAACTCGGTCCTGATGTCCGTCGCCCGCCAACCCGACTCGGCCAGCTCGGCTGCCCGCAGGGCCAGCATGCCCGCCCCCAGCGAGACGCTGGCACTGTCCACCACGAACACGTTGGTCAGGCCCGCCGCCTTGACCGCCGCGACACCCGCCTGGTACGTGCCGGATAGAGCGCCCGCGAGCATCACCCCAACGACCTCGTCGGCCTCCTGCAGCGCGTCCCGAAAGACCCGCACGAACTCGGCAGGAGCGGGCTGCGACGTGGTCGGCAGATCTTTCGCGTTGCGAAGGCGACGATAGAACTCGTCCGGTCTGAGTTCTACGCGATCGCGAAAGCTTTCGTTGCCAAAGACCACCTGGAGTGGCACGATCGCGATGTGGTGCCGGTCCAGGATCGCGTCCGCGAGGTCCGCCGAGCTGTCCACCACCACCGCAACCGGGCGCCGGGCCTCATGCGAGAGCTTCCGGTGCTGGGCCCGCATGTCTTCGGCCTTGGTGGTCTCGATCCGCCCCCAGCGTGCGGCATAACTAAAGACGGCCTCGGGCGTATCAGTGTGCACATGGACCTTGAGCACGTCGGTCATGACCGCGACCTGGACCGACCCGCCGAAATTGTGCATCGCTGCTCGCACTTCGTTGGCCGGCGGCAGCTGCGCCCCCCGCACCAGGACTTCGGTGCAGAACTGGAAATCGCGCTCGGCCGCGACCTCGACCAGTGCCGCCGGCATGATCGCCGGAGGTCCCAGATCCGCGGCGGCGGGGAGAATCGGATCGCCTTCGATGAATCGCACGACACCTTCGATCATCCGGACGAAGCCCTTGCCACCCGCGTCCACCACACCGGCGTCCTTGAGCACCGCCAACAGCTCCGGCGTGCGGGCCAGGGCCCGCTCCGCCTCGCTCAGCAGCCGGCTCATGAACTCGCTGATGTCCGCCGATTCGGCGGCGGCCCGCTCGGCAGCGGCGGCGGCCTCGCGGGCGACAGTGAGGATCGTGCCCTCGCGGGGGTCGTCCAGGGATTCGTACAGCTGATACGCGCCCCGACGGAGCGCGGCGGCAATGTCACTCGCGGTGGCCTGCTGATGCTGGCCGATGGCTTCCGAGAAGCCCATCAGGAAATGCGCGAGCATCATCCCGGAATTGCCCCGGGCACCCAGAACGGCGGCGCGAGCCGCGGTGCTGGCGGTCTCGGGAAGCGGGGCGTCGCCGAGGGCGCGGAGCGCATCGGCAACGGCTCGAAGCGTGAGGCTGAAGTTGGTCCCGGTGTCGCCGTCCGGTACCGGGAAGACGTTTATGCGATTGATTTCGTCGCGGCCGGCGGCTACCCAGTCGGCCGCGGCGAAGAGCGAACGGGCGAGCCGCGGCCCATCGAGGTAGGCGATCCCGACCGTCATGGCCAGGCTACTCGCCGACGACCTGGACCCGGACCTCGGCGTGAACATCGGGATGCAGCCGCACTCCTACGGTATGAAGTCCCAGCGCCTTGATCGGCTGACCCAGCTCGATCCGTCGGCGGTCTACCTCGAGCCCTTGCTTGGCCAAGCCGTCGGCAATGTCGTGCGCTGTGATCGACCCGAACAGCTTGCCCTCTTCGCCGGCCTTGCCGGCGACGGTCAGCGTCACTTCGGCCAGCTTGTTCGCGAAGGCTTGCGCGTCGGCCCGTCCCGCCTCGACCCGGCTGCTCCGTGCCTTGGACTCCGCCGCGATCCGCTTCTTGTTGCCTTCGGTTGCTTCGTAGGCGAGGCCCTTCGGAAGGAGGAAGTTGCGCGCATAGCCGGGGCGGACCCGCACCAGCTCTCCGGCTCTGCCGAGCGACTTCACATCTTCTCGCAGGATCACTTCGATCATCGGTCGAATCCTCCGGTGCCGGGCGACGCGGGGCGTCGCCGGAAATCTAGCCAGGTGTCAGCCAGGCCGAGGAGCGTGAGCCCGCCGAGCACGAACGGTAAGAGAAAGAAGGCGACGAGCGCGACGAACGTCGTCGTGAGCCGCGGAACCCGACCCGCGCCCGCACCGACCACGGCGAGCCCACGAGCGGCGTACAGGGCGACCGCAACCAAGAGGAGATTGGCGCCGGCCTCGCCAAGGGCGGGCGTGGGAGGAAACAACACCAGGGCGAGGCCTGCGACCGGGAGCCAGACCATCTGGTCGCTGAACCGGAAACTCGGAAACGGTGCCGGCGGGTCGCCTATCGCCCGCACCGCAATCCCCTGATAGAGGCTCCACGCTAGGAGTGTTCCCAGCAGCCCGCTCAGAAACACCAAGGCGGGCGTAAGCATGGCAAGCGATGGGGCGCTACCGGCCATCTGCCGGAGCAGGTCGGCCGTCTCCTCGCTGCCGGTGGTGGCCGCCTGACTCGCCAACATGCTGAACGTCCGTGCCGCATCGCGGCCGATCATCGACTTGAGATCCGCCCAAGCCAGGTGAAACGCGAACGACCAGAGCAGCAGCGCCGCGGACGCGAAGCCCAGGGCCACCAGGGCTCGCCGAAACACCGAGGCCCGATCGACCAGCGTGATCGCCAGGAATCCGCCGGTCACCAGAACCGCAGCTGCGCGCAGCAGCTGCTCCATGAGATTGCCGGCCGGAGCCAGCCACATGCACATCCAGCCGGCCGCAAGTCCCAGCCACGCCCACTCGCGAAACGTGGTGGGCCGCGAGAGGGCGAGCAGTCCCGCCAGCGGGCCCAGCAGGAATCCGGGCGGCGCCAGCAGCAGATACGCCAGCGCCAAAGCCAATACGCCCGGCCGCGCTCGGCGACCGGGCGGCAAGCCGGTCATTCCGGCGGCCTGTGTCAGCCGCCGAACCCCTTGATGTACGGCAGCAGGGCGAGCTGGCGTGCCCGCTTGATGGCGGTGCTCAACTGGCGTTGATGCCGTGCACAGGTGCCCGACAGGCGGCTCGGCAGGATCTTGCCGCGCTCGGTGAGAAACCGCTGGAGCGTGCGCTCGTCCTTGTAGTCGACGATACGGACGCCCGATTCGCAGATCGCGCAAGTCTTCTGGGGCCGCCTCATTCGTCGTCCTCCTCCTCACCCTTCGCGGTAGTGACGGGCACCGGCTGGGCACCCTCGTTCACCACGACGAGGAATCGGAGCACCGATTCGTCGAGCTTGACCGCACGCTCGAACTCGGGCAATGCGGTGCCGTCGGCGTCGAACTTGGCGACGACGTAGTATCCCGTCTCGTGCTTCTTGATGGGATACGCCAACGTCCGTTTGCCCCAGTGAGCGACCTGGGGCGTCTCAACGCCGGGCTGCTGGATAAGAGTGTGGTAGCGAGCGAGTCGCTCGTTGATGGTCGCCTCTTCGAGCGCACTGTCGAAGATGTAGACCACCTCGTACTGGCGGGTCATGTCACCGTCCTTTGGTCTGAGCGCTCCGGCTCTGGTGTCGAGCCGAAGAGGGAAGTTGTTGACGGACAGAAGTATAGGCGGTCAGGGATTGAAGCGGAAGAGCATGACGTCCCCGTCCTGCACCACGTATTCCTTGCCTTCCGCCCGGGCGAGGCCCTGTTCGCGTGCCGGCTTCCAGCCGCCCACCCGCACGAAGTCGTTGTAACCCACTGTTTCCGCCCGGATGAAGCCCTTCTCGAAGTCGGAGTGGATCACACCGGCCGCCTCGGGTGCCCGATCCCCCTGATGAATGGTCCAGGCGCGAACCTCCTTCTCGCCGGCCGTGAAGTAGCTCTGCAGCCCGAGCAGATGATAGGCCGCATGAGCCAGCCGATCGAGCCCTGATTCCGTGAGGCTCAGGGAGGCGAGGAACTCGGTCCGATCTTCCGGAGCGAGCTCGGCCAGCTCCGCCTCCACCTTTGCCGAGAAGGTGACGACCTCCGCCTGCTCGCCGTCGTGGCCCACCGCCGCGGTCAGCGCCGAAACGAAGGGATTGCCCTTGCTGATCTCGGACTCCGAGACGTTGGCGGCGTAGAGGACCGGTTTGCTGGTGAGCAGGTTGAGCGAGCGGTAGATCGGCGCTTCCTCAGCCGTCGGCGTTACCGAGCGAGCGGCCTTGCCATCGGCGAGGGAGGTGCGGACTGCTTCGAGCAAACGCTGCTCCAGCTTGGCCGGTGCGTCCCCCGACTTCGCGGTGCGCGCCGTCTTGTCCAGCCGCTTCTCGACTGTGGCGAGGTCTGCCAGGCCCAGCTCGATATTGATCACTTCGCGATCCCGCACCGGATCTACCGGCCCCATCACGTGCTGGATATCGGAATCTTCGAAGCAACGCACCACATGAAGAATGGCATCCACTTCGCGAATGTTGGCCAGGAACTGGTTGCCCAAGCCTTCGCCCTGACTCGCACCTTTTACCAGCCCCGCTATGTCCACGAACTCCACCGCGGCGGGAACGACCCGCTCCGGCATTGCGATGGCAGCGAGTGCATCGAGCCGAGGATCCGGGACCTGCACGATACCGGTGTTGGGCTCGATGGTGGCGAAAGGGTAGTTCGCAACCAACGCCTTGGCCGAGGTGAGCGCGTTGAACAGGGTCGACTTTCCGACGTTGGGCAGGCCGACGATTCCGAGGCGAAGCATGGATCTCCGAGAAACTACGGTTCACTGTTCACGCTTTTATTGTGCTTGCTCATTGCCTTCTCGATCCCCTCCATCAGCCAGCACTCTACGGCTTCCGACATCGGATCGAGCAGGTCCTCCAGCACCTGCCGCTCCTCGCGGGTGAACTCGGCAAGCACGTAGTCTGCCAGGTCGTCAATCTCCATTGGCTTGGGGCCTACGCCAATGCGAAGCCGGGCGTAATCCTGGCGCTGGAGCGAACCCTCGACGCTCTTGAGCCCGTTGTGCCCGCCGGCCGAGCCCGCTCCCCGAAGACGGAATCGCCCGAGCGGCAGTGCGACTTCATCTACCAGGATCAGCAGGTGCTGCGCGGGATCGAAGCCCGGAAGCGCGCGAAGCGGGGCCACGGCGGCCCCGCTTCGGTTCATGTAGGTGAGCGGCTTGAGCAGCTTGACCGGCGTTCCGTCGACGGTGCCCGAGGTCTCCCGTGCGCGTTCGCCCCGCCGAAACGGACCCAAGCCCCACCGCTCGGCCAGGCGGTCGGCCAGCCGGAAGCCGGCATTGTGCCGGGTGTCCGCGTACTCCGGGCCGGGATTCCCCAGCCCCACGATAGCGTACAGGCTCTACTCTTCGGCCTCGCCTTCGCCTTCGCCTTCGGCCTTCGGCTTCCGAATGAGCTCAGGCTCGGCCGGAGCTTCCTCGACCACTTCGGCCGCCGGCGGCGCCTCCTCGGTGCGCGGTGCTACCACGGAGCAGATCGGTGACTCGGATGGGTTGAGCACGCGAGCCTTGGGCACCTGCGCGTCCCGCACGAACAGCGAATGGCCGATGGCGAGCGCGGTGACGTCTAGGTCGATGTGGTCGGGAATGTCCGCGGGGAGCACCTCGACCTCGAGGTTGTACAGCACCTGGTCCAGCACGCCCCCGAAGTTGCGGACTCCATCAGGCACGCCCACCAGGCGGACTGGCACGGAGACCGTGATCTTCTCGTCGGCCTTCACCTCGTACAGGTCCAGATGGAGGATGTCGACCGGACGCAGCGGATCGCGCTGAATTTCGCGGATAAGCGCCTTTACCGGGGCGCGGCTGTCCACCGTCACATCCACGATCGTCGTCGCCGCGCTGATGCTGCCGAGCATCTTGGTGAGCGCGAGGGTATCGATCGTCACCGGTTCCGCAGGACGGTCATGCCCGTAAATGACGGCCGGGACGCGGCCCGTGCGGCGAAACGCGCGCGCGGCGCCCTTGCCGGTTTCCGAGCGGGTGGAGGCCTGAATGGTTGCCTGTTGTGCCATTATCGAGTCCTGTGTAGGTGCTAGGCGCTAACCGCTATCCGCTAGTCGAAGAGCGAGCTCACCGACTGATCGCTGTGGGTGTATCCGATCGCCTTCGACAGGAGCCCGGCGATCGAGAGTACCCGCAGCCGCTCAAAGCGCCGCTCGGAGGGAATCGCGATGGTGTTGGTGACCGCGACTTCCTTCACCGGCGACTTCATGAACCGCTCCACCGCCGGCCCCGACAGCAGGGCGTGACTGGCGCAGCAGTAGATGTCCTCCGCGCCCAGGCGCTTAAGCGCGTGGACGGCCTCGACCATCGTGCCCGCCGTGTCGATCATGTCGTCGGGGATGAGGCAATCCTTGCCGGTGACCTCGCCCACGACGTTCACTACTTCCGCGATGTTGGCCGACGGACGCCGCTTGTCGATGATGGCGATCGACGCATTCAGCCGCTTGGCGAACCCCCGCGCCATCTTGGCCGAGCCGACATCTGGCGCAACCACCACCAGCTCCCGCAACGACTTCTGCCGGTAGTGGTTCACGAAGACCGGTGCGGCATACAAGTGGTCCACCGGAAGATCGAAGAACCCCTGGAGCTGGTGCTGGTGGAAGTCCATTGCCAGCACCCGGTCCGCGCCCGCCACCGACACCATGTTCGCGAGCAGCTTGGCGCTGATCGCGACCCGCGGCTGTTCCTTCCGGTCCTGCCGCGCATAGCCGAAGTACGGAATCACCGCCGTGATTCTGGCTGCGCTCGCCCGGCGTGCCGCATCCATGAGGAGCAACAGCTCCATCACGTTCTCTGCCGGCGGATTGGTGGGCTGGATGATGAAGACGTCCCGCCCGCGCACATTTTCGTCGATCTTGACGAAGATCTCGCCGTCCGCAAAGCGCCGGATCGTGATCTGACAGAGCGGCTGACCAAGATGCGCCGCCACCTCCTCAGCGAGAGGGCGGTTGGCCGTACCGCTCATGAGGAGCATCTGGCTCCGAGCCTGCGAAAGATCCGGCATAGCAAGAGCCCGAAAAAATAGTTGTCCCGCATGAAGTTAGTCAACGGCGAGCGACTCCTTCGCGCCGGCCGGGTCGGGCGGCTCAGTGGGGGCGCCGACCCCGCAAAGTGCTGGCAGAGCCGAGCGGCCGGCGAGTTTGTCCTCGCGGAATTCCACATCGAGGTCCACACGTCGTCCACACACCGTGGCGCGATAGGCCCCACGGCAACAGCATGCGGGCGGCCAGGTTTGCCATGGCCCCGCACATTTCCACTGTTGATGATTCGGGTTAGGTCTGTATAACTACCGCCAATACTTTCCTTCCCATTCGGAACCACAGGCGCACCTATGGGCGCCGTCGTGTCCCGCGTCCCGGTAGCACACGCACGACGAGCGGCCTGCGGTGGCGTGCGCCAGACAGACGCGCTCCTCGCTCGACTTGATCAGCGTGCGTTCGAGATTGCGGGCTATTTCGCGGAGAAGGGTGGCGTGTGAGGGGGAATGAATCGTCTGCGTCATCGGGATCTCCGGTTCCACGGCTGCTGCACCGCGGCCGAAAAGGCAGGCGTTCAGCGTGCGGCGCCGGCACGGCTCGCACGGGAAAGGCGCTATGCTATGACTTTTATTTCCACACCGCTAGTCCCTCCTTTTCCACGAATGATGTCCACCTGTGCGGAGAGATTTACCAAGTCGTTACCGGATCCGACGATCAGCATCAAATCATGAAATCAATGAAAAGGCCCCGTCCTTCGACGAGGCCTTTTTCGTGACATTGAATCGCGCGTTACGTGGTCTGGAACTCGACCTGCGTGTCCTTACCAATCTGCTTCCCGCCACCGAGCAGCCCCCACGCCAGGCCGCCGCCCGCGCCTAGTACGGCGCCCTTCACGAGACCGACGCCGGTAATTGCGCCAACGACCGCGCCTGCGGCCGCGCCGATACCGGTCTTCTTCTCCCATCCCTCGTGACTCCGCTCGGAGTCAGGGCGAGCATTGCTGCTCGAGACCGTCTGGCTCTTTCCGTCCACCTGTACCTCTGCGAGCTGAAGCGTGGCGGCTTCGTTGCCGGCCGAGTCCGCGCTTTGCACCAGCTTCACCTTAGCGGGAGTTCCTTCGGGAACCGAGACCTTCCCGTTCACAACGACGTTGCGAGTCACGTGGGCGGGGAACACCTGACCGAATTGGTCCTTCTTGAGCGGAATATCCTGATCGATCGTGACCGGCACGCTGGTACCGGGTGGCAGATTGACCGCGGGCCGGGACGATGAAACTGTGGGGCCCGGGCCGTTGAGCGAAAGCACGCCCGCCAGTGCCGCGACGGCAATAGATGGTAGGCCGAACATGAAAACCTCCTTCACAGTGACAGATGGCTCTTTTGCAACTCGACGACCCGCCGTCGGGCAAAACGGCAGCACCGGGGGAAGCCACCGAGTCATGCATGGTTATGTGAAGGCGGGGAAAATGTCCGTCCGCAGGGCCGCAGAATCCGGGTGCGCTGGCTCACGCCGTGGCGTGTAGCTAGTAAGACGCTACCTGACGGTGCTTTGCGCCGGTTGCGCTCGGTGTCTCTCTCGGCCCCGACCCGAAGAGATGCCTGGGATCACCAAGCGCCAAGGCATCCCTCGTTGATCGTACTTACCTGTTCCCCACCTCGTGACATTTGCATAGGGCCTATGTCTCGCCGGCGTCCTCCGGAGTGGCCAATGCAGTCGCTCGAGAGGATCTCATGGCGGTTGCTGAGCACGCCAGCGCGGACCATGACGGGTGATCGGGAATCGGACAGTCATATAGGCTGGGGGAGCTCTAAAGGGAGCAACCTGACCCTGCTTCGCGCTGTGAGGCATACTCTTAGGCCACATATGGCACGATCCTGGCGGCGACCCTCCTTGGCGAACCCCCGCGCCAAATCTTTACAGAGGAGGCGGCCGTGTTTCGCATTCGCTTCTTCACTCCCGAAATCCCCGACGAGAATGCGTTGCCCCAGGCCGGTGCGGAGCTTCAGCTCGGGCCGGACCGGCTCCATTTCGTGGTGGA
>DATJGL010000293.1:0-10790 GCA_035495075.1 Gemmatimonadales bacterium
CAAGCGCCCGGGCCGCGACTTCTGCTCCTTCTTGCATGTCCTTGTCTGTGCGCTCGTCCATGGCGCCGGGCTGCCAGAGGACAGCGACCCGGCTGACCCCGGGGACCGCTTGCTTGAGCAGCTCCAGCCACTTGCCGACCAGCTCCGAGGAGAGAGCGGACACACCCGTGATATTGCCGCCCGGCCGGGCAAGACTCGCCACGAGCCTGGTCGTCACTGGATCCCCAGCAGCGATGAAGACAATCGGGAGAGTACTGGTCGCTCGCTGGGCGGCTAGAGCAGCGGGTGTATTGAAGGCGACGATGACATCAACATTGAGCGAACCGACTTCGGCCGCGAGAGCGGGGAGCCGCTCCACGTTCCCCTCGGCCGACCGGTACTCGATGACCAGATTCTGGTTCTCGACATAACCGAATTCGCGAAGTCCTTGGCGGAACACGTCGAGCAAGAGGGAAAGCCCGGGGTAGCCGGGAGAGAGCACGCCTATGCGGAAGACTCTTGCGGGCTGCGCCTCGACCGTAATTGGCGCAGCGAGGAGGCCGCCCGCGAAGGTCCCGATGAACGTACGCCGGTTCATCATTCGATCACCTGATCCGCCCGCTGCAGGAGCGACGGCGGAATAGTGAGGCCGAGGGCCTTGGCGGTCTTGAGGTTGATGACCAATTCATACTTAGTGGGCTGCTCCACTGGCAACTCGGCCGGTTTCGCCCCCTTGAGGATCTTGTCCACGTAAGTAGCGGCACGTCGAAATGTGTCCGTCTGGTCGATCCCATAGGACAGAAGCGCACCAGCCTCAGAATACTCGGCCTGGATAGCGATTACGGGTAGCCGGGCTCGTGCTGCCAGTTCGACGATCTGTGCTCGCTCACCGAAGAACATCGGGTCACCGAGCACGAGCAACGCGCTTGCCGACCTAGTCGCCGCGCCGGAGATGGCGCCGGCCAGCCCGGTCGGAGCGCGTGCCTCTAAAATCTGTAGCCGGACTCTTAAGGATCCGGCCGCGTCCTTCGCCTCTCGCAAGCGGCGCGGGTGAGCGGGATGCGCAGGGTTAGACAGAACCGCGACGCGCGACAGTGTGGGCAGGACCTCCTTCAGGAGCTGTAGTTGCTTGGCGACCAGGTTGGGCCCGGCTAGTCCCGTGACGTTGCCTCCCGGCCGTGCGAGGCTCACCACGAGCCCATCCTCGACGGGCTCGCCATAGTTTGGCACGACGATAGGGATTTCGGCCGTAGCGCCTTTAGCCGCGTGGGCCGCAGTCGCAGCTGCGACAATTACGTCGACCTTGAGCCGCGCCAACTCTGCTCCAAGGGCAGCGAGTGTTTCCCCACTCCCCTCCGAAAAACGACCTTCGAACACGATGTTCTGACCTTCGACGTACCCGAGTTGCCGCAGTCCCTCAAACAGTCCGCCCCAGATACGGGCGGCCCCAGGTTCGGTAAGCGGGACGGTCCCGAGAAGGCCGATTCGGAAAACCTTTGCGGCCTGTTGCGGCTCGGCGACAAGCGGCGCGGCGAGGAGGCCGCCAGCCAGGGTGCCGAGGAATGCCCGCCTGTCCATCAATCGATGACCTGGTCCGCCCGCTGCAGCAGTGACGGCGGGATCGTCAGGCCGAGAGCCTTGGCGGTCTTGAGATTGATCACAAGGTCGAACTTCGTCGGCTGCTCGATCGGCAGGTCACGAGGCTTCGCCCCCTTCAGGATCTTGTCCACGTAGATCGCGGCGCGGCGAAACGAATCGGCTAAGTCCGGTCCATAGGACATCAGCCCCCCGACCCGCACACTCTCGCTCGACCCGTACACCGCGGGCAGCCGCCTCTTTGCCGCAAGCTCCGCCAGGCGTCTTCGTTGTTGGACGAACATGGCGGTCACCACCACAATCACAGCACCCACGCCCGCTCGGGTCATGTCCCCGAATGCCCGCTCGAAGTCCGTCGGGGCTCGAGCCTCAAAGAAGTGAAGCTGCATGGCCAACGCCCGCCCCGCGAGTTCTGCGCCCTTCCGGACCTCCCGCCTGGTGCGTTCCACGAAGCCATTTGGTTGCCAGAGAATAGCCACCTGGCTCACTGCCGGAATGGCCTGTTTGAGTACTTCGAGACACTTGCCGACCAACTGTGGAGTGAGGTTGGACAACCCGGTGACATTGCCGCCCGGTCGCGCCAGGCTGGCGACAAGCCCGTCGGTAACGGGATCCCCAACCGTAGGGAAGACGATGGGGATGTCGCTGGTCGCGCGCTTGGCGGCCAGAGCCGCGAGTGTGCCGGAGGCGACGATGACATCGACGTTGAGCACCACCAATTCGGCTGCGAGAGCAGGGAGCCGCTCGAACTCTCCCTTGGCATCTCGATATTCGATCACGACGTTGCGACCCTCGACGTAACCAAGATCACGCAGTCCCTGACGGAAGGCTTCTAACAGGTGGGGCGAGGCGGTGACGTTAGCATGCAAGTAGCCTATGCGAGAGGGCTTGACCGCCTGCTGCCCCTCGGCGACGAGCGGCGCGGCGAAGAGGCCGCCAGTAACAGCTGCGATGAAGGCTCGGCGATCCATTACTCGATCACCTGATCCGCTCGCTGCAGGAGCGAGGGCGGGATCGTCAGGCCGAGGGCCTTGGCGGTTTTGAGGTTG
This sequence comes from Gemmatimonadales bacterium, assembly GCA_035495075.1. Taxonomy (GTDB): domain Bacteria; phylum Gemmatimonadota; class Gemmatimonadetes; order Gemmatimonadales; family GWC2-71-9; genus DASQPE01. The sequence goes on from DATJGL010000293.1 coordinate 2,625, forward strand.
ATTAGTAGATCGAACTCAATCGGCTGCGCGACGGGAAGGTCTGCAGGCCGGGCGCCCCTGAGAATCTTGTCCACCAGGGATGCGCTGATCTGCCGATGCATCTTCGCGATATTGGCCCCATAGGCCATCAGACCTCCGAGTTCCGCGTACTCTCGCAGGCCGTAAAGGGTGGGAAGGCGGTACCGGGCGGCCAGGGCGAGGATCTTCGGAGTTTGGGCCTGAAACATCCCGTCCGGGAAAACAACGAGCGCCTGCACGCCCTTCTCAGCCAGCGCTGAGAAGGCACGTTCCATCTCTTTGGGGTCTTGTACGCCCGCCAGGTGCAGATCCACTCCAAGTCTCTGCGCCGCGCTTTCGATGATCCGCAACGACGGTCTATGCACCTGGTTGGCCGGGTCCCAGAGGACGCCCATGCGAGTAGCATCGGGAACGGCTTCCTTGAGCAGCTCCAAGTATTTGGCTCGCAACTCGAGACCGGAGTGCGTCCATCCGGTGATGTTCCCTCCTGGGTGCGCGAGGCTGGCGACGATACCGCTTCCCACCGGATCGGCGGTGAACCCGATGACGATGGGTATCGTCGCTGTCGCGCGCTTGGCCGCCAAGGCCGCCGGGGTGGTCGAGGTGACGATGACATCCATCTTGAGACGAACGAGCTCCGCCGCAAGCCCAGGGAGCTGATCGGTCTTTCCCTCGGCGAACCGAACTTCAAACACGATGTTTCGGCCCTCAACCCACCCGAGATCGTGAAGCCCTTGCTTGAGCCCATCTACATAGGGGTTGCTGCGGGCCGCCGCTCCCTGGTCTAGGTAGCCAAGCTTCCACACCTTCGCCTGCAGCGCCTCGGTGGCGAGCGGCGCGGCGAGGAGGCCGCCAGCGATCATACCAAGGAAGGTTCGTCGCTCCATCACCGATGAACCTAGTCTGCCGGGAGCAGCGGTGCCGACCGCATCGTCAGACCGACCGCCGCCGCGGTTTCTTCGTCTTAGCCCTCGACGTCCGATTGGTTGCTGGTTTCGATGCTGGGGGAAGAGTAGATTCGTATTTCCTCACATCAAGCACTACCTGATGCCACCAGTGCTCGGCTGGCCCATTCTCCAACCCGTCAAGCCGACGGCGTGTCTCAGCGAATGTCGGATCCTGGTGCCAGGCCTCCCAGTTTGCCCGAGTCCTCCACGTGCCGACGATTACTCGCCGGTCTGGCTTATCGGATTGCCGGAGGAGCTGTCCTCCCACCCAACCCGGTCGCTTCTTCGCGGCCGACAGACGAGTGCGCATCGCGGTGTCCCACTCACGGGCCGCGTCTTCTTTCAGGTGTACGTGGGTAACGATCGTCATCATGGGGTTGATCCTCTCTGGACTAAATCGAACGCGGTTATCTGGGTTACTGGATTACCTCATCCGCCCGCTGAAGCAGCGCCGGCGGGATCGTCAGGCCCAGGGCCTTGGCGGTCTTGAGGTTGATGACCAGCTCGAACCGCGTGGCCTGTCCCACAGGGAGGTCGCCGGGTTTGGCACCTTTGAAGAGGCTGTCGACGTAGCCCGCAGCATCCCGAAACTGGTCAAGGATATTAGGCCCGAAACTCATGAGAGCACCTGCCTGCGCAAACTCCGCAAATTCGGAAGCCACTGGCATTCTGTGTCGCAGGCCAAGCTCGGCAACCCGTGCCCGATAGGTGATTTGAATGGCGTCTTCCGTCGTCATGACGGCCTGGGCCCCGAACCGAGCCGCGGCCTCGAAGCCCTTCTCAAGATCGGCTGGGGCGCGCAACTCGAACGGGTGGAGCTGGACTCTGAATTGCGGGGCGGCCGCCTGTATCTGCTTCAGCTTCTCGATGACGCTGGCGTTGGCGCCACTCCACAAGACCGTCAGTCGCGTGAGCGCAAGGAGGACATCCTTCAGCAGCTGCAGTCGCTTGGCGGTCAACTCGGTCGCGAGTAGGCTGGCTCCCGTGATGTTCCCTCCGGGTCTCGCAAGGCTCGCGATGAAGCCGGCAGCGATCGGATCGCCGACCGCGGCCATGACGATGGGGATGGTCTTGGTCGCCCTCCGCGCGGCGTCGGTAGACTCGGTTCCAGCCGTCAAGATGGCGTCGACGTTTCGCTGGGCGAGGTCGGCAGCCAGAGCGGGCAATCGATCGGGATGCCCGTCCGTATATCGAAACTCAAACCGAACATTCCGCCCATCGGTCCACCCTCGTTCCTCCAGCACCGTTCTGAACGCTGTGACACGAGCGTGCGCCTGCGCGTCACTTTCGATGTACGGCAGGAGGAGACCTAGCCGACGCACACGGTCGGGCTGCTGCGCACGGGCGGCGAGGGGCGCGGCGAGGAGGCCACCCGTCATCGCCGAGATGAATAGTCTCCGGTTCATGGTCCCTTCGCCTGTCGCTTCCTCAGCGCCGCCTCTAAGAGCGCCCGAATCTCCCGGTCTCGGGCTTGCCGCGCCGCCGTCTCCCGCTGGGGGGCCCGTTCCCGGCGGCAACTGGCCGGGCAGACCGCCTGCCGGCCCTGGAGCTCCGTCTCGCCGCACACCGGGCATGGTCGCGGAGACCCTACCACAGGCGTGCGCGCGGGTTCTGGCGACACGCTGGGCTCGGGATCGACAGGCGGACGTGCGCTCAGGCTCCTGGGGGTGACGCGCTGCGCGGGCTGGGTGGCGATCATGGGGCCGAGGCGGCGGGGATACTGGCGACGGTAGATCATGGCCAGGGCCTCGGCGCCATGGATGCCCGGTCGAGGCCGCCCGCTAGGAGAGGGTGAGGGCCCGGGGCAGGGCCGGCGCCCCAGATCATCGGGAGGGCACACCGTCCCGGGTGCCAGCCCGCAAACGCGCCAGCTGCCAGCAGGGCGGCAATCTGCCCGTTCTGCCGCCGGAGCCCGGGCGGTCTGCCCCACTCGCCCACGCCAAGTGTTCTAACACCCGAGAAACCCGAGCGGTGCGCGTAACCGCCGCACGTGGCACTGCCATTGCTCCGTCTTGGCCCCAGGAGGTCAATCGTCATGAACACTCAATGGCGTTCGATCCCTCGTCGCGTGACCCTGGCCGCTTTCGCCCTGCTCGCGGTGGCAAGCTTCACCGGCCTCATTGGTCCCCCCGCAGCCGGCGCTATCATTGGGCCCACGGAGGTGGAGAGCCCCATCCAGCGCGGAGGCACGGATCTCAGCGCATAGCGTTCTAGTCAGCGCACGGACCCACCGGTAGCGGACAGGCGCAGCGTCTGTGGGCCCATCAGTGCAGAGGCAGCGTGAAGGTGAAGGTGGCCCCCCGGCCCGGCTCGCTCTCGACCCAGATCCGGCCCCCGTGCAGCTCGACGAACTTCTTCGCCAGGGTCAGCCCGAGGCCGGTGCCTTCCTGTTTGCGGGTCTCGTCGCTCCCCACCTGGCGGAACTCCTCGAAGATGGCCGCCTGGTCCTCGGGGGCAATGCCGATGCCGGTGTCGGTGACCGCGATCTCGACCATGCCCTCCGTCCGGCCCGCTTTCAGGGTGATCCGGCCTCCTTCGGGGGTGAACTTGACGGCATTGGAGAGGAGGTTGAGCAGCACCTGCTTGACCTTCCGCTCGTCTCCCGCTAATTCCCCCAGCCGGGGATCGATGTCGAGCTGCAGGGCGATGCCGTGGCGGCTGGCCCGCTCCTTGACCAGGGTGACGGCATTCTCCAGGGCGCCCGGTAGGTGGAACGGGGCGGGGGCCAGCTCCATGCGGCCGGCCTCGATCTTGGAGAGATCGAGGATGTCGTTGATCAGCGACAGGAGGTGTTGGCCGGAAGCGTAGATGTCCTTGAGATACTCGTCCTGCTTCTCGTTCAGCTCCCCGAACATCCGCTGGAGCAGCACCTCGGAGAACCCGATGACGGCGTTGAGCGGCGTCCGGAGCTCATGGGACATGTTGGCGAGGAACTCAGACTTGTGACGGCTCGCCGCCTCTAGCTGGCGGCTCTTGTCCGCGATCTCCTCGAACAGCCGCGCATTTTGGATGGCCAAGGCCGACTGCGTGGCGAAGGTCCGCAGGACCTCGATCGTTTCGGCGGTGAAGTCCCCGGGCTGATTGCGGGTGACCCCGAGACAGCCGAGCAGCCGGCCTTCGCGGACCATCGGGACGGCGAGGATAGCCCGGACGCCAGACTCGACCAGGATCTCCCGCAGCCGCCCCTCGTACGCGGCCGGCACGGTGATGTCGGGCACCTGGATCGGCTCCAGTGTGATGGCCGTCCGCCCGAGCACCCCTTCCCCCTTCCGGATCCGCGTGGTGCGCCGCGCTTCCGCGAGGGCTCCGCCGGGGTCGGTGCCCGCCCGTTGGACGAACTCCTCAGTGCCCTCGTCGTACTCGAACACCACCCCCCCATCCAGCGCCGACAGCTGAACGGCCCGCGCGACGATGGTGGTCAGCACCGTCTCGAGATCCAGTGTGGAGCTGACCGCGCGGCCGACTTCGCCGAGGGCCGTGAGCTGCTCGACCGAGCGCGTGAGGTCGGCGGTCCGGGCCTGCAGTTCTTTGAACAGCCGCACGTTCTCGACCGCGATGACGGCCTGGTCGGCGAAGGTCTTCAGCAGGGCCACTTCGGCCTCCGAGAACTCGCCGGGCTCTAGTCTGGCCACAGTGATGGCGCCTACGGCCTCATTTTCCCGCAGCATAGGCACCGTGACGGCGCTCCGGAATCCGAGCAACCGTCCGCTCTGGCGCAGGAATTCGCGCGCCGAAGGCTCCTCGATGTCCGGCACGTGGATGACCGCTCGCGCGAGTATCGCCTGGCCGGCCGTGGTTTCCGCATCTAGCTGCCGGGGAAACCGCTCAAGATTGACGGCTCGCGCTTCGGCCGAGCCCCCGTAGTTTGCCGGCATATACAATATCCGGCCGTCGGTCCGGAAGACCGCCGCAACGGTCGCGCGGCAGAGCCGGGCGGCATTCTGCACGATCGTATCGAACACCGGCTGCGCGTCCGTCTGCGCGTGCGCAATGGTCCGCAGGATCTCGCTCGTCGCCGTCTGCTGGTCCAGCGTTTCGGTCACCTGCGCATGGGCCTGGGTGAGGGCCCGGTTTTTCCCTTGCAGCTCCGTGAACAGGCGAACGTTCTCGACGGCGATGACCGCTTGCTCGGCGAAGGTCTTCAGCAGCTCGATTTCGCTGTCGGGGAATTGCCCAGACTCCGGCCGGTAGATGACGATCGACCCGATCGGGGCGCCGCTGCGAAGGATGGGTACAGCCAGCAGGCTTCGGAAGCCCCGCTGTACCGCGAGGGGGCTCCCGTACTCATGATCGAGAGCGACGTCGGGGATCTGGACGACCGAACTGCTTAAGATTGCCCGGCCCGAGATGTGAGCGCGGCTCGGACGCATCGGGTACTGCTTGCGAACACCCTCGAGCCACGTCTCGGAAAAGTTGTGGTGCGCCACGAGATGTACGAGATCACCGTCGAAGTTGAACACGGCTCCGTACCGCGCGTCGCACAGCCGAACGGCGCTCTCCACAATTGTGTCGAAGACCGGCTGCACGTCGGTCTGCGACCGGCTGATGACACGTAGGATTTCACTCGTCGCCGTCTGCTGCTCCAGCGTTTCGGTCACCTGCGCATGAGCCTGGGTGAGCGCCCGATTCTTCTCTTGCAGCTCCGTGAACAGGCGCACGTTCTCGATGGCGATGACCGCTTGGTCGGCGAAAGTGCCTACCAAGTCGATCTGCTTGGCCGTGAAGGGACGAACGTCGCGGCGGTAGATCGACAAGGCGCCGACCACGGCGTCGCTCTTGAGAAGCGGGAGCCACATAGCCGTGCGGGCGCCGAGCAGGGTCACCGTAATAGCGCGCAGCGGATCGCCCTGGCGGTAAGCGATATCGTCGGTAACGTCCGCAACCTGAACCGGCCGCTTCTCCGCGAGCATCCGCCCGAGGCCTGAGTGCGGCCCCGGCCGCGCTGGCTGCGTCCGAAACGCGGTCTCCGCCTTGGGGCTGAGCCCCAGGCACGCCACTGTGTGGAAAGCCCCGTCGTCGTACTGAAAGAGGATGCCGTTCTCCGCTGAACACAACCGCGTGGCGCTGTCCAAGATCGTCTCGAAGACGGGCTGCACATCGGTGGGCGAGCCTGAAATCACGCGGAGGATCTCACCCGTTGCAGTCTGCTGCTCCAGCGCCTCGGTCACGTGGGCATGGGCCTCCGTGAGTGCCTGGTTCTTCTCTTGCAGTTCGGTGAACAATCGCACGTTCTCGATGGCGATCACGGCCTGGTCGGCGAAGGTCTGGAGCAGCGCGACCTGCCGGTCGGTGAAGCGTCCGGGCTCGGTGCGGCGCAGCTGAATGACGCCGATCGCCGCGCCATCCCGCGTAAGCGGCACGCTCAGCATCGCGCGGTGCCCGAACCGGCGTGCGTGGCCCACACCCTCCGGAAACTCGCCCGCGTCCGCCTGAACGTCCTCGAGGTTCAGCGTCACAGCGTCGATCACGGAGCGCCCGCCCACCGTTTCCCGGCTCACCGACAGCGAGAAGTCGCCCATGGTGCCGACGGGCATACGCCCGTGGTGCGCGACGAGCCGGAGCCGGTCACCGTCGCGACGGAAGATCGTGACGTCGAACGCGTCGCACAGTCGCGCCGCGCTCTCGGCGACCGCATCGAACACCGGCTGCACGTCCGTCTGCGAGCGGCTGATGACGCGCAGGATGTCGCTGGTGGCCGTCTGCGTATCGAGCGCCTCCTTCGTTTCGTTAAACAGTCGCACGTTCTCGATGGCAATCACGGCCTGGTCGGCGAAGGTCTGGAGCAGCGCGATCTGCCGGTCCGTGAACGGCTGGACTTCCCGACGACGGATGCTCAGAGCCCCGATGGCCTCGTTCTCACGAAGCAGCGGCACGGAGAGTACGGCGCGGAAACCGCCCTCTCGCGCCGCCTTCGCGGTTAGGGGGAACGCCGGCGGCTCAGTCGCCAGCAAATCATGGACGTGCACCGGTTGGCGGTCGAGAACGGCGGCGTCGGTGACAGAGCCTCGGCTAAGGGTCGCACGCTGGAGTGTGATTTTGATTGGACCGTAGTGGGCGGCGTAGCGCAAGCGATCACCTTCCCGCAAGAAGACGATGGCATCGTACGCGTGGCACACCAGCGCCGCGTTTGTGGCGATGGCGTCGAGCACCGGTTGCAGGTTCGTCGGCGAACTCGACATTACCCGCAGGATCTCGCTCGTCGCCGTCTGCTGCTCCAGCGCAGTCGTAAGCTCGTGATTACTCGTCTGCAGCTCCGTGAACAGTCGCACGTTCTCGATGGCGATGACCGCCTGGTCGGCGAAGGTCTGGAGGAGAGCGATCTCACTCTCCGAAAACGATCGGTGTTCGGTGCGATACACGGTGAAGGCGCCGATGGCGCGCCCGTCACTGAGCAGCGGAAAGCCAAGGGTCGTATAGATGCCGGTATCTCGCCGGGCGCCGTCGGGAAACTCCCGCGCCACCTCGGCCGAGCGGTGATCCAGTACATGGATCATCGTGCGATCAATGATGGCGCGCCCGCTGACGCTGGTGCGACTGATCGGGCGCGTCTCGCCGACGCGGAGCGTCGTGAGCTGAGGTCCGTCCTCGTGCTCCGCCACCTTGCGCATGCGATCCCCCTCGACCTGGTAGAGGGACACGTTCGCCGAGTGGCTGAGGCGTGCCGCGTTCGACACGACGGCATCGAGGACCGCCGGCAGGTCTCTGGGCGACCGTGAGATGGCATGAAGGATCGCACCCGTGGCCGTCCGCTGCTCGAGCGCCTCGGCCAGCGACTGGCGGAGGCTTTCGATCTCATCCTTCAGCTCCGCATGCCTCCTCACTTCCGAGGTGGCTTCGTTGACGGGGGCACCACATGCGAGGCAGAACGTGGCATGCGAGGGATTGTCCTGCTGACACCGGCGACACTGCATAGCGAAGCCTCCCAGCAGACTGGGCGGGGAACGGTCGGACAGGTAGCGAGAGGGTAGTCTGCCGAGGGGGAGGGGTCAAGGACCGAGACCCCCTCGCGGCCCCTTAACGCCAGGGCGAGCGAGTTGCGCCGCTCAGGTGGGAGCCGGTTCGACGTGCTCCCCGACTCTCCTCCAGTCAGGAGGTGAGCATCGGGCTCGGTGCCCGGTCACGAGTGCACTGCTCGAACTCCGTGGGGGACACGTTGCCGAGGGAACTGTGGGGCCGGACAGCATTGTAGTCCACGCGCCAG
>DATJGL010000294.1:0-6129 GCA_035495075.1 Gemmatimonadales bacterium
CCGCGGACGCCGCCGAGCGGATGGGCGACTCGATCGGCGAGGCTGCCGCACGCATGGGTGATTCGATCGCTCAAGTGAATGAGGTCCGCGCCGATTCGATCCGCGATGCCGCCTTGCGAAAGGCCGACTCGGCGCGCAGGCGTGCGCTGCATTTCCGCGACTCCATCCGCGCTGCCCACCCACCCCGCTGACGCGCTCGATGCTCCTGGTCCTCGACAACTACGACAGCTTCACCTACAACCTCGTGCAATACGCGGGGGAGCTCGGCGCCGATCCGGTGGTCTACCGGAATGACGCTTTGACGACCGAAGGGGCGCTGGCACTGGAGCCAGACGCGATCATCGTGTCGCCCGGCCCGTGTACCCCCAAGGAGGCGGGCATATCCGTGCCTCTCATTCGCGCCGCGGCAGGCCGGGTTCCGATCCTGGGGGTCTGCCTCGGCCATCAGGCGATTGGAGAGGCTTTTGGCGGCACAGTTGTCCGGGCCGATCGGATCATGCATGGGAAAACGACGGACGTAGTCCACGACGGGCAGGGGATCTTTGCGGGGTTGCCGTCGCCCCTCAGGGCCATGCGATACCACTCTCTGGTCGTCTCTCCCAGGGGACTGCCCCCCGAGCTCGAGATCACCGGTTGGTCAGCCGACCGGCTGGCCCGGGAGGAGATCATGGCCCTGCGGCACCGCGAATACCCCGTCTTTGGGGTGCAGTTCCACCCCGAATCGATTGCGACGGAACAGGGAAAAACCATTCTCGCCAACTTCCTGGAACTGGCCTCACTGGACGCCACAGCGCTGCGGAAGTAGCAGCCAAGTCCCTGCGTGTCAAGCTGATAGCGGATAGCTGGTAGTGAATAGCGCCCTGCGGCACGTATTTTGACTGCACCCGCATCGCCTATTACCTTCCATGATGCGCGACGGAAGAACCTTCTCGGCTCGACCCGCTTCCCCTTTCCACTGGCCCTTTTCCTAAGAGGGAGCCTTCATGCCCAGCGGCACCAACGCGACCAAGTACATCTTCGTCACCGGCGGCGTTGTCTCTTCTCTCGGGAAAGGCATCGCCGCCGCTTCGTTGGGAAGGCTGCTGGTAGAGCGCGGGTTGAACGTCACGATGCAGAAGTTCGATCCCTACATCAACGTCGATCCCGGGACCATGTCGCCGTTTCAGCACGGCGAGGTCTTCGTGACCGACGACGGCGCTGAAACCGATCTCGATCTGGGCCACTACGAACGCTTCATCGACCGCTCCCTGTCCCAGCAGAACAACGTCACGACCGGCCGCATTTACCAGACGGTGATCAACAAGGAGCGGCGTGGCGAGTACCTTGGCTCCACCGTCCAGGTCATCCCCCACATCACCGACGAGATCAAGAACGCGATCCGGCGCACCGCACCGGGACACGACGTGGTGATCACCGAGATCGGGGGGACCGTGGGCGACATCGAGTCGCTGCCGTTCCTCGAGGCCATCCGCCAATTCCGCCAGGAAGTGGGGCGCGACAACGCCCTGTTCATCCACCTCACTCTGGTGCCGTTTATCGCGGCCGCGGGCGAGCTCAAGACCAAGCCGACCCAGCACTCGGTCCGGGAGCTGATGCAGATCGGGATCATGCCGGACATTCTGGTCTGCCGGAGCGAACAGCCGATCTCAGCGGACATCAAGCGCAAGATCGCCCTGTTCTGCAACGTGGATTTCGATTGCGTGGTGGAGAGCCCCGACGTGCGTTCGATCTACGAGATTCCGCTCCGCTTCCACGAGCAGAACTTCGATCGCGTAGTGTGCGAGCGACTGCGCCTGACCACGCCGGAGCCGGACCTGAAGCCCTGGAAGGAGATCACCCAGCGGATTTTGAACCCGGTCAACCGGGTAAAGATCGCGGTAGTGGGCAAGTACACCGATCTCCACGACGCCTACAAATCGGTGCAGGAGGCGCTGATCCACGGCGGTATCGCGCACGACGCCGGCGTGGAGATCCACTGGCTCTCGAGCGACCAGTTCACCGACCTGGCGACCGCCGGACGGATCCTGGAGGGCTTTGATGGGCTGCTGATTCCGGGTGGGTTTGGAATTCGCGGGGTCGAAGGCATGATGGAAGCGATTCGCTGGGCCCGGGAGAACGACCTTCCCTTCTTCGGCATCTGCCTTGGCCTTCAGGTCGCCATCATCGAATTCGCCCGCGACGTCTGTCATCTCCCCGATTCCAACAGCACTGAGTTCGCCCCTGAATGCGAGTCGCCGGTCATCTCGCTCATGCCTTCTCAGCGGGACGTGGCCAACCTGGGGGGGTCCATGCGGCTCGGCGCCTACACAGCCAAGCTTCGGCCGGGGTCGAAGGTGGCGCAGGCGTACGGAGCAGGGGAGATCAGCGAGCGGCACCGGCACCGCTGGGAGGTGAGCAACGCCTACCGTGACGTGCTGGCCGAGTACGGACTCCGTCTTTCCGGTCAGTCGCCGGACGGCGGCCTGGTGGAAACGATCGAGCTGCCGGACCATCCCTGGTTCATCGGCTGCCAGTTCCACCCCGAGCTCAAGTCGCGGCCGACCCGGCCGCACCCGTTGTTCGTGGGATTCATCGGCGCCGCGCTCAGGCGCCGGCGGGGCGGGGCGGGGGCCGAAGCCAAGGAGCTCGCCGGCGTCACACGCTGATGCCCGCGCGGCGCCGGGGGGCAGCGCGGGTCGGGGGCGTCGTGGTCGTCGCGATCGCGTGCGGCATGGCGAGCGCCTGTGAAAGCGGCGGCGCCCGGCCGACGGCCACCGTGCAGGCCGCGGACACCGCGGATCAGGTTTTGGAGGGGTTCTCCCACTTCGTCACTGCGGACGGTGTGCGGAAGAGCCACATCGAGGCAGACACGGCGTACTTCTACGAGGCGAGCCAGCTCGCCTTATTGAGCAAGCTCCGGGCGACCTTCTACGACGCGAAAGGCGCGGAGTCGTCCAAGTTGACGGCGGACCGCGGGACGTATCGGTGGCAGGACGGCTCGATGCAGGCGGACGGCAAAGTGGTCGTTGTCGCGACCGACGGACGGAAGCTCCAGACCGAAACGCTCAAGTTCGACCCGAAGAAGAACGAGATCTCGACCGACCAGGCGTTCCGATTCGAGCACGACAACGAGTTTATTCAGGGCACCGGCTTCAGCTCGGACCCGGACTTTAAGAACGTGGTGACCAACCGTCCCCACGGCGTGGCCGGCAAAGGCGTACTGCTTCCGGGTCAGCAATGAGATGGCTGGCGGTGCCTGTCGCGCTGGCGGTCGCTGCGACCCGGCTCGTAGCCCAGACCTCCGATCGCTGCACGCTGCAGATCGACAACGTGGAACGGAAGGGCATCGCCGTCGAGACAACTGGGGGCGTCAACTACTTCGCGGGCGGTAACGTCCGGCTGAGCTGCCGGGGTACCAAGATCACGATGTTCAGCGACAGTGTCGCCTCGTACGCTGGGAATACCGTTGTGTTCAACGGACACGTGCGCTACCGCGATACCACGCTCGCGATGGACACCGACTTCGGCACCTACTACCGGTCGGACGAACGGTGGGAGGCCCGCCGCAAGGTGAAGACGCGGAACCTGACGACGGGGTCCACCCTGACCGGCCCTTCGCTGGACTACTATCGGGCGGTGAAGGGGGTCAGAGACACCACCGAGATGTATGCCGTGAGTCGGCCACGGATCGAGTACTTCGCGAAAGACTCGGCTCGGGGAGACTCCGCGGCCACCGACTCGGCGGGGAAGCCGGGCGAGCCGTATGTCATCGTGGCCGACCGGGTCCGGATCAAGGGAGACGATCGGATTTGGGGCGGCGGCAAGGTCACGGTGGACCGCAGCGATTTCGCGGCCCGGGGTGACTCCCTCCGGCTCGACACCGGACCCGCCAACGACGGCACCTTGCTCGGGACCCGGCCCGAGCTGCACGGGCTCGGCTCGGACAGCTTTGATCTGAGCGGACGCAGGCTCGACTTCCGGCTCAAGAACCGGGACATCGAGCGGGTCGTCGCGAAGGGCGATGGCAAAGCGGTGAACAAGGACTGGACCCTGGTTGCCGATACCATCGTACACGATCTGGTGGACCGGAAGCTGGCCCATACCGAGGCGTGGGGCGACAGCATTCGACCGTATGCGAAGGCGCCGAAGTACGAGATCCGCGCAGATTCGATCGCCCTCGATTCGCCCGATCAGCAGCTGAAGGAAGCGCGGGCGTTCGGAAAGGCGTGGCTGGGAGGCCAGGTGGACTCGGTAACGAACGAGCGCGACTGGCTGACGGGAGATACCGTGATTGCCACCTTCGAGGCTCACGACTCGGCCGGCAGCACCAAGACGGTGCTCACCCGCCTCGTTGCCCGGGGCTCGGCGCGGTCGTACCACCTCGATTCGAACGAGAAGAAGAAGCCCGGCGAGCGACCAACGATCAACTACGCGCGCGGTGATGAGATCGTGATCACGATGAAGCCGGACGGATCGGAGACGGTCGACTTGGTGGAAGTACGGGGGAAAGCCGATGGTGTGCAGCTCGAGCCGAGCGCGGAGAAGGCAGCGGCCAACGACACCACGCGGGCTCAGCCATGAGCCAGCCCCCTTGGCTAAGCCGGCTGGACACAGCGGATCCATCACTGCCGCTCGCGCTCGCCTCGCTGGTGGCGGCGGCTGACCAGGATGGACGCGCCAGCCTGGCCCGACTGCTCCTGGCGTACCGGGAAGGCTATCTGCGGGTTTACCGGCCTGCCGAAGGGCTGAGCGAGTCGGTGCGGGCGCACGTGACGACATCCGTGCTCCCGAGGTTGGCGCTGGACGGTTGGATCGAGGACACTCGCCCCGACTGGGTGGAGGTCCGGGCAGCGGCCCCCTGGTGGTCGGACGCGGTGAAGGATCGCGACACGCTGGGGGCAGCGCTGCTCGCGGTGGCGCACCGAGCCAGCGGAATTCCCGCGGTCGAGCCGCCTGCGGCTTCGCCATCGGGAAGCGTTCTCGAGGGCCAGGATCTGACCAAGAGCTATCGCGGCCGGCGGGTGGTGGACCAGGTCTGCCTCAAGCTCGAGCAAGGCGAGATCGTCGGTTTGCTGGGACCCAATGGCGCGGGAAAGACGACGACGTTCTATCTGCTGACGGGCCTGATTCGGCCGGAGGCCGGTCGGGTGATTCTGGACGGCAAGGACTTGACCAAAGCGGCCATGTTCCGGCGCGCTCGAATTGGGATCGGGTACCTCGCGCAGGAGCCCTCGGTCTTTCGCCGGATGACGGTCGAGGAGAACATTCTGGCAATTCTGGAGACGCGGAAGCTGAACCGGGCCGAGCGGCAGCGGGCGCTGGAGCGTATGCTCGACGAGCTGGGGATCCGCCACCTCCGCAAAGTGAAGGCGTACGCCCTGAGCGGGGGCGAACGGCGCCGGCTCGAGATCACTCGCGCGCTGGTGACCGATCCGAGGTTCATGCTGCTCGATGAGCCGTTCGCCGGGGTCGATCCGATCGCGGTGCACGACATTCAGACCATCGTCGCCGGTCTTCGCCATCGCGGTATCGGCGTGCTGATCACCGATCATAACGTGGAGCAAACCCTGGATATCGTCGATCGCGCGTACATCATGTTCGAGGGGAAGGTGCAAGCGGCCGGTACGGTCCGCGAGCTGGTTTACGACGAGCGGGTGGCCGAGCGCTATCTCGGTCCCACGCTGACGACGCGGCTTCGGGCCCGCCTGGAGCACGCCGCGTGAGCCTCCGCACCGGACTTTCCCAGCAGACCAGCATGCGCCAGGAGCTGCGGGTCAACCCGCGGCTCTATCAAGCCATGGACATGCTGTACATGCCCATGATGGACCTGCAACAGCACCTGAAGCAGGAACTGCTGGCGAATCCGTTCCTCGAGCTGCTCGAACCCGAGGACGAAGAGTCCGCCGCCGATCAGGAAAAGCAGCAGGAGCAGGACAAAGAAAAGGAACAGCAACAGAAAAACGAGGAGATGGACTGGGAGGAGATTCTGCTCAATGGGTTCGACGTCGGCGGCACCCGGGAGCAGTTCGAGGTCCAGGAATACACCGAGCCGGTCACGGTCGAGACCCGGAATCTCACCGACCATTTGCGGGAGCAGCTCCAGCTCATGGAGCTCACGCCTCGCCAGCGGCTGCTGGCCGAGGAATTTCT
>DATJGL010000295.1:0-29206 GCA_035495075.1 Gemmatimonadales bacterium
GTCGCCTACTGGGCGCACGGGCTGATCTCGACCTCGGGGAATCTCGGGGCGACCAGGGTCTGGGAGCTGGTCCGCCAGATCGAGCAGGCGGCCCTCGCCGGCCGCTGGGAGCCGCTCACGAGCCTAGTAGATGACCTCGAACCTGCGTTCGCCAGCGTGCAGGCAGGGCTGGCCGCCGAGCTGGAGCGGCGACAGCGATAAGCGCTACGAGGTGATGGAAAAGGGACGGCTCGCAGGGATTTCCCGAGGCTCGGGCGCTACGGAGGTGCCCTCGAGATACTCCTGGCGATACATGCGGATCAGCTCGAAGAAATACGAGATCGCGAGGGGCCCGATGAGCAAGCCCAGGAGGCCGAAATAGGAGATCCCTGCCATGGCCCCGATAATCGTCACAAAGGGGTGAATGCTGGCGTAGCGGCGAAAGACCCATGGGCGGATCAGGTTGTCCACCTGGCCTACGGCGACGAGTCCCCAGATCGCCAAGGCAATCGCCCAGCCGTACCGATGCTCGAACGCCAGCACGGCCACCCCCGGCACCCAGACTAGACCGCTTCCTACAACCGGCAGAATTGAGACGATCACCGTGACCACACCCCAGAACGCCGGATTGGGAAGACCGGTCATCAGGAATCCGAGCGCAACGAGCGTGCCCTGAACCAGGGCGGTCACCCCGGTTCCGATCACCGTGGAGGTCGTCACATCCCTGAAGCGACGCCGGAGCGCCTCTGCGTTGGCCGCGGAAAACGGGATGAACGGCAGCATCAGCCGCCACACGTCTCCGGCAGAGACGAGCAGGAAATAGAGACCGAAGAACGCGATGGTGAGCTGGAGCAGAAGGCGAGTGGCCGTGCCCGCGAAGCCGAGCAGGCTGGCCCCAATGAGCGAGGCGAAGCGGGCGCCGGCCTGCTCCAGCTGGGCGCCGATGTCGTAACCGCCGACGTTTAGCTCACGCAACCGCGCCAGGAGCGGGCTTTGAACCACCCGGCGGGCCATGTCCTGCGCTTCGCCGGCCAGCAGGCTGATGAACAGCACGCTGGGAATGACGATCAGCAGCAATGCCAGCAGCAGCGTTACAACGGCTGCGAGGCGCACCGGCATTCGTCGAGAAAGCTCCCGGTGGACCGCTGCGAAGATAATGTACAACACCGGCGCGCCGATGAGGCCGGTGACGAATGGCCAGAGCGCCAGGGCGAGGCCGATGCCGAGGAGGAGGATGACCCAGGAGGCGCGCTGCTGCTTCGTGTCCAGAAACGCCATGCGGAATTGTACGGCTGCCACCCCGGACCCCGCCAGCCGGAGAGCGCACTAGATTATGGCTATGCAGCGTTCCTTGTCCCACCGGCCCTGATGGACAACGCCTTCAGTCGGGCGACTCCCCCCTCCGGCCATCCCGCAGCTGTTGACGAGCTGAGCGTGAGTCGCGCCTGCCTGGCGCGACTGGTGGATTCGAACGTCCTCGGCGTAGTGGTCACCGAGGGCGAGACGATCACCGAGGCCAACGACGCTTTTCTCCGCATGGTGGGGTATAGTCGCGACGACCTGTCGGAGGGACGGGTTCGGTGGACCAACCTCACGACTCCCGAACATGCCGAGGCCGATGCCCGCGCGCTCGATGACCTCATCCGACTCGGCGCCTGTCCGCCGGTCGACAGGGAGCTGGTTCGAAAGGACGGGAGCCGTTGCGCGGTGCTGGTGGGGGGTGCCGTCATCAATCGCTCCCCGCTCCAGACCGTCTGGTTCGTGCTCGACCTCACCGAGCGGCGGCTGGTCGAAGAGCGGTTGCGGCGCGCTCAGCGGATGGAATCGATCGTCCATCTCGCGGGTGGTATAGCGCATGACTTCAACGACCTGCTTACCGCCATCCTCGGCTCGACCGAGCTCCTGCTCGAGAACGACGGCCTGGGCGCGGAGGCGCGAGCCGATGTCGAGGAGATCCGGAAGGCAGCCAAGCGCGCGGCACAGCTCACGCACCAGCTGCTCAGTTTCAGCCGGCGGCAGTCGCCCCAACCCCGCATCCTCGATCTCAACGCAATTCTTTACGATCTGCGAATCATCCTCCGTCATCTGATGGGCGACCACCTTGAGATCGCGACGGACTTCGACCCCGAGGTGCCGCCCGTTCTCGCCGACCTGGCGCAGCTGGAGCAGATCGTCGTGGACGTCGCGCTCGAAGCGAGGGATCGGATGCCGGCGGGCGGGCGGCTCACGCTGGCCACCAAGAGCGCCCGGGTGGATCCCGAGTTCGCCGAGGCGCATCCCGGCTTGAGGCCGGGTCGCTACGCCGTGCTGGTCATGCGCAATTCGGAGCTGTCCCTGGCCGGCGCGACGCTTGATTCCGTGTACGGAGTCGTGCGCCAAAGTGGTGGGTACTTTGCGGTTCAGGAAGAGCCGGGGGTGGAGGCCGGCTTCACGCTCTACCTAGCAGCCGTGGAACAACCCACACGCGGGGGACCGGCTCCGGTTGCAACCGGCGGGTCGGGCGGAGAGACGATTCTGCTGGTGGACGACGAGGAGCAGGTGCGCGCGTTGGGCCGGCGGGTCCTCGAGCGTGTGGGCTATACCGTCCTCACCGCGGCCGACACTCAGGAAGCCATCCAGATCGCCAACCGGCACCCCGGGACTATCCATCTGCTGCTGGTCGACATGGTGCTTCCCGTCTCCAGCGGTCGCGAACTTGCGGCCCAATTGACGATCCATCGCCCCGCGATCAAGGTGCTCTATATCTCCGGCACCATCGACGAGACCATCGGACGACACCAGGTGCTGGCTCCCGGGACCGCCTTTCTGCAGAAGCCGTTTTCGCTGGACCATCTGGTCCGCAAGGTCAGGCAGGTGTTGGATGTGCCGCAGACAGCACGGTAGACGCGGTCCCAGGAGTGAAACCATCCCGGGCCCGGCGTCGTAGGCCTGCTCAGTCGGCTCCCCACCGTTCTCGTCCCAGGAGGTTGCGTGTACCCACGGCTCTGCGGCCGGCTTGCGCTGGCCGGCGCTTGCGTCGTCGTTGTCGGCGTGCCAGCGCTCGAAGCCCAGCAACCGGCGGCCCCGGCGCCCGCCCATGAGATCGACATCCCCTTCCAGCAGTTCGTGCTGAAGAACGGCCTCACCCTGATCGTCCACGAAGACCATAAGGCGCCCATCGTCGCGGTGAACATCTGGTATCACGTCGGCTCGAAGAACGAAAAGCGCGGCCGCACCGGCTTCGCCCATCTGTTCGAGCACTTGATGTTCAACGGCAGCGAGAACTACAAGGGCGAGTACTTCACTCCCTTCGAGCGAGCCGGAGCCACCGATCAGAACGGCACCACCAACGAAGATCGCACCAACTACTTCGAAAACGTTCCCACCAACGCGCTCGACATGGCGTTGTGGATGGAGTCGGACCGGATGGGGCACCTGCAGGGCGCCATCGATCAGGCCAAGTTGGATGAGCAGCGCGGCGTGGTGCAGAACGAGAAAAGGCAGGGAGAGAACGAGCCCTACGGGACCGTCTGGGAGTTCCTCACACCTCGGTTGTTTCCTCCGAACCATCCGTACTCCTGGACCACCATAGGATCCATGGAGGACCTGAGCGCTGCGAAGCTCGAGGATGTGAAGGAATGGTTCCAGACCTATTACGGGCCCGCCAACGCCGTGCTGGTGATCGCCGGCGATGTGGATCCGAAGGTCGCGCGCGAGAAGGTCGAGCACTACTTCGGCGACATCCCGTCGGGGCCGCCGGTAGGTCGCCAGGACGCCTGGATCGCCAAGCGGACCGGAAGTCAGCGCGGCGTCTTGCAGGATCGGGTGCCGCAGGCGCGGCTTTACCGGGTCTGGAACGTCGCGGGGTGGGGCACGGCCGACGGCGAGTATCTGGGCTTGCTGGGGCGGGTGTTGTCGGCTGGGAAGACCTCGCGGCTGTACAAGCGTCTGGTGTATGACGATCAGATCGCAACTGATGTGGCCGCGTTCCTCGATGCCCGCGAGATCGGGAGCTTGTTCGTCATTCAGGCCACGGCGCGGCCCGGCGACGATCTCACGAAGGTGGAGCGGGCAGTGAACGAGGAGATGGCCCGGCTGCTCCGGACCGGTCCAACGCCCGCCGAGCTGGCCCGGGTCAAGACCGATTTCCGGGCCGACTTAATCCGCGGCATCGAGCGGATCGGCGGGCTCGGCGGCAAGTCCGATGTGCTCGCACAGGGAGCCGTCTTCACCGGTCGCCCGGATTTCTACAAGGTTCGCCTGCATCGGGTCGCGTCGGCCACGACGGCCGATCTGCAACGCGTAGCGAAGCAATGGCTGGCCGACGGCGACTACACGCTCGAAGTCCGACCATTCCCCAACTACCAGACGGCGACGGCCGGTGCGGACCGCTCCAAGGTGCCCGAGCCCGGAGCGCCACCGGCGGCCAAGTTCCCCGATCTGGAGCGCGCCACTCTGTCCAACGGGCTCAAGATCGTGCTTGCCGAGCGGCCCTCGGTCCCGCAGGTGCGATTCGATCTCCTGCTGGATGCCGGGTTCGCCGCCGATCAGTCGGCCGAGCCGGGAACGGCCAACATGACGCTCGCCATGCTGGACGAAGGCACCCAGCGGCGGACCTCGCTTCAGATCAGCGAGGAGCTCCAGCGCCTCGGTGCGTCGTTGTCGGCGTTTTCGCGACTCGACTACTCCAGTGTCACGCTCGACGCGCTCAAGGAAAACCTCGACCCGTCGCTGGCGTTGTTCGCTGATGTGGTGCTCAACCCCTCGTTTCCGCAACGGGACTTCGATCGGCTGAAGAAGCAGCAACTCGCTGCGATTGAGCGCGAGAAGGCAGAGCCGTTCACCATGGCGCTCCGGGCCTTCCCCGAGCTGGTCTACCCGACAGGCCATGCGTATGCCACGCCCTGGAGCGGAACCGGCACCGAGGAATCGGCGGCAAAGATCACGCGGGCCGACGTCGCTGCGTTCCACCGCGCCTGGTTCAAGCCCAATCATGCGACGCTGATCGTGGTAGGAGCGACCACGATGGGCGAGATCCGGCCCAAGCTGGAGCGTCTGTTCGCAGCATGGAGGCCGGGGGACATCCCGGCAAAGAACGTCAAGGATGTGGCGCTACCTGCCACGCCGGCGGTGTATCTCATCGACCGGCCGGGTGCTCTCCAGACGGTGATTCTGGCCGGCAACCTGGCGCCGCCCAAGAACAACCCCAATGAGGTGCCGATCGAGGTAATGGACGCCTTGCTGGGCGGGAATTTCGGCTCCCGCATCAACATGAACCTGCGGGAAGGCAAGCATTGGTCGTATGGAGCCGGCAGCTTCATTCGGGACGCGCGGGGACAGCGGCCGTTTGTAGCCTATGCACCGGTCCAGACTGACAAGACCAAGGAGTCACTCGTCGAGCTGGCGAAGGAGCTGCAGGGGATCCTCAAGGACCGGCCGGTGGATTCAACCGAGCTGGCGCAAGCAAAGTCGAGCCTTACGCTCACCCTTCCGGGCGAGTGGGAGACCATGGCTGCGGTGGATGCCACGATCCGAAGCATCGTGACCTTTGGTCTCGATGATCGTTACTTCGATACCTACCCGACCAAGGTGCGCGCGGTTGATTCAACGCAGGTCCCTGCCGCCGCCGCCCAAGTGGTGCATCCCGACCGGCTGGTCTGGCTAATCGTGGGAGACCGGGCGAAGATCGAGGCGGGAGTCCGGGAGCTGAATCTGGGAGAGGTCAAGATCATCCAGCCCACATGACCGAGTAAACAGTGAAAAGTGAACAGCGAACGGGGGGCTCCGATAACCGACGCCCCCCGTTCACTGTTCCCGTTCACGCTTACTTCTTGCTAGTGCTGTCCTTCTTGGCCGTTGCGGCCTTGGTGGTGTCCTTCGAGGTGCTGCTCTTGTGATGCTTCTTCGAGGACTTATGGCTGGTCGTTGCGGCTGCGTGGGTGCTGTCCTTGCCCGTGGGCTGCTGGGCCATGACTGGCGTCGCAAGCAGGGCCGCGAACAGGGCGAGGGTGGCGAGCGAGAGCTTCCGGGACATGCGTTCCTCCGTGGGTAACGCTTGAAGTGGGACAATGAAGGTCATGTCGCCGGCTTCTCCCCTGTTGGGGCACCGGCGTGCGCAAGGGTGCAAGGGCAGGAGTCGCGCCAAGCGGAACCAGCGCTCGCATGTGCTTTGCAGCGATGAATTTGCCCGATGCCGGCCCGACTGGCTCGACGGTCGGCGCGCCAACCCGGCCCGGGCTCCAGGGACAGACCGGTCGGCGCGGTGACAAAATGTCCCGCCTGGTTTAACATCCGGCGCTCACCGGCAGCCACAACGTTCTCGCCAAAGAGGTTCGATGCGTCGCTATGTGACGTTGCTGCCCACGGGGCTGCTCGCCTTTTCCCTGCTTGTCGGGCGCGCGCTCTGGGCTCAGGGCAGGTCAGGACCGGTTGCCACGCTGACCGCAGGGGCACGGGGTGGGCGGGACTTCGAGAACCACGCCTGGAGTCTGGGCGGGCAGATCGGATATCGGTTGCAGGATCGCTTCGAGATCCGTCCGAGCGGCGACTACTTCTTCGGCGACGAGACGCCCTTCCGGTGGCAGCTGAACGCCGACGGTACGCTGACGTTCGGACCGGGCCGGAGCATCTACGGTGGGGGCGGGGCGGCCTTCGTAAAGGTGAGGCCGCTGAACGAGGTGAAGACTGGGTACAACCTCTTCTTCGGACTCAACCTCTCCAAACCCCAGGCCCGGACCCGCCCGTTCGCGGAGTTCCGCTGGACCTGGGTGAACGACACGAGCCCGTTCCGTCTGGTCGTGGGATTCAACTATAGACTGCGGTGAAAGGGGAAAGGAGAAAGGGAGAATCCTCCCCTTCCCCTTTCTCCCTTTCCCCTTTTTTCCGGTCTTACTGCTGGCTTACCTTCGTTCCTTCCAACTCGTCCGCCACCCGTCCCGCGTCATACACTTTCCGCAACGCCTCGGTGATCACCCGCGAGTGCACCGCCACCGAGCGAGCCACTTCATCGGTGAAAATGAAGCGGTTGGGCAGTGATTCGATGTTGCCGTCGAAGATCAGGCCAACCACCTCGGCGTTCTGATTGATAACCGGGCTGCCGGAGTTACCTCCGATGATGTCGTTCGTCGTCACGAAATCCATCGGCGTCGCGAGATCGACCCGGTCGCGCGCGGCCTTCCAGCGATCCGGCAGCTGGAATGGCGGCTGATCGTCGAAGTCTGCGGAGCGCCCGTACAAGCCGTACAGGGTCGTCTTGTACGAGGCCTTGGTGCCGTTCATGGGATATCCCTGCACCACACCGTCGCTGATTCGCAGCGTAAAGGTCGCGTCGGGCGGGAGGGATGTGCCGTACGCCGCGTAAAGCGCCTGGCCAATCCGCTCTGCATTCGCCGAGGCAACCGATTCGAGCGAATCATTTCGCATCGCGACTGAGCGGGAGAGCGGTGCGATCTTTCGAGCGACGACGATGAGGGGGTCGGTCGAGGACCGGACCGCCGCAGCACCGCCATCGATCAATGCCTTGCGGGCGGCCGGGTCGGCGAGCGACGTCTTCTCGATCAGGGCCTCGGCCGCGACTTCCGGACTCCGCCCCTGGAGCACGGCGTTGAGATACGGATCCGACGCCGGAAGCTCCTTACGTGCGGCCGTGAGCTGCGCCGCAAGAGTCTGCTTCTCGACCTCCTTGTCGATCGGCACGTCGCCCTGCACCACACTCCTGGCCTTCTCGATACCGTCGCCGCGGTATGCTGGCAACCGGGCCGAGTCGGGCAATGCGCTCTGCTCTGGCAGGCGGACCAGGATGCCTGCGATGGAGAGGAGCTGTGAGCCTCCAAAGCCGTAGAACCGGGACTTCACCGCGAGAGTACGCTCCTGCTTCAGCGCCGCCGCGATCTTGTCCCAGGCGTCGCCGTACTTCGCTCGCAGGGTTGGGTCGTGGTTTACCCGAGCCCGGAAGGCGTCCTCGAACTTCCGCTTCTTCGCCATGATCGCGGTATCCAGCAGGCCGGCCTGGTATCCGTTGATCGCCTTGAACGAGTTCTGAGCGTAGAAGAGCTGGTTCTCCCAGCGTCGCCGGGCTTCGTCGCTCTGGCTCACCATTTCCTGATAGACGGCGATGTTCCGCTTGAGCTGAGCGAGCTGCCCGGGATAGGTCACGTCCCGGAGGTATTCCATCTGCGCCAGCGTCAGCAGCCGCCCGGTGGATCCCGGGTTGCCGATCACGAAAACCAGATCGCCTTCCTTGGCTCCCGCAGCGCTCCACTTGAAATAGTGCTCGGTCTTCATGGGGGCGTCGTTCTGGTACACCCGGAGCAACGTGAGGTCGAGATCGAAACGCGGGTAAGTAAAGTTGTCCGGATCGCCGCCGAAGAAGCTGATGGCCTCCTCCGGCGCCATCACCAGCCGGACGTCGGAGAAGCGCTTGTAGCGATACAGCGAGTACCGTCCACCCTGGTAGAACGTGACGACCTGGCAGACGTCGCCGGTCTGCTGCTTGCATTCGTTCTCGATCTGCTGGATCGCCCCGTCCCGCTGCGTCACCTTGGCCGCGGTTGTCGTCGCGGTGACCTTGCTGCGCACCTTGGCGGTAATGTCTTCGACCGACTGTAACTGGTCGACGTAGAGGCCGGGGCACTTCTTCTCTTCGGCCAGCGTGCGCGCAACGAATCCGGCGCGTTGATAGCTGGTGTCCGCCGGCGAAACGGCGGTGATGCAGTCTCTGCCGCAGTGATGGTTGGTCATCACCAGGCCATCGGACGAGACGAACGATGACGAGCAGATGGGGAGCCGGACCGAGGCGAGCCGGGCGTTATCCAGCCAGGCCTGGTCCGGGGTGAACCCGTAGCGAGCCTTCCAATACTCGAGCGGCGGCGCGTCGAACGTCCACATGGTCCCGAACTCTTTGACGAACCCGGCCGGCATGGTGGTCGCTGGCGTGGCTCCGGTCGGTGCACTGGGTGCGGGTCTGGTCGGGGCGGGGTTTTGCGCGGCCCCCGGCGTGGACGCACCGCAGACGAGGGCGAAGGCGGCGGCGAGGGTTACCGGTCGAAACGGGCTACAGGGCATCTCTACCTTCCGAGGCTAGGTGGGTCTCAAGCGGCCTCCAACCTAACCCGCTGGACCGGAGGCCGGGAGGGACGCGCATTAGATTCGACCGCTCAACTATGTGAGGGACGATCATGGCGACGACGAGCAAAGCCAGTGCAGTCTGGGAAGGTGTTCTCCGCACCGGCAAAGGGCACTACGAGGCCGGTTCGGGGGTGTTTCGGGGCGACTATTCCTTCGCGACCCGCTTCGAAGGAGCGAAGGGAACCAACCCTGAGGAGCTGATTGCAGCGGCCCATGCCGCGTGTCTCAGCATGGCGCTCGCGGTGGGGCTCGAGCAGGCGGGCAAGACGCCGAGCCGGATCAGCACCACCGCAGCGTGCACGATCGACAAAGTGGGCGCGGGCTTCAAGATCACGTCCATGCGGCTCGAGGTGCGAGGAAAGGTGCCGGGAATCGACCAGGCCGGGTTCCAGAAGGCGGCCGAGGCGGCGAAAGACGGTTGCCCGGTGTCGCAGGCCTTGAAGGGGAATGTGAAGATGGAGTTGGACGCAAAGTTGGATACTGCGTGAACAGTGAACGGTGAACGGTGTGCTCCGATGAAATCGGAGTCCCGTTCACCGTTCGACGCTTACCGCTCACGCTTCTCTTGCCAGCTTTTCCGCCATCACGATGTATCCCCGAATCATCGTCCTCAGCCGTTCCGTGGCCTTCGGGTCTTTGAGCGCGCCACTCTCGTCGAATGCCTGGAACGCGTGCGGCAGCCAGAACATGTCGGGATAAACCACCACGCGCAGCCCCTCGAGCGGAATGCGGAGCTGCCAGAGGCCACGGATCCCGCCCGCGGCTGACTCGGACGCGGCGACCAGCAACGCGGTCTTCCCGAGGAAGGGCATAGGCCGCATCCGAGATACCCAGTCGATGGCATTTTTGAGCGTGCCCGGCAGGGAGTAATTGTATTCCGGTGACACAATCACCACCCCGTCCGCGCCTCGTAGCCGGCGCGCCAACTCCTCGGCTCCGGCCGGGAAGCCGCTGGCCGCTTGAACGTCCGCATTGAACATCGGCATCTCGAACTCGGCGAACTCCGCCACGTCCACCAGAGCACCGGCTTCCTTCGCCAGATCGACGACCGGCCCGAGAAGCTTGCGGTTGATCGAGCCGCGCCGGAGCGATGCGGCAAACGCGAGCAGGCGGAGGGTCATTGCGAGGTGACGGTGTAGCGGACCAGCACGTCTTCGACAAAGTCCGCGACGACCCGACCGTCACGAGTATCGTAGGTTTGCCTCGTTACCGCGAGCGTGCCCTCCTTGCGGCTGGTGCGTCGCATGGGCGCGCCGAGCAGGGAGTCCACATCTTCGACGAGCAGGCCTTTTCGAAGCGCGAGCGCGCCGTTAGGCTCGGCCGGCATCGAATCGACTTGCGCCTCGGGCGGTGAGGCAGGTAGCTCGAATGCGACGAACTCGTCCAGCGCGGCGCGCACCGCGTCCACTCGCACGGCGTCGGGCGGCACGCCCGTAGGGTAGCGCAAGTTGAAGCGGGAGCCCCCTTGCAGTCGCCGCTGCTGGATGTACTCCCGCCGCCGCTCCGTTGCGCTCGCCGCTACGATTTGGTTGCGCCGGTCCTCGCGCTCGCGGTCGCTTCGCAGTTGATCCAACTCCCGCTCGAGGCGACGTTTGGCCGCCGGGTCGGTCTCCGTCTTGAGCGCGGCCTCGAGGTCCTTCTCCCGCTGAGTCTTGGGCACGGCTGCGGCAGTTACTGTTGGATTGGTCGGGTCGCCCGAAGTTCCGTATCCGCCGCCATCGAGCTGGAACTCGATCAGGTTCCCCTTGACCTTGAGCTTGGTAATGAGGGCCGACTGGCCGGCCTCGATTGCGGTGCCGTACCTTTTGAGCCGCTTTGCGTGCTCCGGATAGTCCACCGGCGGCGTGGTGCCGGGGTAAACGTCTACCCCGGCTTCGGCCGCCGGCATCGCCAGCTTGATCAGGACGGTTCGCCCCTCGAAGTACGAGCGGAGCGACGCCTCGTCCTGTGCTGCAAGCGACGCCGCAACAGCCTGAAACGACACTGCAAACGCGAGCGTACGATGCATGTGTGCGGTCGGGGCAGAGGGTGAGACTGGCTGGCCACCGGGGCAGTGAGGATCGCTGAATGTATCGTGACGATGCCATGGCATCTACTCGATCGAAGTCCGCTGCGCAGGCCACCATCGACCGCTGGCGGGCCGACACACCCGGCTGCACGGAGCGGGTCCATCTCAACAATGCCGGCGCGGCATTGGTGCCGAGCAGCGTCGCCACCGCGGTCGCAGGGCACCTGGCGCTCGAATCAACCCTGGGCGGCTATGAGGCGGCCGAGAGCGTGGCCGACCAGCTCCAGGACGTCTATGCAAGCCTGGCAACACTGCTCGGGGCCGAGCCACGGAACGTGGCCGTAGCTCCCAACTCTACCGTCGCGTTCTCGCAGGCTCTTTCCACTTTCGACCTCGGCCCCGGCAGCCGGATTCTCACCACCCGGAACGACTACGCATCCAACCAGATCATGTACCTCTCCCTCGCGCAACGGTGTGGCGTCGAGGTCGTACGGGCCGACGATCTGGCAGAGGGCGGAGTCGATCCGCAATCGATGCGCGAGCTGATCCGCCGGCGGCGGCCGTCGCTTGTGGCAGTGACGTGGGTGCCGACCAACTCCGGCCTGGTGCAACCGGTGGAAGCGGTGGGCCAGATCTGCGAGGAAGCGGCCATCCCCTATCTCGTGGACGGTTGCCAGGTAGTCGGACAAATCCCGATCGACGTGAGCCGGGTTCGCTGTGACTACTTCGCGGCATCGGCCCGCAAGTTTCTCCGCGGCCCGCGCGGCATCGGGTTCCTGTTTGCATCGGACCGGGTGCTGCAGCAGGGGGCCTATCCGCTGCTGGTCGACATGCACGGGGCCACCTGGACCAACCCGGACACCTTCGAGGTCGCAGCCGGGGCTCGGCGATTCGAGACCTGGGAGTCTCCCTGCGCGCTGGTGCTCGGCATGGGGGCTGCCGCCCGGTACGCTCTCAGCGTCGGCGTGGCAATCGCCCGTGACCGGGCTCGGCAGCTTGCCGACCTCGCGCGGCGGTTGCTCGCGCGGCTTCCCGGAGTGCGGGTGCTCGATCGTGGGCCGGAGCTGTGCGCCATCGTCACGGCCGCTGTGTCGCATCCCGATCCGGAGGCGATCAAGCTCGAGCTTCGCCGGCGCCGGGTGAACGTGAGCACGACGACTCGGGCCAGCGCCGTGATCGACATGGACGCGAAGCACGCAGCGGCCGCGCTCCGGTTCTCACCCCACTATTACAACACAGAGGAGGAGGTGGAGAGGGCGGTGGCAGAACTGGGGGAAGTTCTAGGAGAAGTCAACGTTCACGCTTTTCCAAAATAGGCTTCAGGGTCTTCCACACGGTCCCCGCCACAATCCGCTGTCCCGCCGCCGTGGGATGCATCCCGTCAGGCTGGTTGAGCGAGTCTACGCCGGCCACACCTGCGAGCAGGAACGGCACCAGCGGCAAATCGTTTTTCCGAGCGATATCGGGATAGATCCGGCGAAACTGTCGCCCGTAGGCGCGGCCGAAATTGGGGAGCGCCTCCATCCCGATCAGCAGGATGGTAGGGGAAGGCGTGGAGCGTTTCGCGCGATCGATCATCGCCTGAAGATTGGCCTCGAGCGAGTCCGGGCTCAGCGCGCGCAACCCGTCATTAGCCCCAGTCTCGATCACCAGCACGGCCGGGTGATCGCGCAGGACCCAGTCGATGCGCCGGAGGGCGCCGGCGGACGTTTCGCCACTCACGCCGGCATTGACGACGCGATACCGAAGCCCCGTCGAGTCGATCTTGGCTTGAAGCAACGCGGGGTAGGCCTGCGCCGGATCGAGGCCCAATCCCGCCGTGAGGCTGGTACCGACAAATACAACAGTCGGTGTGGCTCCGGTCGGGGCAGGCGCCGCAGCGGTGTCCGACGCGTCGCCGCCACTCGAGATCGCCGGCTCGTCCCGCGTGCGGCCGCAAGCTGTCGCGGCGAGCTGAAGAACGAAGGCGACATACCGAGATATCATTCGACCTATGCTCAAATGCGAATCGCTCGGCCGCACCTATCTCTCGGGCGGGCGCGAGCTCACGGTGTTGAAGGATATCAGCTTCGAAGTGGAGCCGGGCGGTTTCGTCGCGATCGTAGGCCCCTCCGGCAGCGGCAAGACTACGTTGCTCGGCCTTCTGGCAGGGCTCGACCGCCCGACCACCGGCACTGTCGAGCTCGATGGCCAGGAGCTGACCCTACTGGATGAAGACGCGCTGGCTCGTCTCCGGAGCGAAAAGGTCGGCTTTGTCTTTCAGTCGTTTCAGCTGATTCCGACTCTCACGGCGCGAGAGAACATCCAGGTTCCGCTCGAGCTGCGCGGCGACGGGAACGGCCGAGTGGCGGACGAGCTGCTCGCCCGGGTCGGCCTCTCCGATCGGGGTCATCATTATCCGGCCCAGCTGTCCGGCGGCGAGCAGCAGCGGGTCGCGCTGGCCCGCGCGTTCAGCAACCGGCCCCGCATCCTGTTCGCCGACGAGCCGACCGGGAATCTCGACGCCGCCACGGGCGGTGCCATTATCGACCTGATGGTAGAGCTGAACCGCGATCTGGGCACGACGTTGGTGTTGGTGACCCACGACGCGGACCTGGCCTCCCGCGCTCGCCGCACCATTCGCCTGGCGGACGGCCGGATGGTCGGCCTCACGACCTGATGACCACGCCCGGCTTTGTCTTTCGGATGGCCTGGCGAGAAACCCGGGCCGAAGCGGGGCACCTGGCATTGCTGCTCGGGGCCGTGGCGATCGGGGTGGCCGCGCTCGTCGCGATCAATTCATTTACCGCCAACGTGCAGGAATCAGTTCGGCTCCAGGCTCGGGCGTTGCTGGGCGCCGACCTCGGGTTTTCCAGCCGACGCCCGTTCTCCCCGGGGGCTCAAGCCGTAATCGATTCTCTGCCCGCGAGCGGCACGGCGCGACTCACGAATTTTCCCGCCATGGCCTACGTTGCTCGCACCAGCGGCAGCCGGTTGGTGCAAGCGTCGGCGGTAGAGGGTCCATTTCCGTTTTACGGGGCGATCAAGACGGCCCCCACCGGCGCATGGGCGGCGCTGCAGCAAGGCCGCCACGTCGTGGTGGACCCTGCCCTGCTTCCCGCGCTCGGCGCTCAGGTCGGCGACTCTCTCGCGCTCGGCGAGGCTCGCTTCCTGATCACCGGGACGCTCCAGAACCTCCCCGGCGATGTGGGCATCAGAACAGCGTTCGGACCCCGCATCTTCATCCCGGAGCGGTTCCTGGAGGAGACCGAGCTTCTTCGGTTTGGATCGCAAGCGGAGCACCAGACCTTCGTAAAGCTGCGTGACGGCGTGTCGGCTCAGACGCTGGCGCAGAAGCTTCGGCCCGGGCTCAATGCACAGCATGTGCGGGTTCGGACGGTCGCGGATGATCGCGAGAACTTGACCAACGTCCTCACCAGGATGTCCCGGTACCTCGGGCTTGTGGCCCTAGTTGCCCTCCTTCTGGGCGGCGTTGGTGTCGCCAGCGCGGTGCTGGTGTTCGTGCGGCGAAAGCTCGAGACGATCGCCGTGCTGCGCTGTCTCGGCGCCACCGCTCGCCAGGTCTTCGCCATCTATCTCACGCAAGCGGCGATCCTGGGGCTGGCAGGCAGTCTGCTCGGAGCGGCATGCGGTCTACTGGCCCAGTTGGTGCTGCCGATGCTCTTGCGCGGCCTGCTGCCAGTGGATGTGCACGCCGCAATAGTGCCGGGTGCGATTGCACTGGCGGTAGGCCTGGGCACCTGGACCGCCCTCATCTTTGCGCTGCTCCCGCTCCTGGCTGTGAGACTCATTTCTCCGCTCGCAGCGATCCGACGGCCCTATGAGGCGACCCCTACTCCCCCCGATCGCTGGCGCTGGCCGGCGATCGCGGCATTGGCCGGGAGCGTGATCGGCTTGGCGTCGCTGGAAGTTGGTAACATGCGGACCGGTACCGCATTCGCGGGCAGTATCGCGCTCGCGCTGGGCGCGCTCTGGCTCGCGGCCGCACTGCTGGTGCGCGGGCTGCGACGGTGGTTCCCAACAACCTGGCCCTACGTGTGGCGGCAGGGCCTCGCGAATCTGTTCCGCCCGGCGAATCAGACGGTGGCCGTGGTGTTGGCACTTGGCTTTGGCGCGTTTCTGCTCAGCACCCTCTTCCTGGTTCAGCACAATCTCCGGCGCGGCCTCGAGCTCACCGGTGGGCCCCGCCGGCCCAACCTGCTGCTGCTCGATATCCAGACCGATCAGGCGCCGGCCGTGGCTGCGGAGTTACGCTCGCGCAAACTGCCGGAGTACGGCCCTGTCCCCTTGGTACCGATGCGCATTGTTTCGGTCAAAGGTCGTTCCGTGCAGGAGCTGTTGGCAGACACTGTTCGCGGCGGCAGCGGCGAGCCGGCTAACGCCTGGGCGTTGCGGCGCGAGTACCGAAGCACTTATCGCGATACGCTGGTCGCGTCGGAGCGGTTGGTAGCGGGACGCTGGTGGGCTGCCGCACAATCTTCCGAGAACGCAGACCCTGTCGCCATATCGGTCGAGGAGGACCTTGCCAAGGAGCTGCGGGTAGGTATCGGCGATGAGATCGTGTGGGACGTTCAGGGCGTGACGGTTCCGTCGCGGGTGACCAGCCTGCGCGAGGTGAACTGGGCCCGTTTCGAGCCCAACTTCTTTGTCGTTTTTGCACCGGGCCGGTTGGAGCAGGCGCCGCAGATGCTGGTTGCCCTTACCCGAATCGACGACCCTGCCGTCCGCGGCGCCTTTCAACGCACCCTCGCGGAGCGCTTCAGCAACGTAACCACGGTGGACCTCGCACTGGTTCAACAACAGCTCGAGCAGTTGGTTGACCGGGTGGCACTGGCCATCCGGTTCATGGCGGCTTTCAGTCTGGCGGTAGGCGGGCTGGTTCTGGTCGGGGCCATCGCGACCACCCGACTTCAGCGGCTGCGCGAGTCACTGTTGCTTCGGACCCTCGGCGCCACGCGCCATCAAGTCCTCCGTATCGCGCTGGCGGAGTATCTCACGCTGGGCCTACTCGCGTCGGTTACAGCCGTCCTGCTTGCGACGGCGGCGGGCTGGGGACTCACCCGTTGGTACTTCGATGGACGGTTCTGGATCCCTATTCTTCCGCTGGCGGGGCTCGTGGTGGCGATCGCCGCACTCAGCGCCGGGGTAGGACTTTGGACTACGCGCGAAGCGCTGAGCGGCACTCCGCTCGAGGTGTTGCGGGCGGAGTGAAGCCGCCTACTATTCCAGCGCCACTTGTTCCAGTGCCATTTGCCTCGGTATTACCGGGTTCGGGAGTGACATGCTCGCCATCGATCTGACCGGCAAGCGGGCGCTCGTCGCCGGGGTTTCGGACGACGGCGGCTTTGGGTTTGCCATTGCGAAGGCCCTTGCCGAAGCCGGCGCGTCGATCTGCGTAGGCAGTTGGCCGCCGGCCCTCGGGATTTTTCACAAGTTGCTCGAGCGCGGCAAGATGGAGGAGTCGCTGCGACTCGCCGACGGCCGGAAGCTCGAGTTCGAGCGGATCTATCCGCTGGATGCCGCATTCGATCGCGTCGCGGACGCCCCGCCTGACGTACGCGACAACAAGCGATACAAGGAGCAGGGAGACTTCAGCGTCGAGGGAATGGCGGCGCGAATTCGCCACGATTTCGGCGATCGGGGTCTCGATTTCGTGGTCCACAGCCTGGCGAACGCCCCCGAGGTCAAGAATCCGCTGCTCGAAACCAGTCGAGCCGGATACCTGTCGGCCCTGAGCGTAAGCGCCTACAGCAACATTTCGCTGGTCCGTCACCTGGCGCCAATGATGCGTCCGGGCGGCGCTTTCCTTTCTCTCACGTACATGGCGGGCGAGCGGGTGATCCCGGGCTACGGTGGCGGCATGTCGAGTGCCAAGGCCGCGCTCGAAGCCGATACGCGGACGCTTGCCTATGAGGCCGGGCGCAAGTGGGGCGTCCGCGTCAACGTCATCTCGGCGGGACCGTGGGCCTCTCGCGCCGCGACCGCGATCGGCTTCATCCATACGATGATTGCGTACACCACCGCCAACTCGCCGCTGCCGCGGGCGATCGATGCGACCGACGTGGGAAACGCGGCGGCGTTTCTGCTGAGCCCTCTTGCCGCCGCGATCACCGGTAGCGTGGTCTATGTGGACAACGGGTACCACGCGATGGGGATGGCCATCGCACCACCGACGTCGGGCAGGCCGGAATGACTGTCGGACATGGCATCGCCTGAGCTGGTGAGCCGCGCCGACGGCGCGGCGTGGCGGCTCACCATCAATCGGCCGGCTCGCCGGAACGCGCTCACGCCGGAGCTTGCCGCAGCCGTCGCCCGGGAGATCGAACAGGTCTGCGCGAGCGATTCGGCCCGAGTGATCCTGTTGGAAGGCGCCGGGGGTCATTTCTCCTCCGGACTGGATCTGCGCTGGCTGGCAGAGCTCGGGCCCAATCCGATCCGGGGCGACATTCGCGACGGATTGGAGCGCTTTCAATCCGTCATTCTGGCGATCGTCAAGGCGTCGCTCC
Source organism: Gemmatimonadales bacterium (assembly GCA_035495075.1). GTDB lineage: Bacteria > Gemmatimonadota > Gemmatimonadetes > Gemmatimonadales > GWC2-71-9 > DASQPE01. The sequence continues at coordinate 17,599 of DATJGL010000295.1, forward strand.
CGGTCGTCGCGCTGGTGCGGGGGACGGCCGCCGGATTTGGCGTGGACCTCGCCGTCGCGTGCGACATGCGACTCGCGGGCACCAGCGCCAGCTTCACATCCGCCTTCTCCCGCATGGGATTGGTACCCGACGGCGGGTCAACCTATGGGCTTCCCCGCCTCATCGGCGATGGTGCGGCACTCCGCTTCCTGTTGGCAAGCGAGACGGTGGATGCCGCGGCAGCGCTCCGGTGCGGCCTGGTGGACGAGGTGGTGGAAGACGCCGGACTAGACGCCCGCGCGATGACTCTGGCCCAGGCACTGGCCGCCAACGCGCCCATCAGCCTTTCATCCATCAAGCGGCTTTGCCGGGCCGAAGAGCTGGCCGGCCTCGAGCGTGCGCTGCGTGCCGAGGGCGAGGCGCAGATCGAGGCATTTCTCAGCCTTGAATTCCAGCGACGCCTGGCCGCATTTCTCGCGCGCGCCAGTGCGCAGGAGCGGGCGTGAGTCCCGAGCGAGCGGTCTTTGCCCCGGACCTCCTTGCCGGCCGGGTGGCCCTCGTCACCGGGGGTGGCACCGGCATCGGGCTTGGTATCGCCGGTTGTCTTGCCGCCGCGGGAGCCAGCGTCGCGATCGCGAGCCGAAACCCCAAACACCTGGAATCCGCGCTGGCCCAGCTCCGCTCCTCGAGCCCGCGCGCGATCGGCGTCGAAGCAAATGTGCGCGACGCGGAGTCCGTTGGGCGCATGGTCGAGCGGGTCACGGGCGAGTTGGGCCGGCTGGACATTCTGGTCAACAACGCCGCCGGCAATTTCTACGCGCCGTCAGCCGGCCTGTCGCCCAACGGATGGCGCGCCGTGGTCGAGACGGATTTGTATGGGACCTTTTATTGCTGCCAGGCGGCGTACCCGGCACTCCGGGAGGCCGGCAGCGGCCGGATCGTGTCGATCTCGATGACGTTGCACTATCGCGGCTGGCCCCAAATGGCGCATGCCACTGCTGCCAAGGCCGGGGTTGATGCCCTCACCCGGACCCTCGCGCTCGAGTGGGCGCCGGACAACATCCGCGTCAACGCGGTTGCGCCTGGACCCATACCCACCGAAGGTGTAAAGAAGGCATTCACTCCGCCTGACCAGGATGCGCCGGACTTCTTCCGGATGGAAGCCTATGCCAAGCGGTCCATCCCGGCCGGCCGCTGGGGCACGCCGGAAGACATCGGTCAGATGGTCACCTATCTCGCAGGGCCGGCCGGCGACTGGATCACGGGTGCGGTGTTCGTGGTCGATGGGGGACATTGGCTGGTGCCAACCGAGCGACACTGATGGACCGGGTGTTCTTCGTCGCGGGCGCGCTGTCGGGGCTGATCGCAGTCGCAGCCGGAGCGTTCGCCGCGCATGGGCTTCGGCACCAGCTCGCGCCGGAGCAACTCGGGGTCTTCGAGACCGCGGCACGTTATCAGATGTACCACGCGCTCGCGCTGCTCGCGGTCGGATGGGCCACGACCCGGTGGCCAGGGCCGCTGACGATCTGGGCGGGTTGGCTCTTTCTCGTCGGCACGTTGATCTTTTCTGGTAGCCTGTACGCGCTGGCCCTGACGGGTGTTCGGTGGCTGGGAGCGATGACACCTGCCGGCGGGCTTTGCTTCCTGGGAGGCTGGCTCTGCCTCGCACTCGCCGCGCGACGCTGAGCAGATGACACTGCTGCAATGACGCTTCTCCCGTTCGTCGCAACAACCCCGGCTGAACGGTCGGGAACAGAGGCGGGCACCCGAGCCCGACGCCCGGTCGCGCCCGGGCCATGGACCGTAGCATCGACGCTTTACGCTGCGGTGCTGGTCGGCTGGGTCTCATCCGGCTGGGGCGTCCACACCGAAGTCGGGGAGTTCATTCTCAACCTCGCGTTTCAACCCCTCAACCTTGCGGCGACCTGGGTTTTCTGGCGGGCGTCCAGGCGTGCCGCCCCCGGCACCCGTCTACGACTCTCGCTCGGCCTGTTCGCAGCCTGCTATGCAAGCATCTGTGTCGGAAACACCTCCTGGTTTGTCTGGGACTCGCTGCTCGGCGTGGACCCGACCTTTACCTGGCCCAACGTTCCCTATCTCGTCTCGTACGCCGCAGGTATCGCCGGGCTGATCGCTCTTCCGCTCGAACAGCGGAACCGCATCGAGCCGTGGCGATTCGTGCTCGACGCGCTGTTGACGGTCATCGGCGGCGGCGCCGTAATCTGGTTCATCGTGATTCGCCCGCTGACTGCCGTCGACCTGCCGCCCCTGCACCGCGCCATCCTGCTGGCCTTCCCTTTTGGGGCGCTGGCGTACTTCGTGGGCCTCCTCACGGTCCCGCTGCGGCGACCTGCCGGCGTGAACCTGCACGCACTCCGCCTATTCGTAATCGGCGAGGGTGCGTCGCTCCTGACCGATCTGTTCTACCAGACAGTTTACCGCGACCCCTCGTCCGCTGGCCTCCAATGGACGTACGTGTTCTACGCGGTGAGCTATACGCTCATCGTGTGGAGCGGCGAGGTCTTTTCCCGGGGTCCGGGGCCGGCCCCTGCGCCTGCCAAGCCCGACCTCACCTACGGCTGGAGCCCGCTGCCGTGGTTGGCGGCTGGCGCGGTGTACGTGCTCCTGCTGTGGAACGCCATCGTGTCGTGGCGCTCATCATCCCTGAGCGCGCTCGCCGTCGTCGCCATCGTACTCACCGCCCTGCTCAGCCTGCGCGAGGCAGCCACCGTACGGCAAAACGTCAGGCTCTTGCGTGCTCGTGTGGTGCGCGAAAGCGAAAGTCGTTTCGAGTCGCTGGTCCGTCACTCCACCGACCCGCTGCTCATTCTCGATCAGGACTTGGTCATGCGGTTTGCCAGCCCGGCGGTGGGCCGGGTGGCCGGGCGGACGGCTGAGAGCCTTGTTGGCAGCGAGTTCCTCGATCTGCTCCACCCGGACGACGCGCTTCATGCCCGCGGGCTGTTTCAGGAAGCCATCCCCAATCTGGGCGTCGTGCGCTCGGCCCGGTGGCGCATCGCCCATCAGGGCGGCGGGTGGCGCCATCTCGAAGTCGTCGTCACCAACCTGCTGGCCGATCAGAGCGTGCACGGCCTGGTGCTGACGGCCCACGACGTCACCGAGCGGGATTCGCTGGAAGAGCAGCTCCGCCACGCCCAGAAGATGGAAGCCATCGGCCAGCTCGCCGGCGGCATCGCCCACGACTTCAACAACCTGCTCACGACGATTCTGGGGACGACCGAGCTCGCTCTCGAGCGGCTGCCCGCGAAGGCCGCGCTGCGATCGGAGATCGAGGAGATCCGGACCGCCGGACGACGCGCGGCGACACTGACGGGGCAACTGCTGGCCTTCAGTCGCAAGCACGTGATCGAGGCCAAGGTTGTTGAGGTCGCCGAGGTCGTGGCCAGCACCCATCGCCTGCTGCAGCGACTCATCGGAGAGCATATCAATCTGGCAGTGCACATCGAGCACGATATCGGCTGTGTACGGGGCGACGTCGCGCAGATGGAGCAGGCGCTGGTCAACCTGATCGTCAATGCCCGAGATGCGATCCCGGAAACCGGGACGGTGACTCTAGAGGCCCTCAGCATCGACCTGCCCGCCAATCCACCGGATCGCCAGCTGGCTGCCCTGCCACCGGGACCCTACGTCGCTCTGCGCGTGACCGACACGGGAACGGGCATGGACGCGGCGACTCAGGCGCGCATTTTCGAGCCCTTCTTTACGACCAAAGGGCTCGGCCGAGGAACCGGCCTCGGCCTCGCGACCGTATACGGCACGGTCCAGCGGCACGGTGGCGCGATCAGCGTCCGAAGCGCCCCGGGCGAGGGCTCCCAATTCACCATCTATCTGCCTCGGGTCGACCGCCCGGCGGGTGCGGCAACCGGCGAGGCGGGGAATCAGGCGGGATACGGGAGAGAGACGATCCTGGTGGTCGAAGACGAGGTTGCTGTTCGGCGAACGACGTCCCGGGGCCTCCGCTCACGGGGCTACACCGTGCTCGAGGCCGCCGATGGGGAAACCGCCGTTGAGCTGGCCGAAAACCACCCTGGGATCATCGAGCTGGTGGTTATGGATGTCATCCTTCCCGGTCGCAGCGGCCCACAGGTTGTCGCCGACCTGCATCGAATCCGCCCCGGGATGCGGGTGCTCTACGCGTCAGGCTACACGGGGCGCGAGCTAACGCCGCACGGCCTGCTGGCGCCGGACGTGGCCTTCCTCCAAAAGCCCTATTCGATCGCCGAGCTGACCCGACGGGTGAGAGAAGTGCTCACTGCGGATGCAATCGCCGCCCAACGCCCTCCCGCTTAGAGAACAGGACAGCGCTCAGGCGCGGCTGGCTTCCGTCGCGTGCCCTTGGCCGTCGAGGACCGCCCGGACCGCATGGGACAGCGTGTCGGGCGAGAACGGCTTCTGCAGGAAGGCCGTGTCCGGATCCAGTCTGCCATGGTGTACGATGGCGTCCTCGGCATACCCGGACATGTAGAGTACGGCGATGCCCGGCCGAGAAGCCGTGAGCCGGTCGGCCAGCTGCCGCCCGGTTAGATCGGGCATCATGACATCGGTAAGCACGAGGTCGATCCGTCCCGGATACTGGGCGGCTATCTCGATCGCTTCCAGGGGAGATCCGGCATGGAGCACGGTGTAGCCGGACGCCTCTAGCGCGCGGCGCGCCAGCTTCCGCACCGACTCCTCGTCCTCCACCACGAGCACCGTCTCCACTCCCCGCCTCGGAACCACCGAGACGCGGGTCGCTCCGTCGCTCGCGGCGGCGTCGGTCGCCCGCGGCAGGTAGACCTTGATGGTCGTACCGTGCCCATCCTCCGAGTACACGAAGATGTGGCCCCCGGACTGCTTCACGATGCCGAAAACGGTGGAAAGACCGAGACCGGTCCCCTTGCCCCGCGGCTTGGTGGTGAAGAACGGCTCGAACATGCGAGCCTTCACCGTCGCGCTCATGCCGTGTCCGGTATCGCTTACCGCAATGAGCACGTAGGGTCCGGGCGTGACGCCGAGGTGCTCCTCGGAGTAGCCGCTGCTGAGGGGCGCGTCTCGCGCCTCGATAGTGAGGCGCCCGCCCTCCGGCATCGCGTCTCGCGCGTTGACTGCGAGGTTGACGATGACCTGGCTCAGCTGCCCGCGATCGGCCAACACCGGGCTCAGAATCGGGCCGGCCACCACCGAGAGATTGATGTTCTCGCCGATGATCCGCCGGAGCATGCGACCGGTGTCGTCCAGCAGCTCTCGTACGTCGATGAGCGTCGGCTGCAGCACCTGCTTGCGACCAAACGCCAGGAGCTGCTGCGTAAGCGCGGCAGCTCGAGCGGCCGCCTCCTGAATGCCCACGACGTCGTCCCGCCGCGGCGTCCCCCGATTCATGTCTGCCAGCAGAAACTCGGTGTAGCTGCTGATCGCAGTCAGAATATTGTTGAAGTCGTGTGCGACGCCCCCGGCCAACTGACCGATCGCGTGGAGTTTTTGGGCGTGGAGCGTCTCCTCCTCGGCCCGTCGGCGCGCGGTAACGTCGAGAAACGCGCCCACCGCCCCACGGGCTCTTCCGGCCTCGTCGAACAAGGGCGCGGCGTAGGTGAGGAGGTGCATGGTTCGGCCGTCCGGATAGACCACGTCGTATTCCTCGCCGGTGACGGGGCGGCCTGCTGCGGCGGCCCGCGGCATGGGGAGCGCCGCGGGAGGCACCGGTACGCCGTTGCTCAGGATCCGATACTGCTGGTTCTGGTCTGGGAGCAGAGATTCAGTGCCGCCCTCCCGGACGCCGAGCATCGTGACGAAGGCATCGTTACCGTGGAGCTGCTCGCATGAGGGATCGTCAGCCACGGCGATGCCGACCGGCAGCACGTTGAGCAGAGTCTGGAACTCGCTGACCCGCCGGCCCAGATCCATGTTGAGGCGCTGGATCGATTCCATCGCAACCCGGCGTTCCGAGGACTCCGCCTGAAGCGCGACGGTGGTTCGCTCGAGCTCCGCCGTTCGGTCGCGTACGTTGGCCTCGAGGGCGGTTCCCTCGGCCCGCAACACTGCTTCCGCCCGAAGCCGGGCCCGCATGTAGCGCACCACCAAGGCGCAGCTGAGCACCAGGAGGACCAATGCCAGCAGGGCGAGCGCGATCACGGTGCGGAGGGCCGATCTGGCCCCGTCGCTCGAAGCCGCAGTCTGAGCGCGGAGCTCGGCTTCCCGCTCGCTCTCGAGGTCGCCGATGATCTTCCGCAGGCTGTCCATGGCGACCTTGCCGCGCCCCTCGAGCGAAATCTGCCTCGCGGCTTCGAGGCCTTGCTGTCGCCGGGCCTGAATGGCGGCCTGGAGATCGTTCAGCTTGACGTTGATCTGGCGCTGAATTGCCGCCACCCGCACAGCGTCGCTCGGGCGGCTGGCTGCGAGCGCGAGCAGACGGTCCCCGTCGGTCCGGATTCGGACCAGGGCATCGCCGTAAGTGGTGAGATAGCGCTCATCGCCGGTAATCAGGTATCCCTGCTGGCCGGTCTCGAGATCCCGCATCGTGGAAAGCGTACGCTCCAACTCGAGCAGCAGCCGGCTGGTGGTGGCCGTTTCTTCACTCGCGGCCACGAATTGCTCCGTGGTCTGGTAGGAAACGATGACGATAATGGCGAGGAGGCCCAGCGCGATCGCGAACATCAGCGCGAGCCGCAGGCGGAGGATCTTGCTCATTGGCGACCGGATGAGCAGCGCCACGCGGGAAGCGAGCGCGGCCGGACGGGCCGCGCCTGGCGGCTCATCGGGTCGAGATGATTCTATCATGTAGCGCCCCTTGGGCCCTCGAGGCGCATCGAAGCCTTTCAGAGGGCACCTCCAACGTAGGCCGCGATAAGACCAGCCGCAACCCGGCGGCTAGGCCTCCTGCCGCGCCCACAATAGGAACACGATCCCTATAGCGCCGAAGAGATAAAGGTTGCCCGGGACCCACATCAGCAGCCCGCCCAGTTTCTGATCGTCCAGCGGCGACAGCCCCCAGGTTCTCGGTGCTTCGGCATACCACTCGTAGAGCACTGAATCGGACAGGGTGATAATCGCGGCCACCAGCTGCATCGGGATACCCACCAGAAAGAGGTAGAGCATCCGGAGACCCGGACCCAGCGGCGGCAGCTCGGGCAGCGGGCTCATGACCGGCCACCACATGATCACGGCGGCCACGATGAAGAGCAGGTGGGTGAAGATGTGCACATCGTGGTCCCGCATCATCAGATCGTACAACGGAACCGTGTGCCAGGCGGTCAGCGCTGCGGTGAAGAAAACGCCGGCCATGAGGGGATGAGTCGCCACCCGCGCCGCTCGCAGCGCCAGCGGGTGTTGAATCAGCGGGCGGAGCAGCCAGCCCGGCGTCCCGGCGAGCAGCAAGGGGGGCAGCACCAGCGTGAGCAGCAGGTGCTGCAGCATGTGCATCGAGAAGAGATAGTAGTCGCTTAGGTCGTGGATCGGGCCGTTGAGCGACCCGATGAGCACGAGGAGGCCGGCCATGAAGCACGCGACCCGCCACGCGGGCACCGGCGGACCCCAGCCTTTCCGGCGCCGAAGCGGCCCGATCCCCCAAACGTACAAGGCACCGAGAAGTCCGGTGCCTATCAGTACGCTCGGATGCATTGCCCAGCTCGGCTCGAACGGAACGGAGGGTCTCGGCCGCGTGTCGAGCAGCAGCGGCGCGAGCGCACCCAGCATCACCCGCCCGACTTCGAGAACGCCATATGGTAGGCCATGAGCGCCGCCAGCGCGAGAATGACCACGGCGGCGATGATCAGCGGGAACACGAATACGCCGGTGAAGAGCCGGTTGTCCTGCTTGAGGTGCATGTAGAACATCGCCACCAGCGCGAACTTCGCCGCCGAGAGCGTGAGCAGCATCGGAACGAAGACCTGCCTGAGATCCCCCAGGGCACCCGCGTGCTCGCCGAATGTCACCTCGTAGAGCGCCACTTCCAAAGCCGTCAGGATGAAGAGCACCAGGCCGACTTTGGTATACGTCCCCGGGGTCGGATGGCCGTGGGCGTGCTCCTCGGCCGCGGTCACATGAGCGGTCATGCCGTGGACCTCATTGCATCAGGTAAACGACCGGGAAGATGATGATCCAGACCACGTCCACGAAGTGCCAGTACAGCGCCGCCATCTCGAGATTGATCGCGTTCTCCGGCGGCAGCTGCTTCCGCAGCGCCAGCACGAACATGGTGATCAGCCAGATCACCCCGATGGAAACGTGAGTGCCGTGGAAGCCGGTCAGGGTGAAGAAGCTGGCGCCGAACATGTTCCGCTGGAGCGTGAGTCCCTTGTGCACGAAGTGGGTGAACTCGTACACCTGCATTCCCACGAAAAAGAGGCCGCAGCAGATCGTCGCCCCCAGCCACCCCAGCAGCATCTTGCGGTTGCCCCGTTGCGCGCCGTACAGAGCCAGCACGATGAAGAGGGAGCTGAAGAGGAGCAGCGCCGTACCCACCGTGACCAGCGGGATCTCGATAATCGGCTCGTAGACCTGCCCGGTTGCCGGATCGGTCCAGGCTGTGTGAGGGAAGGGACCGACCAGGCTTCTGTGCCGATAGATCACGTAGGTCGAGATCAGTGACGCGAAGAACATGCATTCGGACCCGAGGAAGGTCCAAATCGCGAGCTTGCGGCTGTCGAGGCCGGTGGAGGTCTCGAGGTGCCCGGCTGGCGCAGCGTGTGCGACGTCGGTCAAGATGGCTCCTTGGAGGTAGCTGTTAGCCGTTGGCCATTAGCTAATGGCTAACGGCTAATGGCTGTGTCCCGTCTTCCCGCGCACCCCGGGAATCGACGTATAACTCGGCTCGAACAGCCAGTTGAAGATCCCAAAGAAAAGCAGAGCCACGGCCACGATGATCCCCCAGGGACCGATCTTGGACGACAGCATGAGCCCGGTAAAGAGCAGGGGGAGGCTGAATGCCGTCACCAGCGGCCAGTACGAGGGGGCGGGCATGTGGATGCCTTGGCCGCTCACTCGCTGAGGCTCCGGCAACGGGCCGCCTCGCTGGCGCTTGGCCTCCCACAGCGGGTCGCGACCGGTCACCGCCGGGATCTCGGGGAAGTTCCACTCCTGCGGTGGTGACGGAATCGACCATTCGAGCGTGGCGCCGTTCCACGGGTCCGCCGGTGCGGGCGGCGCGGTCCGCCAGGTCTTCCAGACATTGTAGAGGAACACCGCGAACCCGAGTGCCAGCACGAAGGCACCGACCGTCTCCATCTCGTTCATCCGCTCGAAGCCGAGGCCCTTAGGGTAGGTGTACACCCGGCGGGGCATGCCGTGAAGGCCAAGCAGATGCATCGGAAAGAACGTCAGGTTGAACCCGACCAGCTGGAGCCAGAAATGGGCCTTGCCGAGCCCTTCATCCAGCAACTTCCCGAACATCTTGGGCCACCAGTAGTAAGCGCCGGCGACGAGGCCGAAGATGCTGCCCCCGAAGAGCACGTAATGGAAGTGGGCCACCACGAAGTACGTGTCGGTCTGCTGCAGGTCGGCCGGGGGGGAGGCATGCATGACGCCCGAGAGCCCGCCCATGATGAACATTGCGACGAAGCCCAGCGCGAAGAGCATTGGCGTCTTGAGCTGCAGCGAGCCGCCCCACACCGTGCCGATCCAGTTGAAGATCTTCACCCCGGTCGGAATCGCGATCAGCATCGTGGCCAGCGAGAAGAAGGTGTCTGCGATCGGCCCCATGCCAGTTGAGAACATGTGATGGCTCCACACGCCGAAGCCGAGGAACGCGATGAACACGCCCGAGAAGACCATCGCGGCGTAGCCGAAGAGCGGCTTCCGCGAGAACACCGGCAGGACCTCCGAGATGATCCCGAAGGCGGGCAGGATGAGGATGTAGACCTCGGGGTGACCGAAGATCCAGAACAGGTGCTGCCACAGGATCGGATCACCGCCGCCCATTGGCACGAAGAAGTGAGTCCCGAAGAAGCGATCGAACATGAGCAGGATGAGCGCCACCGTGATCACCGGAAACGCGAGGAGGAGCAGCACCATCGTGATGAAGCTCATCCAGACGAACATCGGCATCCGCATGAGCCGCATGCCCGGCGCTCGCAGGTTGATGATCGTGACGAAGAAATTGACCGCCGCCGCGAGGGATGAGACCCCGAGGATCTGGAGCCCGAACATCCAGAAGTCCACGTTGAGCCCGGGCGAGAACTGGGTCGAGGTCAGGTTGGCGTAGCCAAACCATCCCGCGTCGGGGGCCGCGTTGAACAGGAAGCCCGCGTTGACGAAGAGGCCGCCGAGGAGGAACACCCACACGCCGAAGGCATTGAGCCGAGGAAAGGCCACATCCCGAGCGCCGATCATGAGCGGGATTATGTAATTAAAGAAGATCTGGCTCATGGGCATCACGGCGAGGAAGATCATCGTCGTGCCGTGCATTGTGAACAGCTGGTTGTAGAACTCCGGCGACACAAAGTTGTTGTCGGGCCGGGCCAGCTGGATGCGAATTAGCAGCGCTTCGATCCCGCCGAGGAGGAAGAAGAACAAGGCACCGATCCCGTAGAGGATCGCGACGCGCTTATGATCGACCGTCGTGACCCAGCTCCAAAGCCCCGTCTTTTCGTGGGCCGGGGCGACGCCGTGCGCTTCGTGACCGAGAACCGTGGTAGCCATGGCTGTCCTGGTGGGTTACCGGTGAGTCCGGAGAAAAGCGACCAGAGCTTTTGCCTCGTCCTCGGTGACGCCGAGGTTGGGCATCAGCACCCCGTGCTTCACTTCCTGGGGGAAGCGGATCCAGTGCGCCAGATTTTCGTCGGTGTTGGGCAGCGTTCCGGCGCCGATGTAACTCCGGGCGCCGACGTTGGCGAGGTTGGGCCCCAGCATGCCCTTGGGGGCGTTGTACGCCACCAGCGAATGGCAGCCGACGCAGCCCTTCATCAGGAATAGCTTCTGGCCCTGGGCCACATCCGAGCCCTGCGCCTGAGGCGGCGCCGGCTTGGCGCTGTCAGAAGCGGCGCCGCCTGGGGCCTGGCGAGCCTGCGTGCTTTCCTGCTGCACGCCCCCGCCTGCGCTCGAGGTGTGAACCGAATCGGCCGACGGCGCTGCCGATTGCGTGGTGATGCTCTTCATGTGATCCAGCCAGCCCTGAAAGTCCGCCGGCGGCATCGCCACCACCCGAAACGCCATCCGTCCATGCTGAATTCCGCAGAACTCGGCGCACTGGCCCGAGTATTCCCCCGGCTCGTCCGCGTTGAACCAAAGCCGCGTTTCCCGATTGGGGAACACGTAGCGCTTCCCGGCAAATTGGGGGAGCCAGAAGCTGTGGACCACGTCAAACGCGCCCATCTTGAGCGAGATGATGCGCCCGACCGGCACGTGAAGCTCGTTGGCCGTGGTGAGGTTGAACTCAGGATACCGGAACTCCCACCACCACTGGTGGCCGATGACTTCGACTGTGAGCGGGGTTCCCCGTGGAGTTTCGTTCTCCTTGAAAATCGCCTTTACCGTGGGTACTGCGATCATTACCAGAATCAGCGCAGGTATCACGGTCCAGATGATTTCCACGATCGTGTTACCGTGCACCTGCGGTGGCTCGGGATCTCCGGGTTTGCCGCGAAACCGGAAGATGGCATAGACCAGGGCACCCTCGACCAGGATGAAGACGAGGGTC
>DATJGL010000296.1:0-7596 GCA_035495075.1 Gemmatimonadales bacterium
AGGCTCAGGCCGACGCCCAGGCCTCGCACAATGGTTACGCGAAGGCGATCACGACGCTGTTCATGGGCCAGCTCTTCCTTTCGCTCAACGACCCCGGCACCGCGGGCCCCTACATGGATGAGGCGGTGACAGCCGCCGAGGCGTTGGCTGACTCGGAAGTGTTGATGGTGAGCCGCTCGTGGCGCGGCCTCGTGAGTCTCGCTGCCGGTGACCTCGATCGCGCGCGGCGCGAGACGCTCGGGACGCTCGACTACTTCACGCGCGAGGGCGACCTCGAGAATCAATCGGAGATCCAGCGAGCGCTGGCCGAGATCGCCATCCGCCAGCGCGACTGGGCGGGCGCCGAAGAGGCCCTCGACAAGTCGGAGGTCTTCCTTCGCAAGCTGAAGACGTCACCCGTGAGAATCGAGCAGCCATTCGAGCGCGGCCGGCTCGCCCTCTATCGGGGCGACTCCGTTGCGGCGCAGCAGTTCTTCGCGCGGTATCTCGCCGGGCTCGACTCGAGCGCACACCTGAAACGCTTCGAGGCCCGCACCTATCTGGCCGACAGCTACACCCGCCTGGGCAAGCTCGACCTCGCGGAGCAACAGATGAGCAAGGCCTCGGATGAGCTGGACCGCTGGCGCGCGACCTTGAGCGCGCAGGATCTTCGCGTCTCGGCCTTCCAGGCCGGCGCTTCCGCCCAGAACGATCGGAATGCGAGCGTCGCGCGCGTACTCGCGTCCCTGGCGCGGGGCGGACGAGTGGATGCGGCGTTCGCGCTCGCCGAGCGCCGCCGCGCACGCGAGCTGATGGACCGGCTGGTACAGAACGCGGCGCTCGAGACCAGCCATGCCCGGGAATCGGGCGCTGGAATCACCCGTGACGTGGCCCAGGTGAGCGCCGCCGACGTCGCTGCGCTTCTGCCCGACGATCGTACCGCCCTCATCGAGTACGTGACCGGTGCGCGAGGCGCGCCGACCACCGTGTTCGTGGTGACTCGGGGGCGGCGCGGTGGTCAGGCGGCGCAGGCCCGTATTCTCCTTCCCGCGGACTCGCTCACCGGAGGCATCGGCCGGTTCGCCGCGCTGCTGCTTCGAGGCGCCGACACTCCGCGCGACGCGCAGGCGCTCGGTGCCGCCCTGCTGGATCCCATCGTTGGCCTGCTGGATCCGGCGGTGACCCGGCTTGTCATCGTGCCCGACGGCTCTTTCCACCGGGTGCCGTGGGACGCGCTGCGGATGCGCGACGGCCGTCTCCTGGTGGAGCGCTACGCCATCGGTATCGCGCCTTCCGCGGGAGTGCTGGTCCGGCTGCGTCACCGGGAACGGGCTCCGTCGGCCGCACCGGCACGGCTTCTCGCTTTCGGGGATCCGATCTTTCCCGGTGAGCGTGGCAGCAGCACGCAAGCCACGCGCGACGCGGCTTCGGAGGGATTTCAGTCCGCCTTCGCGGCGACCGGTGGCCTGCCGCGGCTCGAGGGCTCGGGCCGGGAGGTGCGCGCGATCGCCCGCTACGCTCCGGGCGCCGAGGTGAAGGTCCGCGATGCGGCGAGCGAGAGCTATCTCGTGCGCTCGTCCCTCGCCTCATACCGGGTCATTCACTTCGCAACCCACGCGCTGGTCGACGATCGAGTCTCTTTTCGTACCGCGCTCGCGCTCGCGCCCGGCGGGGGCCAGGATGGCTTCGTAACGCCCGGCGAACTGGCCGGCCTGCGGCTCGACGCAGACCTGGTCGTCCTCTCGGCCTGCCGCACCGCGGGTGGCGTGGTGGTGGATGGCGAAGGCGTGCAGGGTCTCACGGCGCCGCTGCTCGCGGCGGGCGCACGCAGCATCGTGGCAACCGGCTGGCGCGTGGGCGACGAGCGTACCGTCTCCCTGGTCGAGCGCTTCTACGCCGAGTTGGCACGGGGCCGTACGGTGGCCGACGCGCTACGCGCAGCCAAGCTCGCGGCGATCGAGGGCAAGGCGCCCGCCTCGGTCTGGGCGGACTTCACCGTCTTCGGTGACCCCTTCGTGACCGTTCCACTGCGGCCGCCGGCAAGCTGATTCCTGGAGTGAGCATATCGCAGGCATTCCCGCGTCATAGCTGAAGCCCCCTCACGAACCCCATCCGACTCGCTGAGCCGCGGTGAGACTGCGTCTCGCGCGCCTGCGTACCTACCTCCGAGCGATCAGACCGTTCACTCACTCCGAGGGAGTTCACAATGGCACGCCGCATTCTATCTCTGCTCGACCGAACCGTTCACGGCGTCACCGCCGCGCTCTGCATCGCGGCGCTTGCCTGCGGCGGCGGGGCAGATGCTGTCGGACCCCATGGGCCGGGCGACCAGCCGGGCGATCCCGGCAATCCTGGTAACCCCGGCACTCCACAAATCCCGGATAACCCCAACCCCGCGCCGCCGGTCGCGGGCGGGTACACCATCGGGCTCATCAACAGCTCGAACCCCGGACAGAACGTGCTGCTGGCGAACCCGGACGGAAGCGCCATCGGGCTCTATCGCTTCCTCGAAACGAGCACGCTGACCCTCGATCCGCTCGGCGGCTACACGCTCACGTTCGAGTTCGCGGACGACACTCACAGCTACACCGTGCACGACCAGGGCGGATGGAAGGGCGGGAACCAGGGTCCGGATGGCACCATCGAGCTGTCGTTCAAATCCCAGACGTACGGCGATGAGTTCCCCGGCATCACCCGCAACGGCCGGGTCGAGATCCAGTACGACTTCGACGGCGACGGCAACATCGACACTCTGTTCGGCTTCATCCGGCAGTAACGCGCGCTCACGACTCGAGGAGACTCAATCATGCGATTCATGTTCTTGGCGCTGCTCATGCCGACGATCGGGTTTGGCAACCTCGCTGCCCAGGCCCACCGGCCGGGCGCCGGCGCCACCGCCCACGCACCAGCGAGCCCGCAGCCGACCGGCTTCATGCTCAACGCTCACACGGTCGCGGCGTTCGACGCGACCGCCGGCCAGGCGACGCTGGGTGGCGATGCGCTCACCACCGGCCTCGGGCCGGGCGGGGGAGTGCAGGTTGGTTACGCGTTCAATCGTACGGTGATGGTGTTCGCCAGCGCGGACATCGCGAAGCAGAACAGCACTCGGCACGACCTTCCCGGCAATCTGGGCCTGACCCACATCGACCTGGGCGCCCGAGTCAACGTCCCGGTGCATTCGTCGCGGCTGCTGCCCTACGCCATGGCTTCAGTCGAGCATCGGAGCCTCGGCACCACGTCACGGATGACGTGACCGGCGTGGATACCGACGTGAGCTTTTCCGGATTCTCGCTGGGAGTGGGCGGCGGAGTGCAGTATTTCATGTCGCCCAAGCTCGCGCTCGACGCCGGTGTGGGCGTGGGCTTCGGGAAGCTGGGAACGTTGAAGGTGGACGGCCACCACGAGGATACCCCGCAGCTCAACAACACCACGACCGCGCGGCTCATCTTTGGCATGAACTGGTATCCCTGAGGCGGCATTGCGAGGCGGCATTGCCGCGGGAAGGCGCAGAAGCACCTTGTCATCAAAGGACAGGGTGCTTTGGCGTATCTTAGGGGACCGCGACTCCCTACCCCAGCTCCGAGGCGTTTATGGCAGGAGCTTCGCCGGCCGGTGCTGCCCTCCTTGGCTTCGGCATCCTCGCCCTTCTGATCGGCGCCAATGCGTGGACGTTCACTACACTCGGCCACACCAGCTACTTCCTCTGGTACTTGAAGAACGGTTCGACCGTCGCGCTGGGAGCTAGCTTCCTCGGGCTGATCTGGGACGGGTTAGCCCTGCATGAGGACCTGCTCTCGGCCCATCCCCTGCGATATCTGCGCGGCTGCGTCGGTCTCCTCAGCGTGCTGTTCTACGCCGGCTCCGCCCATCTGAGCAGCCCGCTTCAGGGCACGAAGAGCACCGACCTTGGCTTGGGCTCGGCGGCCGCAGTGCTGTTCGATGCGATCGTTTCGGTGCTCGTGCTCGCCCTGATCGGTGCGGTGGTCGTTGGATGGCTTCTGGTGGTGGCCCCGCTCAACTACTTCGTCACACTCCTGAGCGGAGTGCTGGCGCGGCAGGAACTGAGAGGTCAGGCGCTCCGGGCGATTGTGGTGCCGAGCGGAGGCGGCATCACGCTGGGCACGCAGCCGGCTCAAGCTTCGATGCCCGAGAATGCCGTTGATGTTTCCCTTGCCCGGAAGCCGTTCGCCGTAACACAGGCAATTACGTCCCTCATCCTTTGGGTGGCTGCCCTGGCCCTGCCGCTACTTCGCTGAACCCCCGGGGCACGTCAATAGAGGGGATGAAAGGTGAAAACGGATAAGAGAAAGCTGAGTGGGCAGTGGGGGCGGCGGGCCTAGGGCGCTGCAGTTCGCTCGGGTTGGAAGACGGGCTCGCGACTACCCGGGGGGTGCTGGGGTTGGCGGGGTTCGGCCAGCGCCCCCCCGGATAGTCGCGAGGCCCGTCTTCTTCGATCCCGCTCACTGACGCGCCCGTCAGCCCACCGTCCCCACTGCCCACTCAGCTTCCCCCTTTTCCCTTTTCACCCCACTCCTCATCCGGTCTCACGAGGTTTCCGGGCCCGATGTCGATTTCGGGAGGCGTGGTTCGACATATATGTAGAAAGCGGGATCGCCTTGATCCCGGAGGGCTTACCAGACGACCCGGAGAGGGACCAATGCCGAGAAGCACCAACGCCTTGCGACCGACTGTCTATGCCCCGTCGCCGCTCCTGACCCTGCTTGCCCGGGACGGAACTGGCCCGGAGGGCGAGCATGCTCCTTCCCGATCGGGCTGCCCCGACTACAGCTCACCGCCGAGCCGGGCCCGCACTACGCCGCGGTAGGTTCGACTCAACGTGAGCTTGGCACCGGAGGTGAGAAAGACCGTGTATTCGCCGTTGAACGTCGGCTGCAGCTCCCGGATTCTCGATAGGTTGATGATTGCCGACCTATGGATCCGATCAAACCTGGCGGGATCCAGCCGGGCTTCGAAGCTACGGATGGTTTCACATACAAGGTGCTGCTGCCCTCGCACATGGAGCCGGACATAGTTGTGTGCTGCCTCCACCCAGTCGAGGTCTTCCACGGCCACGAAGTAACCCGACCGTCGGCCTTCACCAGCACCCGCTCCGCATAGCCCCGACCACGCTGCAACTCTCCAAGTACCGCCGAGAGCCTTCGCGTCAGCTCCTCCTGCTTCCCGCTCCCTAATCTTGGCGCGAGCCCGCTCCACGGCGGCGTGAAAGCGTTCCCGATCGAATGGCTTGAGCAAATAGTCGATCGCACGACGCGTTGACCGGAGCCGCTCTGGCTTGCTTGACCTGCTCGCAACGCTGGCGCAGACTTGAGCCTTGCCACATATAGCACCTGCCGCGTTTCAGCTGATTCCGGTGCAGGGCCCATGACTCACTCGTAGCCCCAATGTCTCAAGGCCAGAGAGCACCCAAAGCCGAAGGAGATGCTTCGAAGCTCGACGCGCAGGTTGCGCTGGCGCTCCCTGAGCCCGGGCGCCTAGCACGTCCGGAGACTGCCGCTGCCTCCGGGTGGCAGCGCTGGCTCCCGGGTCTTCGAATCCTTCTCGGTTACCAGGCTGCCTGGGCTCCGAACGACGTGGTAGCCGGCCTGGTGTTGACCACGATGCTGGTCCCGGTCGGCATTGCCTATGCGGAAGCTTCCGGCGTTCCGGGTATTTACGGACTGTACGCCACCATAGTTCCGCTGCTGGCGTACGCCGTGTTCGGCCCCAGCCGGATCCTGGTGCTCGGGCCCGACTCCTCTCTCGCTGCGCTGATTCTCGCGGTCGTGCTTCCTCATTCCCAGGGCGATCCCGGCCGAGCTGTGGCGTTGGCCGGTATGATGGCGCTCGTGTCGGGTGGGGTTTCCATTGTGGCCGGGCTGTTGCGGCTCGGATTCATCACCGAGTTGCTGTCCAAGCCGATCCGTTATGGGTACATGAACGGCATCGCGCTCACGGTGTTGATCAGCCAGCTGCCCAAGCTGTTCGGCATTTCCATCGAGAGCGTCGGGCCGCTACGTGACGTCTGGCGAATCGCTCAGGCAGTGGTCGGTGGCGGGGCCAATTGGACTGCATTCGCAGTCGGCGCCGGGACCCTGGCGGTGATCCTGCTGCTCAAGCCCTTTCGGCGGGTCCCCGGCCTTCTGATCGCCGTGGCGGCTGCAACGGTCGTGGTTGGCATGCTCGACCTTGGAGCTACCGCCGGGGTAAAGGTGCTCGGCCCTCTGCCACAGGGCCTGCCCGCGTTCACCGTTCCGCATGTTCCGCTGGCCGACCTCAGCGCAGTGTTCATCGGTGGCTGCGCGATTGCGCTGGTCTCGTTTGCCGACACCAGCGTCCTGTCGCGCACATACGCGGCCAAGACTCAAACCTTCGTGGACCCAAACCAGGAGATCATCGGCCTGGGAGCTGCCAACGTCGCAGCCGGCTTCTTCCAGGGCATTCCGATCAGCAGCAGCTCGTCGCGCACGCCGGTGGCCGAGGCTTCCGGGGCGAAAACCCAGGTCACCGGCGTGGTCGGCGCCGTGGCGGTCGCCCTGCTGGTGATGTTTGCTCCCAACCTAATGCAAGACCTTCCCACCAGCGCACTGGCGGCAGTGGTCATCACCGCCGCCATTGGGCTGTTCGAGTTCAGCGACTTGCGCCGCATTTATCGCATCCAGCGCTGGGAGTTCTGGCTCTCAATTGCCTGCTTCGTCGGCGTGGCGGTGCTTGGCGCCATTCCCGGAATCGGGCTGGCGATCGTCATTGCTGTGATCGAATTCCTATGGGACGGCTGGCGTCCGCACTTCGCAGTGCTGGGGCGCGTGGACGGCCTGCGAGGGTATCACGACTTGAAGCGCTATCCGGAAGCCAGGCTCGTGCCCGGCCTTGTGCTCTTCCGCTGGGACGCGCCGCTGTTCTTTGCGAACGCCGAGCTATTTCATGAGCGGGTGCTGGACGCCGTAGGGGCTTCGCCCACCCCGGTGCGGCGAGTCCTCGTGGCCGCCGAGCCGGTGACCGGGGTGGACGTGACCTCTGCGGACATGCTTGTTGAACTCGAGCGGACTTTGCGCGCCACCCAGATTGAACTGCGCTTCGCCGAGATGAAGGACCCCGTCAAGGACCAGTTGAAGCGGCTGGAGCTGCTCGAGCGGCTGGGGACGGACATCTTCTACCCTACTATTGGCGCGGCGATCGATGCCTACCTGGTCGACTTCGCAGTCGACTGGAAACCCTGAGCCCTCAGCCTGCAGCAGCCTCGAGAACGCTCGCGCTTTTCCCAGGGACGTCCCGCCCCGGCGTCCTCTGCTCGCTCGGCACGCGATGGATCGGGTCGGCTCCGATCGTTCCCACCAGCGACGCCAGATAGGCGGGACTCCTCACCCGCTCGAGCTCTTCGCCCGCGTGCTCCAGCCGCTCGGCGATGCCCAGCCGCTCGGCTTCCTCCCGGTGCCCGGCGCGTGCCAGGAACTCCGTAAGGCTGTCCACGTGCCGCTGCCAGAGCGCGACGTCGCGCTCCTGCTTGATGGCAAGCCGTTCCTGATACCAGTCGCTCGCGAGCAGTGCCTCCCGGGTGAACAAGGCGCGGATCTCCGGATGGTTGGCGTCCTTTCCTTCATATAGGCCGTGGGCCATGAT
>DATJGL010000297.1:0-2165 GCA_035495075.1 Gemmatimonadales bacterium
CGGCCCTCCGTTGGCCGAGTCCGTCACGGTCCCGGTCACCGTGCGCTCCTGTGCGTTTGCAGTGCCGGCCAGAGCCACCAGCAAGAGCGGTATTAGCAAACTCCTTCTGGATCTCATGCGACCCCCTTGGCAGGCGATGACGAGGGTAAAAGGGATGGGCAGAGACCCCACGCAGTGCGTGAGGCCGGTGCCGGCCCGGGAGGGCCGGTAGGGGGAGTACCCGGATGTGGCATGGTACAGAGTTCGGGTGTGCCGGCCGCTCGGGGGTGGACCGGCCACTCAAGTATTGCGTTACTAACGGTCTTGTCAAGCAGACATTTGATCGGTGGGACCTCCTCTAGGTAAAGAGCTGGGACAGGCTGTCCGCGCGGACCGGACTGGACGTTGCTATTAGCGCCGGCCGAAACGCGGCTTCTCCGAGCACAGCACTCGCATTTCCTCCGTCGGCACGAAGTTCCCGGGTTCCGGTATCGTGGCTGGCCTTGCTGAGCTTGTCCCCGGAAGGCTTGCGAAGCAGCGGGTGGTGCAGGAACACCGGCGGCTCCGGGCGTCCCAGCATGCGACCCAGGTGGATCTGCCGACCGGTGGACGCCAGCAGGTCCTCGCCGCGAATCACCAGGGCCACCCCGGGCACATGTCGTCCGCCGTTACCGCGAACTGGTAGGTCCAGTTGCCCAGGCGATCACGCAGCAGGAGATCGCCACACTGGGCGGCGGGCTCCTGGACTTGCGGCCCGAGCAGTCCGTCCTGGAACGTCTCCTCACCGGGCGAGATCACCACCCTCATCCCGCGATTCGGCGCAGCGGTGAGTCCGCGGGCCCGACGTCGTCCGGGATACGGTGCCTCGACTCTTTCCGACACCGGATTGTCCTCTGTGATCTCCTGCCGCGAACACTCGCAGGTATAGACCATGTGCTTCGCCGACAGATCCACGAGTGAACGCTGGTGCAGCTCGGAACAATTGCTCTGCCGCCATGGGGACGCTGCACGAACTCCTGCGGCAGGTCCGAGGTCCGGCTGGAGGCCCAGCCAGTCGAGGTCGCGAAACAACGCTTCCTCGTAGGCGAGCTTGCAGCGGCCGCGATCGTGGTCCTCGAGCCGCAGCAGCACCCGTCCTCCGAGCGCGCGTGCCAGCCCCCACACGAATACGGCGTTGACCACATGCCCCAGGTGAAGAAAGCCGGTCGGGCTCGGGGCGAAGCGGGTGAGCGGCGATGGCGGAAGCCGGCGGCGCAGGCCGTCGAGATCGAACGGAGGCACGGCGGGAAGCTAATATTGGGGGAACCACCTCCAGCGCCGAGTGTCCTTCATGCCAAAGCCGACCACCGCCGCCCGATTCCACCGTTGGGAAGACCTGCCTCGTGAAAAAGTGACCGATCTGCTCGATCGTCGCCTGATCTGCGGGGAGCGCATGATGCTGGCCCATGTGTACCTCAAGAAGGGCTGCATCGTGCCAGCCCATTCCCACGAAAACGAACAGCTCACCTACGTGCTGGAAGGGGCGCTTCGCTTCTGGCTGGGAGAGGATGGGAGCGAGGAGCTCGTGGTCCACGGCGGCGAGGTGCTGGTGATCCCCGCCAACCTCCGCCACAAGGCCGAGGCGCTCGAGGACACGCTGGACGTCGATGTCTTCTGCCCGCCGCGTCAGGACTGGCTGGACAAGACGGACACCTACCTGCGGGCAGGCGTGGACGATCTCTTCCGGGGCTGACCTCTAGCGGCCGGGCGCGGCGCCCGGAACCATGACGTCGCCGAGATTGAGGTCGCGCGCACTTCGATTGAGCGCGGCCAGATCGCCCGTCACCAGGCTCTTGAACTCGCCGTCGACCGCGTCCAGATCTTTCCTGATCGTCGCGTACACCTCGCGCATGCCTTGAGTTGGAGCGCCGTCGGCCTCGATCACCGACGTGTAGAGCGGCGCGAGGCGCGAGTACACCTTCGCCCCGCCGCGCTGAGCCAGAATATCGTAGACGACTTCCGCCCGCGGGTTATGGACCCGCGCTTCCAGGGTATCCAGCTTCACTGTCAACGCCTGTGCCTCGCTCACGAGGTTCGCCGCCTTCGGCTCACCCTTCCAGAGCTCGGATCGCACCGCGAGCTGGCGGCGCAGCGATCGAATGTCGTTGACGAGATCGGTGACCCGCGTGATCTGATCCCGGAGCTCG
>DATJGL010000298.1:0-8859 GCA_035495075.1 Gemmatimonadales bacterium
AATGAGGCCCCGCTGAAAAAGGTCCCTTTGAGCGCGTACTGGTGATTGAACAGGTTGTCCACGTACACCTGTGGCCTTAGCAAGACTCCTGCAACGGCGAAGGCATACCCCACGCTCCCATTGAGGATGAAGCTGGGAGCAACCTTGAATTCCTGGTTGAAGTCGAACAAGCCGGTGCCGAGAGGTCCTGTCGCCGGCACACTTGGGTCGAACAGGGGAACGCCCGGCGTATTCGGGGTCACCCCATTGGTGAGCCCGCTCCCGTAAATACCGGTGGCGGTCACCAGGAGGTTATGAGCGCCGTACACAACGCCCGCAGTGGCCGAGAGCCGCTGGTCATGGTCGAGGTCGAAGGTTTGCGCCGGCGGCGGCACGGTGAAGAAACCACCGGTGACTTCTCCGTACCCATAGGCGTGCGCAAGCGCGAAGTTGAGGAATCCCGTCATCGGCCCCCTCGGACGCAGCTCGACAACCGTCTCGACACCCGTGACCCGCACCTGCTCAATGTTCACGTCCGTGGTAATTGCGGTGCCGGGTATCTGGGTGTCGTCGATGCCGGGCGAGCTTCGCTTGTGATAGCCCGACAGCTTGGCGACGATGCCGACCGGGAAGCGATGAGTGACTCCCACTTCGAAGAAATGATCCCGCTCCGGCAGAGTCGGCTGAGTGCCGGCGCTGGATTGCCCGGCGCTGGTAATGGCGCGCAAATCCTCCGTGTTGGTGGGCATGAACAGCCGCCCGTAGTAGGCCCAGATGGTGGTCGCCGGAGTCGGGAAGAAGCTCAACCGGACGCGTGGGCTGAACTGATCTGCGTTAGCGTGTGTCGTCGCCGAGATAGGGAATTGATGGTTGTCGTAGCGGACGCCGGCGCGAAGCTCCCAGTGTTCCGAGGGAGCAAGCTGGGTTTCCGCGTACACCCCAATGTCATTGCCGTTGAGGGGTGCGTCGGACGCCGGTCCCGGGGCGCCGGCTGCGTCCGAGGATCGGAAATTCTCGTGCCCGCGGACCAGGCTCGAGAGTGTGCCCACCTTGAACGCCACCGGCTCCGAGAGGCGCAGGAGATAGTCGAACTTGAGGCCGACGAGATCGAAGCTGCGGTCTTCGCTGATGTTGTAGGGCGTCGCATCGGGCGCGAACGTAAAGCTGGGCTCGTCGTTGGGCCCAGGGATATAGGTCAGCGAGCCGTGCCGGTAGAAGGCCGCCGCAAAGATTTCGGAGCCCGCGGTACGCCCGGTCGTGACCCTATGCTGCCAACCGAGATTGACGAAGCCGTTGATGTCTTCCTGGTGATCGTCGATGATGGCAACGGCCGAATCGAACGGCGTTTCGAAGCGCGAGCGTGACCAGTTCACCACGAGGTTGAGGATGTCGTGATCCGTCGGGGCAAACTCGGCCTTGCCGAACCCGAACAGATCGTCGCCATGGTTGCTGTAATTCCGAACGTCGGTGATCTGACCGGCTGCATCCGTGTCGGCTACAACTGGTTCGCGTCGAATATCCGTCGATTGCCGAGTGCCCGACGCGAAGAATCCCCACTTCCCGGCGTTTCCGCTCAGATTGACCGTTTGCCCGTTGCTCGCAAAGCTGCCGCCGTAGGCCGACGCGTCGGCATGGAAAGGTCCGGCCGGAATACGCGTCCTGACGTTTACAATCGCGGCGTTCCGCTGCCCATACTCGGCATCCCATCCACCGGTCTGGAAGTCGATCTGGTTAACTATGGACGGGTCGAACAGTTCGTTGAGACTGCCCGAGATCCCGGGTGGAACGGGGACGCCATCAACGAAGTAGGTGTACTCCGCGTGCTGCCCGCGAATATGGACCTCGCCGGTCGGGGCGCGGGCCGCTCCGGCTATCGCTTGCTGGACGATCTGGGAGGTGGTGAGGGTCGGTGATCCCTGGAACTCATCTTGCTTGAAAACCTGATTCCCGGTGCGCGTGTCCACGGCGACCGGCGCTCCCGACACCTCCACGGCCTTCAGCTCCATGGGGGCCGCCGCCAGCTGGAAGGCCAGGTTCACTCGGGCGCCGTCAGGGCCGATCTCGAACTGCTTCGTGACGGGTCGAAACCCATCAGCCGAATCTCCAGCTCGTAGCTTCCAGCCGGCAGGTTGTGGACGGTGTACCGGCCGAACGCATCAGTCGAGGTGCGCGCGACGACCTGGCCGCTGTGAAAGAGCAAGACATCCGCCCCGCCGAGCGGCTTACCGCTCGCGCTGTCGCTGACGGCGCCCGTGACATCGCCGGCGGCCGCCGAATGGGAGCGGCCTACCGGGGTGGGTGCTGGGGCCCCCGCGAGCAATGCCGCGGAGACTACGGTGAGAAGAGCGATGACCATGTGCATCTCCGCACGTGAAAGTGTGGACCACTCCCGCTGGGGAGATGGCCCTGCCTGCTTCCCGAATTGGTCGAGGTGGAGCGATCAGGCGTTACGTGCGGGCGGTGCTCGAGAGTGCTGGAGAGAGACGGTGCGGGACGCGTGCGGCGCTGGAGCATGCCACACGCAAGGGGTGATGAACGAATGAGCGTCGATGCGGGCCGGTTGCAGCTCGGTCGAAGCCGACGGCTGGACGTTGAGCAGCTGGCCTAGCGTGCACTCGTCTCCGTGGGCGTGCCGCGTTCCCTGGGGCTCGAAATGCGGCCCCACGCGCTCCGTGTGGCTCGGATGCGTGTGGTAAAGGAGCGCATCGACGACGGGCGCACCTGAGCCGCCGGCGAGAATGCCGGCAACGACCAGGATGACGGTGGTGCGACCAAGCCATGTTCGATGCATCGCGGCGCAATATAGGAATCGTCGCGCCACGAACGCCAGGGCCCTGCGTAAGTTTCTTCCATGCCAGCCCGAATCACGCTCCTGGGGCTTTGCCTCGCCCTTGGCCTTCGGCCCGTTGCACCAGTCGCAGCCCAAGGCGAAGCTGATTCGGCCGCCGCCTCCTACCACCCCATCCGGTGGTACGAGCCGCTCGCCGTGGTGGGCGGAATCGCCCCCACGGGCGCGCTCGACGAGCCGGTGGCGGACCACTTTCGCGACAACCGATCACAAACCGGCGATGACGTCGCCGACGCTTGGGCAAAGGTGGGAACGGTGGGAGTAGGGGTCGTGACGGTCGGCGTGCTTGCCGGCGGTCTGCTTTCACACAACAACAAGGTCACGCACGCCGGCCTGCGCTTCTGGCGCGCGTTTACCAGCTCGAGCACTGGGTGAGCGACGTGGTCGGCGGTGCGGCCGTCGGCGTCACGTCGGTGAAGGCTGGTAAACGGCCGCTGGCGGATCTTTGGACTCCGTCCTCCCGCTTTCCTGATGGGCCCTGCGGGGGCGGGCATCGGACGGCATGCGTCGTTCTGACCGGCGGAGGCTTCGGCGTCCGTTTGGGGCCATCCTCACTCGGAGTCACGCGGCTGGACGCGCGTTGAATCACGGAGCGGTGCGGGCGGGTGATCTCTATCGCGGAGCCGAGCGGTTCCTTACCCTAGATTCAGGGTTCAACTACGGGTGACAACTGAAATCGGACGGACACGCTTGGGCCGGATCCCCCTCAAGAGAGCGATCTATGTTCATCGGAATCGCGGTGGTACTGCTGGTGCTCTGGCTGCTTGGTTTCTTCGCATTTCACATCGCAGGCGGCCTGATTCACCTGCTCATCATCCTGGCGGTGATTGCATTCGTCGTCCACTTCATTCGTGGCCGGTCCACGGTATAGATCGACCCTAGAGTCTTGGAAGGCCGCGCGCTCCACATCGGCTCCCTTTCCAGCGGGAGCTGAGCGCGCCGCGCGGGAGCGTTAGCGCGCGCCTTGGCGATCGCGATGCCGGCTAATCGAGTTTGGCCTCGACGACGCTCACAGCTGACGCGGTGGGTACAACCCGCGTGAGGCGGAGAGTCGCCTTGCGGAGTAGCGTGCCGTATTCCTGCTCAGTCCGCTCCCGCTCTTCTGAAAAGAGTTCCGGCTTCGGGAAGCGGCCTCACCTAGGATGTGCAGCCTGTTGTGACAGTTTCTGTGACAGGGGAGGAGATGAGGGTCAAGCAGCAGTGACCGATCAGAAACACGCTGGACAATCTAGGACGAGATAGCTGCTCGACTTGGGGCCCTCAAAGAAGCCTACAATGGCTCATGCCTTCCAGTTGTGGCAACTGCCGGCCGGTCCAGGGCTTCGCCGGCCGCATGCGCCCGTGTCATCCGTGAATACAGTGAGATCTCCCGGTCGAAGAGAAATCTGAAGAGGAGCCGCGTCCACGATGTGTGCGCGGCGAGATCGGCGTAGGCCTCGGGTGCGGCGGCGCGGATCCTGGGCAGACGGTGCCACGGCACCGAAGGGAAGTCGTGGTGTTCGTTGTGGTATCCCACATTGAACGTCAGGAGATTGAGCTTCCCATAGTAGCTGAAGGTTTCCTGCTCTCCACCCCCCACGAGGTAGTGCCGCTGGATCCAGCGCGCTCCGAGCGGGTGCAGGCCGATGGAGAAGAAGAACGCCAGCGCCAGGTAGGCGAGCGACTTCGGCCCCCACATCAGATAGACAGCCAGGTTAATGCCGATCTGGATGGCGAGATTCGTCAGCGTCCACGCGTCCAGCGGCGGCACGTCCTTCACCCGGAACGAGCGCACGACCTGGAACATCGGATAGAGCAGAAGCCAGAGCCCCTTCCGCAGGGGTGAGCGCCCGACCAGGCGTGCCTCCCACCGGCTGGGTATGTCGGCATCGAGCTCGTAGACGCCCTGGCAGGAGTGATGCTTGAGGTGGTACTTCTGAAAGGAGAACGAGCCCGGCGCGAAGAGCGGGAGGTTGGCGGTGAGGCCCGTCAGGATGTTCGGCATTCGGCGGCGGAAGACGAGACGGTGGGCGCATTCGTGGATCATGACGAACAGCCCGTGGCTCGCGAAGGCCCCTACGGTGTACGCTAGCGCAAGTACCAGCCAAATTGGCCGGTCCGCCACGAGCCACGCCACGCCGAACTGCAGTCCCACGAGCCCCAGGATGCACCAGAAGCTCACCGGGCTTGCCCCGATGAGGGTCCGGATCTCAGGATGCCGGCGGAGGATCTGCTTGGTGCGGTTGCGGTGAGGCTCGGGGCCGACGGAATACGAGAAGTCGGACTGATGTTCGAGCAATACAGCCTCGTCGGGGGAGGACAGAGTCCTCGCGTAAATGGATGCCGAGCAGGGGGGCCTGCTGTCCAATATATCGATCTTCACAGCTGGGTACTACCGCGGCCTGTCGACTCGCTCGCAGATGGGCCAAAGGCCCCCGAATGAGCTCCTTCCAGATCGGTCTTCATTACCCGACGCGTGAAGCTAACCCGGTGAGCCTTGTGGTTTGATGGAAGGAAGGTGCCAGCAACACTAAGTCTCCACCACGCGACAGAATCGCGCCCCTGGACTATCTTGGGGCTGTCTCGTCGCACGACTTCCGGCCACCCCGGAACGCCTCCTTATCCCAGGAACCGCTACCTACACGGAGGATGTCGGTTGCCCAAGCGCAATTACCAATTCGAGAAGCGCCAGAAGGATCTCGACAAGAAGCGGAAGCGGGAGGAGAAGAGGCAGCGCAAGCTCGATCGCGCCCAGAACCGGGCCGAAGAGATCGCCAATCATGTCCCAGACCCACTCGAGACACCCCCGCAGGAGTAACAGATTGGGTGCTGCGCACCTCGAAGTAGTCGCCAGGTGAGCCTACGGGGGCAGCGTCCGACCAGCTGCCCGCAGTTTCCATGAGAAGGCCTTCCGCATGGGCTTCACGTTCTCCGCGCGCTCGCGTTGTTGTCAGGTATTGCACTTGATGGTCGATGGTGGAGACATACTCAAGAGCATACCAAAGCCGTGAGTGGCCGCTAGGACGGGTGGCGGGGCAGCGGGGCGGCGGTGTGGCGTGACCGCGCCTGTCAACGCCCGGGGGCGACCCGCTGCGCCGGGCCGGGCTTGGGCGCTGCGGGTCTCGCTTTCATCAGGCCGACGACATCAGTGGCCATGATGCGCGCGATCGTCTCGTTGCCTGCCTCGCCGATGTGGACCCAATCCAGGAATACAGGCTGTGGCGCGTCGGTGAACACGAGGCTGAGATCCCGGAAAGCTGAGTCGGCTGCTCCCGCCGGCCGGCGTTGGCGCACCGCGGTGTAGGCGTCGCGGAAGAACGACTCGAAGCTCTTCGCCTTGCGGCGCTCGCTCTGCTCGTAGGCCGTCAGGTTGTCTTCTGAAAAATCGTCGGCTGCCAATAGAACCGATGCTTGAAGTGGTAGTGCTCCCCGAGGGCTTTCACCAGCTCCAGATTGCCGAAGTACATAGCGACAACTCCGGCTCCTCCGGTCGGGCGATCCGCCGGAAGCTCCGTCAGGGCCGGTCGCTGCGGACCGACCGGAAGCCCGGCCTCCGGAAACAGGGTGGTGAGCACCTGGACCGTTGCGAGGCTTTCTGCTACGCTCCGCAGCGCCATCGCGCGGAGCTGGCTGGAGTTACTCGCCAGGTTGAACTCGCTTACGCGCTTGAACTCGTTCTGCGGGAGCCCGGCGGCGTGCTGCTGGTACGCTGAGTAGGTGTCGTTCACGCCGTCGTAGAAGAGTACGACGTCGGGGATGTCGCCGGCTTGGAGCCGCAGCAGCAGGGCAATGACTTCTTGCGTGCTCACGTAGCCCGATTCGCCGAAGTTGGTGACCTCTGCTCGTATTCCCTGACCTACCAGCTCGTGGGCGAGGATCGAGGGGATGGTGAACTCGTCTCTCGCTCCCGTGCCCCGCAGGGCAGACCCTCCAAACATGAAGATCCTGATTGCCCCGCTGGAGTCCGCGGCCGTTGCCGCGGAGGAGGACATATGTCGAAGACCGGTGCGGTCAACGTTGATGTATTCACCCCGGTACGGATGTCGTCGCCAGTAGACGTACGGCCACCAGCGGACACCGTCAGAGGCCCGGAACTCTTCGTAGTATTTGGTGACCCATGACCGGTCCGGGTACGCGTCGGCGTCAACTCGCCAATCGGGACGGCTGGGCTGCCTCTGGCCGAGACGATGCTCGATGAGGACGCCAAGGGACAGAGCGCCCTCCAATAGCCCGAATAGCAGCACGGCGATGCCGACCATAAGCCAGCCGTCTCTCAACCACCTGCCGATCTTGGCGAGTGTTGCCAGCATAGCCTCCAGTCGAGAGCGGCAGGACCAATCGGACGTGTCCAAGATCGCGTGCGCGTGCGGCGCTAGAGGCTGTTCAGCGCGGTGTCCTGCCGGCTACCAGCCGCGTGGCCCCTACTTGCTCATCATGCTGCTGTTCCAAATGTCCCGATAGATCTTCCAACCACCGTCCGCCTTCTTGTAGAGCGTCAGGTAGGGGCCGTGGTCCAGATGCTTGCCGTCGGAGGCGGTCGCCACCCAGCTGCCTGTCTCGAGCGCGTAGTCACCGAAGCCCACAACATCTTTCGTAGTCAAGGCGAGCTTGCCGCCCAGGGCAATATCAGCTGCAATGAGCCGCTGGATGGCCTTCGGGCCGGAGCCCGGTTCGGAACGGGGAACCATGAGGCTGGCATCTGACGTGTAAAGGGCTGTGACTGCAGCCGCGTCTCCGGCGTTGTAGGCCTTCTCCCATGCCTGACCGATCTTCGCGATCTGGGCACCAAGGTCTCCTGCTCCGGCCTGCGCGAACGCCGGGAGTGGTAACGCCAGGGCCAGCACGAGAAGGCTCATTGTGGTACGACGAGTCATAGGGCCTCCAGTCCTCTATTCTGGTGGTGTGTCGTCCGACTAACCGACCCGGCTCTCCGTTCCCGACCGCTTGCGGCTCCTGGCCTTCGACTGCGCGTTGCGCCGGCTGCCCCGCGAGGCTCTATGGGCTTGTTGACGCACTCAAGCCGTCGGAGTCTGCCCAGTCACTGGCGACTCCGGGTGACAACTCGCGGTAGTAGCGAAAGCGTTCCGGCAGGGAAAGTACAGCGGGGGCCCGGCATCGCCAGCCCCCGTCAGGACCGATTACGCAGTGGTCGCGGTTGCCTTCCAATCCGCTTTGGACCCCTGCCTTCAGGCTTTTTGAACGGCGTTTGCGGCGTTGCGGATGACATCGAGTACGAGGGCGGGGTTAGAGAGCATGGGGACGTGGCTGCTGGCGGTCTCGACGGTGATGGCTCCCATGCGCTTCGCCACGAAGCGTTCCAGCTCGGGCTGTACGGTGCGGTCCTTGGTGGCCACGATGTACCAGCTCGGCTTCGACCTCCAAGCGGTGCCCCCGACCTTCTGGTTGAACAGGTCCGCCGCCGGTGCAGCGTGGGTCGCCCACACGACCTTCTGCTCCTCCTCGGGCAGGTCTCCCGCGAAGCACGCGACGCCTTCCGGCCGCATCCAGACGCGCCCGTCCGCGACTTCGACGTAAGAAAAGACGTCTGTGACGGGGAACTGGGCCTGCTGGCTCTGCGACGTTTCGTTGGCGTCCGGCGCGAGGACGAGAAGCTCGAGGAAAGCCTCGATGACGCGGAGCTGGAGTTGAACGAGGCATCCAACCGTTACGCGGCGGCGATCGAGGGCTTGCGTCAGAGAAGGTCGGGCGTCAAGTCGTCGTAAACGTCGTCTTGGTGTCGTTCTCGACGGCGCGGGAGTGAGTCGCTGAATCGTCGACACCGATGACGCGGCGCGGGCGCCTTTTCGCGTTCCTGCGACTCACTGGCCCACACCGCAGAGTGGAAGTGCGTCCTAATCAGGAGGTCTCATGGAAGCGAGGAAGGCCGGATTGGTGCATCTCGGCTGCCGGTGGGTCGCGCTTGCGCCGTTCGTGATGGTGGCCGCATGCTCGGTCTCTGAGGAACGGGAAGTCGCGATGGGTAAGGATGATGCGGCGCAGGTCGAGTCGGAGATGCCCATCGTGCACGACACGGTGGTGGATCAGTTCATCAC
>DATJGL010000299.1:0-11279 GCA_035495075.1 Gemmatimonadales bacterium
GGCAGCAAGCTCGACCGAATCCGGCGTGAGCGCTGTGGACAGAAGAGGGTCGTTGAACCAGCCCAGGGTCGAGAAGGCCGCGGCGGGACGGAGGTAGATGTCGTAGCCCCGCGCCGCCAGCCGATCGGCCTCCCGTTGCCCCGCTCGCACGTCGAAGAATCCCTTGTAGGGAATGCGCCCGACGATGGGGTACTTCCAGGTGTATGGGCAAATGCAGTTTTTGGGTGCCGCCGACAGATTGAGCAGCAACGTGTCCCGGCCTACGTCGGAGTACGTTGTGTAGGTCTGCTTGGCTGCGAGCCCCAGCTTTGCCGCGTAGTCGCGGGTGTCGAGGACGAGTTGGAGTTGGCTGCGGAGCTCCGGCTTGGTCGCGGGGTCGCGGGCGAGGTCAGCGATGGGTCGGCGTGACTGGAGGATACGGGTCTCCTCCATGCCGGCCCGGGTGAGATAGCGGACGTCCTCGCTCGCGACGTAGGCAGTGCCGTACCCGGCCATCAGCACGCCCACTACGATGAGAAAGATCATGATGCCGCGGCCCATCTCCAGGGTCAGCGGATCCGAACCAAGCCGATCCGCGGGACGAGATCGGTCGCGATCGCGGTTCCGTTCGGCCCCGCCAGGCGGAACTGCACCGCGGCAGCACCCGATGATTGAATGATCCGTACATGATGGCCGGACCCCTGCTTGAGCGTGCCGGCCCGCTGGTAGGTCCCCGTCATCGTGCTGTCCGGCGCGAGCGGATAGGGCCGCGGGTAGGTCACCGGGTCCTGCTGATTCAGCTGCGCGAACCTAGAGCGCAAGTTGAGCGAGAGATAGCCGAGGCGCGGGTCGGCCGGGGTAAAGCCGGGCAGATGATCGAGGTAGTTAGCCAGATTCCAATAGCTGACCAGGTCGGAGAACGACTCGCCCGACTGCTGCGACACATTGTCCGCCCCCACGGCGGTCGTATGCTCGAGCTTGAGGGTAAAGTCGGTCCCATGGACGAGGAACAAGGGCGGGTTCTCGGTGGTGGTGCCGAACTGTTCGGTGAGCCAATGCACCATGAGCCAGTTCGCCCCCCGTTCGGTGAGCGTTCCACTTGACTGAGCTGATTCGATTAGCGCCGTGACCTCGGGGTTCGCGAGGTACTTGTACGCATTGTCGAAGTTGCTGAACGCGAATTGGGTGAGCGTGTTGGGTGATCGGCCCAGCGTGGGGTTCTGGTCGTCCGGAATGAGCCGGCCGCCCAGCTCCTCGGCGTAATGGGACAGTCCTTCGTTCAGCCACGTGTCCTCCGCGTCGCCGTGGAGCGTTAACGCGTGCTGCCCGTAGCTGATCATGTGCTGGAACTCGTGGATGAACGTCGGGGGCAGATTGTCCAGGGCGAACGCCTTGGAGAGGGTGCAGTTGGCGTTCACCGGGTCGGGCACGATGCTGTAGAAGATTTCCGCCGCGTTCGAGCCGGTCTGCCCGGGCTCGAGATCCACGCTGAAGAAGTACCCGAGGATGACGCTGTTGGTGCTGTTGCAGCTGCCGCTCAGCTTGTTGATCTGGGGCGAGAGCAGCACGTAGACGATGCCGTTGTTATCGATGTCGGATTCGTGACCGAAATTCGTGGTATCGATCGGATAGAGAAAGTTATCGAACAAGGTGCCGACGTTCTGCAGCTCGGTCGCAGAATACTGCTGGGTCGCCGAGGCAGCGTTGTCCACGAAGATCGCCACCTTGGCGCCGACGTGTTGCGCCGTAGCGGTCACCTGCACGAACGGCGCGTCGCAATTGGCGTTGCGGCAGACCGAGAAACTCTTCTGGTCGCCCTTGGCGGGCGGCGGTACAGTCGAGAGGGACGGCCGCACTACCTTCGCCCGGAACGCGGCCCGCGGATCGCGAGCGTTCTGTTTCTCGCGGCGGCGCAGCATCGTGTGGAACTGCTCGGCCGTGAGCGGCGGCTTGAACGCGCTCAGAAGGGGCGAAGGGAGCGGTGCCTCGTCCGCCATGGCGGTCGTGAGCGACGCCCCGGTAATGGCGTATTGGCCCGTGATGCCCGTGTTGGTTTGTTGGCCGGCGGTGGCGGCTGCCACGTACAGATACTCGGCTCCGTGGCTTCCGGCGGCAGGCACCGACGGCACCGCGACGCATGGGCTGGTTGCCGTCGGATCGGTCACACTGGCCTCACCCGGCGAAAGGGCCGTCGGCGTGACCTGATCGCAATTCAGGGACGGAGGGGGGTTGGGTCCACTGCTGTCACTACCGCAGGCGGCAAGCAGCGCCACCGAAAGCATCGAGACAAGACCAATCTTGTGGCACACGTCAGGCCCGCTCCGGCAGGAGTGTAGACCGGGATAGAATCAAGCAAAATACGACAGGACAACAGCTTTGACAATCGTCGGAGGGGTCCGTACCTTGTCACCGTGTCCGACGAAGCCTGGCTGGCCAACATCAAATTCGATGCCGAAGGGCTAGTCCCCGTGGTGGCACAGGCAAGCCGCTCCGGGGACGTTCTCATGGTCGCCTACGCGAACCAGGAGGCCCTGCAGATGACCCGGGCCAGTGGCCTGGCTCACTATTTCAGCCGCTCGCGGCGCGCCTTGTGGCAAAAAGGTGAGACGTCGGGCCACGTCCAGCGGGTTCGACAGATTCGTGTGGATTGTGACGGCGACACAGTGTTGTATCGAGTCGATGCATCGGGGCCCGCCTGCCACACCGGGGAACGTACCTGTTTTGCCTCGGAGGTGACGACTGGCGGGGAGGCGGCGCACACGTCCGACCCGGGTGGCCACTCAATTGAACGTTTGGCCCGACGCATCCACGAGCGCGCCGCCACCCGACCGCAGGGATCCTACACGGCCAAGCTTCTAGATGGCGGCGCTGGCGCCGTTGCACAGAAGGTCGGGGAAGAAGCCACCGAAGTCGTAGTGGCGGCGCTGGCGCAGGACGGCGCCCGGCTCGCCGCCGAAACGGCCGATTTGTTGTATCACGTGCTGGTCCTGTTGGAGCTCAAGGGCGTCCCGGTGGACGACGTCTGGCGGGAACTGGAGTCGAGGGGAGAAAGCGCGCTTCTGAGGGAAAATGGCCTTCGTTCATCTCCACACGCATAGCGAATACTCCCTTCTCGACGGAGCCAACCGGATTCCCGACCTGGTTGAGCACGTCAAGAAGCTCGGCATGGACAGCCTTGCCGTCACCGACCACGGGAATCTCCACGCCGCCTGGAGCTTCTACGAGGAGGCCAAAGCCCAGGGCATCCGTCCGATACTCGGCTTCGAAGCCTATCTCGCATTCGGCTCCCGTCGGGACCAGCAAAAACCCGCTTGGGCGCCGGCCCATTACAGCCACCTGGTCCTGCTCGCTACCAACCGGGTCGGCTATCACAACCTGGTTCGGCTCTCCTCCATCGGCTTCACCGAAGGGTTCTATCGACGCCCGCGAATCGATCGCGAAGTACTGGAGCAGTACCACGAGGGTATCGTGTGCCTCGCCGCCTGTCTCTCGGGAGAAGTGGCGTTGTGGCTCCGGCAGGGCCGGTACGACGACGCGAAGAAGAGCGCAGAGTGGTTCGCCGCGTTGTTCGGCCCGGAGCGTTTCTGGCTCGAGATTCAGCAGCACGGGATCGCGGAGGAGCGCATCGTCACCGAAGGCATGCTGCGGCTGGGCCGCGAACTGGGCATCGGCGTGGTCGCGACCAACGACGCGCACTATCTCCAGCGAGAAGATGCCGAGGCGCATGACGTGCTGTTGGCCATCGGCACTGGCGCCGACCTCGACGATCCCAAGCGATTCCGTTTCCTGGGGCAGGAGTCGTACGTCAAGTCCGAGAAGGAAATGCGGGCGCTGTTCCGGGACAATCCGGAGACGCTGGACAACACGGCCCGAGTAGCGGACCTCTGCGAGTTTTCCTTCGACAAGCGCTACTACCTGCCCGGCTTCCCTCGTCCGCGCGAGTATGCGAGCGACGAGGTGCTGCTGGAGCACCTCGCCACCCGCGGGGCGGAGGGGCGGTACGGGGCCCCCCTGCCCGACCCTGTCAAGGAACGGCTCGATTACGAGCTCGGCGTCATCAACCGCGCCGGCTACGCAGGCTACTTCCTGATCGTTCAGGATTTCATCGCCGCCGCGCGGAGTCGCGGCATTCCGGTGGGCCCGGGCCGTGGGTCCGCAGCGGGCTCGCTGGTGGCCTACAGTCTCGGAATCACCAACGTCGACCCGCTCAAGTTCGACCTCCTGTTCGAGCGCTTTCTCAACCCCGAGCGGGTGTCGATGCCCGACATCGACGTGGACTTCTGCTTCGAGCGTCGAGGTGAGGTCATCGAGTACGTGCGGGAGCGCTACGGTCGCGAGAGTGTGGGACAGATCGTCACGTTCGGAACCATGAAGGCGAGGGCCGCCGTGAAGGACGTGGCCCGCGTGCTCCGGATTCCACCGGGCGACGCCGACCGGCTCACCAAGCTGATTCCATCCGGTCCGGCCTACAGCCTCACGATCCCCGAGGCCGCTGACCGCATCACCGAGATCAAGGACCTGATGCGGAGCGACCCCACCTATCAGCGCCTGATCGATCTCAGCTCGCGCATCGAGGGGATCTCCCGGCACATGTCGGTGCACGCCGCGGGTGTGGTGATCGCGCCCGGTCCGCTGGTCGAGTACGTGCCCGTCTGCACCGCTCCGACCAAGGGCGCCGGCCAGGCGGTCGACGGCGAGGACGCCATCATCACCCAGTACGACATGGTGGCCCTGGAAAAGGTCGGCATGCTCAAGATGGACATGCTTGGCCTCAAGACGCTGACGGTCATCCAGGATGCCTGCGCCATGATCCGCGACCGAACGGGCGAGCAGCTCGACATGGACGCGGTGCCGTTCGACGACCCGGCGGCGTACGCGTTGCTCAGGGCCGGCCGCACGGCGGGGATCTTCCAGTTCGAGTCGCCCCTGGCAACCGACACACTGCGCGCGATCAAGTGCGACCGCTTCGACGATCTGGTCGCGTGCAACGCGCTGCTCAGGCCGGGCCCGCTCGACGCGGGCATGCATACCGTCTTCATCAGGCGGAAGCTGGGCCACGAGCGGGTTACCTACCTGCACCCCCTGCTCAAGGAGATCCTCGAGCCCACTTACGGCGTCATCACCTACCAGGAGCAGGTGATGCGCATCGCGAATGTGCTCGCGGGGTTCAGTCTGGCCGAAGCCGACGTGCTCCGGAAGGCGGTGGGCAAAAAGGATCAGGAGCTGGCGAACCAGGAAGTGGCGAAGTTCGTGGAGCGGGGTGTCGCCCAGGGGCATCCGCGCCCGGTGATCGAGGAGCTGGGACGCCAGATCGTCACCTTCGGTCGCTATGGCTTCAACAAGTCACACTCGGTTGCCTACTCGGTGCTGTCGTATCAGACCGCATGGCTCAAGGCTCACCATCCCGCCGAGTTCATGGCAGCCTTGCTCTCCTCCGAGATCGGGAACACCGACAAGGTGGTCCAGTACATCAACGAGGCTCGGGAGCTCGGCCTCGAGGTGCTGCCGCCGGACGTGAACGAATCGGGTTGGAAGTTCACCGTGGTCGGTCCCGATCGGATGCGATTCGGGCTCGGGGCGGTACGCAACGTCGGACGCGGAGCGATCGAGTCCATCCTCGAGGCGCGCCAGGCCGGACCGTTTCATTCCCTCACCGACCTGGTGGACCGCATCGACCTCAGGGTATGCAACAAGCGCGTGCTCGAGTCGTTGGTCGCGGCCGGCGCTTGCGACACACTTGGCGGCCACCGGAAGCAACTGGTGGAGGCGCTCGATCGCATGCTGTCCGAAGCGCAGCTGGTGCAGCAGGAGCGAGAGGCGGGTCAAGCCTCGCTGTTCGGGGAGACGACCGCCCACCGACCGGTGTTGGCGTTGCCCGACGTCCCGCCCTGGACCGAAGCGGAGCGGCTGGCGCGGGAAAAGGAAGTGCTTGGCTTCTTCATCTCGGGGCATCCCTTGGAGCGGTTCCGCAGCGAGGTGGAGCTGTTCGGCTCGCGCACCACTGCCACGCTGGGCGAATGGAGCGAGCACCCGGTCAGCATCGGAGCGGTCGTGACCGCGGTGAAGCGCCAGATCTCCAAGAAGACCGGCAAGGAATACGCTCGCCTGGTGCTGGAGGACTTTCACGGCACCAGCGACGCCATCGTCTTTCCGGAATCGTGGGCACGGCTGAATCAGGTCGTGCTGCCGGATAGCGCGTTGCTGCTCACCGGGGGGTACAGCGCACGAGACCGAGGCGAGGACCAGGCGCCGTTCGTGGTGGAGGCTGCCCGCCCGCTGGCGGATC
This sequence comes from Gemmatimonadales bacterium, assembly GCA_035495075.1. GTDB lineage: Bacteria > Gemmatimonadota > Gemmatimonadetes > Gemmatimonadales > GWC2-71-9 > DASQPE01. The sequence continues at coordinate 6,266 of DATJGL010000299.1, forward strand.
TCAAGAGCTCGGGCGCGGTTGGGCTCAGTCTGCGCTGGGGTGCTCCCGGCCGGCCCGACGCGCTCAGGGCTGCCGCGGCGCTCTGCAGCGCTCACCCGGGGCCGGTCCCTGTCTATATTGATTGGTCCGATGGGAACGGCGAGGCCGTCCGACTCCGTGCCCGACGCGTGCGCGTCGCCGCGGAGGAGGAGCTCGTGCGGGCCCTCCGGGACCTCCTGGGTACCGACGCCGTCCACTACGTGAAAGCGGGCTGAGGAATGCCGCCGACGTACACGCTCGAGTTCGAGAAGCCGCTCCTCGAGTTGGAGAAGCAGATCGACGAGCTCAAGCGACTAGGCGAGGAGCGTGAGCTCGACGTCGACGGCGAGCTGCAGGGGCTTCAGAGCAAGCTCGAGCAGCTCCGGGCCGAGATCTATCAGAGTCTCACCCCGATGCAACGCGTCATGGTCGCCCGCCATCCCCGCCGCCCGTACACGCTCGACTACCTCAGCACCATCTTTACCGACTTCATCGAGCTGCATGGCGATCGATTGTTTCGCGACGACCCGGCGATTGTCGGCGGCTGGGCCCGCCTGGCCGGCGTATCCGCCATGGTCGTCGGGCATCAGAAGGGGCGCGACACCAAGGAGAATCTCAAGCGCAACTTCGGCATGCCCCATCCGGAAGGGTACCGGAAGGCACTTCGCCTGATGGAGCTCGCCGCGAAGTTCGGAGCACCGGTCATCACGCTCATCGATACACCCGGCGCCTACCCCGGCCTGGGCGCCGAAGAGCGGGGTCAATCGGAGGCGCTCGCGCGCAATATTCTGGAGATGGCCGGCCTGGAAACGCCGATCGTGACCTGCGTGATCGGAGAAGGTGGCTCGGGTGGCGCGCTCGCGTTGGGCGTGGCCGACCGGGTCCTGATGCTGGAGAACTCGGTGTACTCGGTGATCTCGCCCGAAGGCTGTGCCGCCATTCTCTGGAAGGACGCAAGCCAGCGCGAGCGGGCGGCCGAGGCGCTCAAGCTCACCGCCGACGACCTGCTGCGCCTCAAGCTCATCGACGAAGTCGTGCCCGAGCCGATGGGCGGCGCGCATGTGGACCCCGATGCGACCGGGGAATCGCTCCGTGAGGCGCTGATCCGTCACGTCACCGAGCTCCGTAAGATTCGTCCGGAGAAGCTGGTCAAGCGCCGCGCGGAAAAGTACGCCGTGATGGGCGTGTTCAGCGAAGCCTGATGCCGCAGACCGTCGAAGTTCGCTTCAAGGGCACCCGCAAGGGCTACTTCACGTGGTCCGACGATTCGGAACCGCTCCACGTGAACGAAGCCGTCATCGTCGAGGTCGAGCGCGGCAAGGACTTCGGCCGGGTGACCGCCATCGGCGATGTCGCGAGCCGGAAGTGTGGATCATCCTGCCAGAGCTGCGCCGTCGGCACCGGGGACCCCGCTTCGCCTCCGGCTGCTGACGAGCCGCTCAAGTCGGTGATCCGTCGCGCCGGCACTGAAGACAGCCGCCAGCACAACGAGGGCCGCCGGTCGGAAGAGGATGTGCGCCGCAAGGTGATCGAGCGGGTGCGCACGCACGCGCTCGTAATGAAGGTGAGCGACACCGAGTGGCAGTGGGACCGGAACAAGCTGACCATCTACTTCACGGCGGAGAAGCGGGTGGACTTTCGGGCCCTGGTCCGGGACCTGGCATCGCTGTTCCGCACCCGCATCGAGCTGCGTCAGATCGGCGTCCGCGACGAAGCAGCCCGATTGTCGGGCGTCGGTCGCTGCGGCCGAGAGTACTGTTGCTCCACCTGGCTCACCGAGCTCTCGCCGGTCAACCTCGGTCTCGCCAAGGACCAGCACCTCTCGCTCAATCCCTCGCAGATCTCGGGTGGCTGCGGGCGGCTGTTGTGTTGCCTCAAGTACGAGCACGACTTCTACGTGACCGCCCGGAAGCGCTTTCCCAAAGAAGGCAAGAGTCTCCAGACGTCGGTCGGCGTCGAGAAGGTCATTGCCGTCGACATCTTTCGCGAGCGCGTCTTCCTGCGAAGCGAGGAGCACGGCTCGCGGATCATCGCGCTGGCGCAGCTGCGCGAGGAGATGGAGCGGGCTGTGACCGTGCTGAACCTCCCGGAGACCCGCGCCCCCCAACCGCCCCCGATCCCCGAGGTGGCGCCCGCCCCTGCTCCAGCGCAAGTGCTCGGCCCAACGCCCGGCAACGGTAGCACACCGGCCAACGGCAATGGACACCGCAACGACGCCCACTCGATGCGCCGACGCCGGCGCCGGCGCGGGCGGGGCGACGCCGGCGGCTCGGAAGGCGGTTCTCCACCGGCCGAGTCCTGAGTGGCGAAGTTCTACCTCACAACCGCCATCGACTACTCCAACGGCGAGCCCCATCTGGGCCACGCCCTGGAGAAGATCGGCGCCGATTGCATCGCTCGGTATCGGCGGCTTCGCGGCGACAGCGTCCATTTCCTCATGGGGATGGACGAGAATGCCCAGAAGGTCGCTCAGGCCGCGGAACGGGCGGGCGTTCCGACTGCGGACTGGGTCAGCTTGCTTGCCGAGCGGTTCGATTCGACCTGGCGTCGCCTGCTGTGCTCACACGACGACTGGATCCGCACCACCGAGCCGCGGCACCACCGGGCAACTGTCGCCCTCATCGAACGGATTCGCGAGCGCAGCCCGGGCGATCTCTACACCGGGGAGTACGAGGGCCTTTACTGCGTCGGCTGCGAGGAGTTCAAGCAGGAAGCGCAGATCGTCAACGGCCACTGCGAGGAGCATCCCAACCTCGAGCTGGTGCACACCAAGGAGCAAAACCACTTCTTCCGCCTGAGTCGATACCGTGACCAGGTCCTGAGCCTCATTCGCTCGGGTGAGTTCGCCGTGGAGCCCACGATCCGGCGCAACGAGGTGGTTCGGGTCCTCGAGGACGGGCTCCAGGACATCTCGATTTCACGGCAACGGTTATCCTGGGGTATTCCCTTCCCCGGCGACCCGAACCAGACGGTCTACGTGTGGTTCGATGCGCTGATCAACTACCTCTCAGGGACCGGTTTCCCTGAGTCGGGCTACGAGCGGCTCTGGCCCGCGGACCTGCACGTGATTGGGAAAGGAATCACCCGGTTCCACTGCATCATCTGGCCGGCCATGCTGCTGAGTGCGGGCTTGGCGCTGCCCAGAAAGGTCTGGGCCCACGGGTACGTACAGTGGTCGGGCGCCAAGGTATCGAAGTCTGCGGGAACCGCGGTCAGCCTGGATGAAGCCATCGAGCGGCACGGACCCGACGCGCTGCGCTACTTCCTGCTTCGGGAGGTCGGCTTCGAAGCCGACGGGAACTTCACCTGGGAACGATTCGACGAGCGCTACACGGCCGACCTCGCCGACGGCTTCGGGAACTTGGCCTCTCGCGCGTTGGCGATGCTGGCGCGGTACCGGGACGGCAGAGTGCCGGCCGCTGCTTCGGCCACGCGGCTTGATGAGGCCGGCTCAGAAGCGTTACGACGGTACGCCGGCTCCATGGATCGGCACGATCTGCGAGGAGGAGCTGAGGCCGTGTGGGAGCTGGTTTCCGAGGCCAACCTCTACGTCCAACAGACCGCTCCATGGGCCCTCGCCAAAGAGGGTCGGGAGCGCGAGTTGGATGAGGTTCTGGCTAGCCTGGCGACCTGCCTTTACCGGCTCGCCCTTCTGACAGCGCCATTCGTGCCGGGCAAGGCGCAAACACTGTGGCAGGCCCTCGGTCAACCGGGGGACCCGGGCATCGCGCACTGGGCTTCACTGGAGGGCCCCCCTGTGGCTGGCACGGCTACCAGGAAGCCTGAGGTCCTCTTCCCCAAGCCAACGCCTACCTGAGACTTACCTGCCGGTTGGCAAACCATTGCAGCGTCAAATGGTTAGCCGCGTTCATTCCTGGCTTGACAAGGGTTAGAGCGGGCACAACTTTAGCCTACTTGTCGACCGGATTTCCAACCCGGTCGTTCGGCCGTTCCGGCAGGTTTCGCAGAGCACAGTGGTACCTAGCCCACAGCGGGCAGGGGCGCGAAATCGTTATCGTTTCAGCCTCAGGGGGTGTGGCGTGCTCAAGGACGGCTCTTCAGGAATCGGGATCAGGTAATGGCCAAGCGCCGCTGGACTGTCGTACTGGTGCCCCACGGGTCCGAGCCGTCCAAGGTCGTTGAGTTGTCTTGGGGGGCCGTGAAGCTCGCCGGGGCGCTCGGGGTGGCGCTGGTCGTCGTCGCCCTCCTCGTGGGAACGGCCACGGTATCCCGCCGAGTGGACCTCAACCGCACGGCCCGGTTGGAGGACGAGAATCAGCGGCTGGCTCTGGAGCTCGGCCAGCTCCACGGCCGCCTGACGACCCTCTCCGACACCATCGCCCGCATTTCCCAGCGCGACGCCAAGATTCGCCTGCTCGCCGACCTCGAGCCGATCAATCCCCAGGTGCAGGCAGCCGGCATCGGCGGGCCGGCACTCTCCACTGCCCTGACGGGGCATGCCTCGAGCGCCCTCCTCCGCAAGACTGCCGAAGTTCGGGTGGACGTGAACGCCTTGATTCGGCGGGCAAACTTGCTGGCTTCGTCCTTCAGCGCGGCGGCCGAAAGCCTCGCGTCACACACCGACCGTATGGCGGCCACACCGTCGATCATGCCCACGCAAGGCTGGCTTTCGAGTGCGTTTTCCGCCATGCGGGAGCACCCGATCCTGCACATCGCCCGGCCACATGAAGGGATCGACGTGTCGGCGCCGATGGGGACGCCGATCGAGGCACCCGCCAATGGCGTCGTGCGCTCGACCGGGTGGGAAGCGGGCTACGGTAACGTAGTCGAGATCGATCACGGCTTCGGTATCATCACCCGCTTCGCTCACGCGTCGCGGATCCTGGTTCACACGGGCCAACGGGTGCAGCGGGGAGACCGGATTGCCCTGGTGGGCAACTCCGGACTCGCCACCGGCCCGCACCTGCATTACGAAGTGCACGTAAACGGTCGGGCCGTGGATCCACTGCGGTATGTCATGCCTGAAAGCGTCGTA
>DATJGL010000300.1:0-6028 GCA_035495075.1 Gemmatimonadales bacterium
CTGCTAAGCGGTTACAGGGGCAAAACCTCTGTCCCGGGTTCGAATCCCGGCCTCTCCGCCAAGAGCGCCCTTAGCTCAGATGGATAGAGCGTCGGACTACGAATCCGAAGGCCAGAGGTTCGATTCCTCTAGGGCGCACCAACTTACGCGGCAGGGTAGTCGTGAACGTGACGGGGAACGTGACAGAGCCCGGAACGGTCACGGCTACCCTCTCGCTACCACCGCCACCAGCCGCTCCACCCGCGGAGCTGGCGCTACATCGAGAAGCTCCGCCGTCCGCGAGAGGTCCGCCTGGGCGACGATGTGATACCGATCGAACACGCTGCGCGTCAGGTGGCCGGTCAGCCCCATGGCCACGCGCTCGCTGATCCCCGCCGCGACCATCTGGCGGACCGCCGACCGTCTCAGGTCATGGAAGAGGATTCCAGGTAGCCCAGCGGCGCGGCAGGCCCGGGTCCATGTCTTGCGAAGGTCGGTCACGCTGTGGCCGGCGTGCGGGCCGGTCAGATGCGGGAAGAGCCATGGGATGATCCGACCGCTCTGCTGCTCCAGAGTGCGAACCCGGGCCACCTGATCGGCCACGACGGCGCGAAGTTCGGAGGTCAGGCGGACCTCGCCCCGCCCGTTCTTGGTCTCACCGGGGTCGAGGCGCAGAGTCCCAGCCTCAAGGTCCAAGTGCCGAAGTTCGCGGGTCAGGATCTCCGCTTTCCTCCATCCGAAGGTGAGGCCCACCAGGGCGGCGGCAGCCAGCTCCACCGGGAGACGGTGGGCGATCGAGTCGAACTGCTGCCGGCTGACAAATCCGGAGCGTGGGTCGGCTTCCTTCAACTTTTCGATCTTCGGAGCCCGATCGATCTTCCGGTGCGAGACCGCCAAGTTCAGCATCTTCGACAGCGTGGCAAGTTCTCGGTTGATCGTGGCCGCCGCAGCCTCGGCCTTGCTGCCGCGCCTGGGCGTACGCCATGACTGCGCCCCTCGTCAATGTCTACGACTTTCCAGCCGGTGAAGTGCGGATCTAGGTGTGCGAGTCGGCCGCCAGCCTCCACCATGTCCCGCTTGCCGAACACCGCGTAGTAGGTCACGAGATCGCTGCGGACTTCCTCGTAGAGCACGCGGTCAGCGCGCCGAAGGATCGCCTCCCCGCGGGCGATCCGGCCTTGCTTGTCGCGGAGGATGCGGATCGCCTCCTCCTTGTCGCTGGTGCCCGTGCTCTCGCGGACGCGCTTGCCCTTGGTGTCGGTGTACGAGATCCCAAACGTCTTGGCGGAGATCCGCAGACAGCAGAATAGCGAAGTATTTCGGCGCCCGACGACCATCGCGGGCAACATGCGGAGCGCTGGTTTTGATGTGGTGCCCGCCACGCCGTTCCTGCGCTTCAGCTCGGTAGTAGGGTCGGAGGGCGGTAAGGGCATCGGCATCTCCGAGGTTGCGAAAGAATGGTTGCGAGCACAGAAGAGTAGTTCCACCGGTGACGAGGCCAAGTCCAAGGATCCGAAAAAAGGTTAAACGTTCTGCGAGCCATGGGCGGACGGAGCGCAGAACCACATGCGTGTAGCATTGTCTGCGCATGGTCCCAGCCTGGTGGCCCGATGAGCGCGGCAAGCCGATCGCGACGTATCCGTGCCCGCGATGCGGGCGGGAGGTAGCCTCGCGGTTCCGCGGCTTCCGCGTTGAGCCCCTCTCACATGTCGGCTGGTCCTTGTTTCGCGCCAGCTCCTACATCAACTGGTGCGGACATGCGCAAGAGGTGATCCCTGTGCCGATGCGGCATGGCCGCGTGTCGTTCGTGCCGGTGCTGGGCGAGACGCGATGAACGGTCCGCGGCAGGTCAGCCAGTCTCGGCGCTGGCCGTCGAGTTGGGGGGCCGGAGCCTAGCAGACAAGCTGCAAGCCGTCTAGGCCGGCCTTGAGCCGCAACCAGGCTCCACCTCTCTACCGCCTCGTGGTTCGATCCAAGACCTATCATCGGCCAACCCGATAAAAAGACTCGAGCACCATCGATTTCCCCGATATAGTAAGCGCCGTTCTTGCAGAAGCGGTGTTCCTTCTTACGTCAGGGACCGCGATGCTGCGAGCCGTCCGTACCGGCAGTTGGCTGTTCACCCTCGCGATCGCTGCCTATGTTCTCCTCGACTTTTCCGGCCCCCAGGTGCTCGGAGCGTTCGTGTTCGACGCCGATCGGTCGGTAGATGTCGTTGTGCCGAGCGGTCACGGTTTCCGCTTAGACGGATCCTCCGCTGTGGTCACGCCGCGGCCCGACCCCGTTCGTGCCGGCGAGGTAAAGATAGCGCCCCCGGCGCAGGCCCGAATCGCCGCGCCCGCGCAGTGGTTCGTCGCCCTTCGTAAAGCCCATTGCGGCTCGTCTGAGCGCTCCGTCCTCGCCGACTCCGACTAGCCGCCTCGTCACGGATCGATCCTGCGCCACCGCGGCCATTGGCCTGCGCGGCCCGAGCCGAGCACTCAGACCCGAGGAACCACCGTGCCGACCATCCTTGTAGTTGATGACGACGCCAACGTTGCCGATGTCATTTCAGACATGCTGACCACGCGGGATACAGGGTGCTCACCGCGACCGACCCAGGCGACGCGATCAAGCTCGTGGACGCCGGGCGCGACCCCATCGACGTGCTCGTGACCGATATCGTGATGCGCGGAATGCACGGCCACGAACTGGCGGAGTTGCTGCGAGACCGATGGCCCAGGATGAAGGTGCTCTTCATGACCGGATATCCAGACGAGGGGGCACGGGTGCTTAAGAAGCCGTTGGCGTTAGACGCTGTGGTCGGTGCTGTACGGTACTCGGAGCGTAGCAACTGGTTTACGATAGGCGACCGATCCCCCTACGGCGCTGCTGGTGCGCTCTTTGGCAGCTCCCCCGCCGGGTGCATGATGCGCCCGCCGCACGAGCACTGAAACCACACGAAGCCGTTAGCCACGCCGCCGTCTAGCACGTCGCAGCGGCGGTGTTCCTGCACGAAGGCGTCAAGCGCATCTAACGGTAACGGCGACATCGGGGCCGGAGCCTAGCAGACAAGCCGCTAGCCGTCCAGACCGGCCCGAGCCGCAAGCCGTCTGCTCGACACGTCTCGTATCTGGCGGTATTATTTGACTGTTGTGGTCGTTCGACTCCCTCTTAGGGGAAAGGCCCACCAATGGCGATCAGTCCCAAGATGCTTGCCGTCCTTCGAAAGGTCGAAGCCGCGAGTGAGGCGCACCTGGCCAACATTCGTGAGCGCGGCAAGGCGGAAAAGGCGCGCGCGAAGCTACTGCTCCAGCTGAAGCGCAAGCCACCGGTGAAGAAGCCGCCGATCCGAGCGAACGAGAAGCGTAAGGCTTCCTAGCGAATCCTCTACTGCTACGCGCGGGCGCCGGCCTCCATCTGCCGCTCGCACCGCTCGCGCCAGTCCCGCCAAAGCGCCACGCGGTGCTTCGTCGGGTACTCGACGGTGGTCCCCCGGGAAGGCCAGCACCCAGAGCGCCTCGTTCATCTGCGCCTCGGGCACAACGCGTCGGTAAAAATTACAGTATTCACTGGCGCGGCGTGGAACGGGAAAATGTTTGTTCGTCGCATGCCATGAGTATAAGATCAGCCTCGCCTGAGCTTGCCCGCGCACGGAGGTTTGTATGACTCTTCACAGGCGTGATGTCTTCGCACGGGACCCTCCCTCACATATCGCGGTTCGTGGGCGTCTCGCTACACCGTATGAGCCGTACAAGAAGAGGAGAAAGAACATGGAGCGGTTCTCCAGATTCGTTTTGGTTGGAGCGCTAATCCTCTGGGCAGCTAACCCGGCCAAAGCCGGAAACATTACTCTTACCGGACACGACGATGACCTTCATCACGCGTTCGGTTCTGTTCTTGCGGGTGCCCAACTGTCGGGAATGATCTCATTTGCCCGCGCTGGTTCGCCGAACCCGACGCTGCCGGTTCTGACGTTCGACGCGGGTACTCAATTAACGAGTTCGTTGGGAAGCTTGGGGATTCCGTTTACCAACGTTAATCCGAACGCAGGAGTTCCCGCAGCCAGCTTGTTCAACGTTTCCACGTTCAGTGCTTTCGTCGTGGCCTCGGACACAACCTGTGGCGGTTGTGACAATGACTCTACGAGCTCAACGAACATCAAGGGTGCATCTGGGGCGATCAAGTCATTTGTGAACGCTGGGGGCGGCATCGTCGGTCTAGCTGGGGCCACTAACAGCGACTATTATAGTTTTCTACCCGCCAGTGCATCTGGCTTTGGCAGCCCTCCGTCCGAGCCATATGTCCAGACCGCTTTCGGCGCTTCACTAGGGATTCCTGCCGTGAACGGAGACCCTACTCACAACTTCTTCTTTGAACCCGGCACCGGCGGTGTTGATCCCCTATATGGGGTCGTGGAACGGTTCAGTGGGACCATCGTTTCTGGCGGTGTCTCCTTCGTGGACCCTGCCGAGACAATAGCTCTTGCGGGAGCAATCATTGGGGACGGAGGTTTCGTGCCACCGTCGACCGTTCCAGAACCCGGTACCCTGTTCCTATTTGGCACGACGGCGGCCGGGCTGCTTGCCCGCTGGCGGCGACGGAAGCTGCTACCGTAGTTTGACTATATCTCGATAGAGCCCGAGAGGGCGTCTGTCTCAAAGGCGGCCCCCTCTCGGGCCATGGCCGTGCGCCTCTCGCCACGCACCCGTGCCCTCAGCCTAGCGCGACTTCTTCGCCGCGTCCCAGCCCCGCTCCTCAACGCGGTGGTCGCGCTGCTGGGCGGTGTCTACATTGGTGGCCAGAGGTGGCTTATCCCGTTCTGGCGATGGGCGAACATCACGCATCTCCAAACCACGCCGCTCGGCCTCGACGCGAAACAATGGCTGTCCGCCGTGCGTGAACAACCTCCGGCGCAAGCGCCGCGCCCGCGCCGATTCTTGCGCGCCCCCGCGCTGCGGGACATGAATTCGGTGTGGTGACCGCATTCTGCTCTACGTCCCAGCGGCGACGCGCCCCCTCGCCGGATCGTCGGCGCGCCGGTTCGGGCGGCGGATGCCCTCCGTCCTCGGTCAGCTCGACACGATCGGTCGCCTCGTGCCTAGAGACGGCGCGGTGGAGATCCATGGCCCACTGCCAGTCGGTGACCTCGGTGTCTCCGCCGACGATCTCGTAGAGCGGGCCGACGGTGGCCTCGTAGCGGCGCACATCCGCAAGCGTCTGAAGATCGGCGACGCCCGGCGGGACGAGGATCTTCCAAGTCTCACCCGATTCCAACACCTGCGGTCGCCCAGGGACCTTGCCGGTGGGCGCGTACCAGACGATCTCGCCCTCGGAGATCGCCAGCGTCGGGCCGACGTAGTTGACGTACTCCGGGGCCGCGGTCTGCGTGAACATCCGTCCATCTGATCGGATCGCCATCTTGTGCCCGGTGGCGTCCCGGATGGTGTGCGGCTTCGACTGCTTCGACACGCTCCCCGTTCCTGTAACGGCCTGAAGGTTGATCGCTGGGAAGGCGCGTCAGGAGCGGGCCTTTTCGGGTTGCAATCCCTATCCCAGCGAGGCCTACTTTCTACGCTACTCGACTCCGAATTGATCGGGCCGGTCCACACCGTGACAACATCGAGACAAGTGCCCCGTTGGCTCGCGTTGGCTCGCGTTGTCCGCCCGTCAATGTTCGTGGTAACTTGGGTCGCGTGCTGACCACCGGAAAGGACTACGAATCCGAAGGCCAGAGGGTCGATTCCTCTAGGGCGCACCATTTCGACGCGTAGCTCGGGGGGCCACACCCCCTCGGGCGCGCGGCATCTCCCACCGTGACCGACGCTCAGGAAGACGCGCGCTACGTGGACCTTGCGCTCGTGGAGGCCCGCCGGGCCGCCGATGCCGGCGAGGTGCCGATCGGCGCGGTGGTGGTCCTCGACGGGATGGTCATCGCGCGGGCCCACAACGCGCCGATCACGCTCCGCGATCCCACCGCGCACGCCGAGGTCCTGGCGCTGCGCGCCGCCGCGCGCGAGACGGGCAACTACCGCCTGGAGCGCACCATCGTCTACACCACCGTCGAACC
>DATJGL010000301.1:0-3834 GCA_035495075.1 Gemmatimonadales bacterium
TGACCGGGAGCGCCGACATCGAGACCTGGTGGGGTCCGCTGGTGGGGCCGGGTCAGGCGCTCGACACCACACGCCACGCGGTGCTCTCGGCGAACCTCCTGGGCGGCTGCTACGGCTCGACCAGCCCGATTCCGTGGCAGACGGAGCACGGTCGACGATTTCCCCGCTTGTCCTCCTTCGATCTCGCCCGAGCGCACGTTCCGCTGCTCAAGCATCTGGGAGTACGGAGGCTTGCCCTGGTCAGCGGCGGCTCGTTGGGCGGCATGGTCACGCTGCAGATGGGGCGGGTGAGCCCGGTCCCGGTCGATCGTTTGGTCGTCTTCGCCGCGCCGGCGGCGACGTCGGCCCAAGCCATCGCATGGAATGCCGCCCAGCGGATGGCCATCGAGGCCGACCCTGCCTGGCAGGACGGCCGCTATCCGGAGGGCGAGGGGCCATCCGAGGGCCTAGCTGCCGCCCGGGCGATCGCGATGATCACGTACCGCTCCGCTGCCGAGTTCGAGGAGCGGTTCAGTCGTCGGTCAACCCGGGCTAACGGACGCTTCGATGCGGACCACTATCTTCGGCGTCAGGGTGAAAAGCTGGTCGCCCGGTTCGACGCCGCCAGTTACGTGGCGCTGATGGACGCCATGGATCTCCACGATGTGGGCGACATCGCCGTCGCCGCGCGCGAGACCGCCGAGCGGGTGACCGAGGTGGTCGGGGTCGGCGTCGATTCCGACATCCTGTACTACCCGGAGGAAGTGCAAGCCTGGGCCGCGGCGTACCGCGCCGCCGGGGCAAACGCGCGGTATGTCGAGATCAAGTCACTCTACGGGCACGACGCGTTTTTGATAGAGTGGGACCAAGTCAGTCAGATACTACGTGAACGGTGAACAGTGAACGGGGAGCTCCGGTGTCAGGAACCCCCCGTTCACCGTTCGCTGTGTACGCTGTTCTACGCCAGGAAGCTCTCCAACGCCCTCGCCCTGCTTACATGGCGTAACCGGCTGAGCGCCTTCTCCTTGATCTGCCGCACTCGCTCGCGAGTAATCCCCAGCAGACTCCCGATCTCTTCCAACGTCATCGGCTCAGGGCCGTCCAGGCCGAAATAGAGCCGGAGGATCTTGGCCTCGCGCTCCTTGAGCGTGGAGAGGACCTCTTCGATCGACTCGGTGAGGGCGTGCTCGAAGGTTTCCGAGTCGGGGCCCGGGTTCTGGGTGTCGGGGAGGTAGTCGAGGAGCTTGTTGTCTTCGCCCGGCGTGAGCGGCGCGTCCAGCGAAAGATGGTTCTGGGAGATCGAGAGGGTCTTCTGGACCTCTTCCATCGAGATGTCCATGCCTTCCGCGATCTCGGACGGGGTCGGCTCCCGGCCCAACTCCTGGAGCAGTGCCGAAGAGCGCTTGCCGATACGATGCAGGGTGCCGGCGCGGTTCAGCGGGACGCGGACGATCCGGCTCTGCTCCGCCAGTGCCTGGAGAATCGCCTGGCGAATCCACCAGACCGCGTACGAGATGAACTTGATGCCCTTGGTCTCGTCGAATTTGTGCGCCGCACGAATGAGGCCCAGGTTGCCCTCGTTGATAAGGTCGGCGAGGGAGACACCCTGGTTCTGATATTTCTTGGCGACGGACACTACGAAGCGAAGGTTGCTCCGTACGAGCTTGTCCAAGGCTTCCGGATCGCTCACCCGGATGCGCTGCGCGAGCGCGACTTCCTCTTCCTGCGGGATCAGCGGATAGCGGCTGATCTCCCGTAGATACTGGTCTAGCGAGCCCTCGTCGAACGACGGACCACGCTTGCCGGACCCGACCTGCATCGGACGCATACGACTCGACCTCTCGTCCCAGGAGACCTTACTGCGCGTACCTTACCCTGGCCTGCATCGCCGCGCAACCGCCCTTGGCAGTAGCTGAACATCGGTGTATAACGCTGGCACCAATCACCTATTGGCCGTAGGTATCGATCTGCGCCTTTTGCAGCCGGCCAGAGTAGTCGAGGTAGCAAACTTTCGTCTCGGAATAGAACTCGTACACTTCCCACCCACCTTCACGGTGCCCGTTACCGGTCTGCTTGACCCCGCCGAAGGGTAGATGAGCCTCGGCACCAATGGTGGGAGCGTTGACGTACGTGATGCCGGTGTCGAGTAGTTCGAGGGCGCGCATGGCCCGGCCCACGTTGCTCGTGTAGATCGAGCTCGAGAGGCCGTAGGGCACGTCATTGTTCACCGTGACCGCGTCCTCGAATGAATCCACCTCGATGACACTCAAGACCGGGCCGAAAATCTCCTCTTGCTCCAGCCGGCTGCCCGGCCGCACCCCGGTGAAGATGGTCGGCTGATAGAACCAGCCCTTCTCGAGCTTTCCACCGGGGGAGCGCCCGCCGGTCACCAGATCGGCGCTCGCCCGACGCCCGATCTCCACATAACACTCGACCTTCTTGCGAGCATCCTCGTGGATCAGGGGGCCGATGTCCGTGCCGGGTTCGCGGCCATCGCCCAGCCGGAGCTGCTCGGTCCGTCTCGCCAGATCAGCGACGAAGCGGTCGTAAACAGCGCGATGGAGAATCAAACGACTGGTCGCGGTGCACCGTTGCCCCGTCGTGCCGAACGCCCCCCAAAGCACTCCGTCGAGCGCGAGCTCAAGGTCGGCATCATCCATCACGATCTGCGCGTTCTTGCCGCCCATCTCGAGCGAGAGCCGCTTGTGCATGCGGCCACAGGTCTCGCCGATGGCGGACCCGGTTGCGGTCGAGCCGGTAAACGAGATCACCGGCACGTCGGCATGTTCGACCAGCGCCTTGCCGGCGCTCTCACCCCGCCCATGCACAAGCTGGATGACCTCAGGAGGAAGCCCGGCCTCGAGCAGGATCTCGACCAGCGTGTGCGCCGTATGCGGAACGTCTTCGGAAGGCTTGAGAATCACCGCGTTGCCACACAGCAAGGCGGGAAAGGCCTTCCAGGTAGGGATCGCGAGTGGAAAGTTGAAGGGGGTGATCAGTCCGACCACGCCGATCGGTCTCCGGTAGCTCATCGCCCACTTGCTGCGAAGCTCCGACGGCACCACGTGGCCGAACAGGCGCCGCCCCTCGGTTGCCGCGTAGTAGGCGGTGTCGATCCCTTCCTGCACGTCACCCGACGTTTCGGTCAGCACCTTGCCCATCTCGCGAGTCATCTCAGCCGCGATCGCCTCCTTCCGCTCCGACAGGAGGTCGCCCACGCGCCGGAGGACCTCACCCCTAACCGGCGCGGGCGTGCGCGACCAAAGGGCGAACCCCCGCTTCGCGGATGCCACCGCATCGGCGACGTCGTCGGCGCCCGAGTCGGGAAAGAGGCCGATCAAGTCGTCCGGATTCGCCGGGTTCCGATTCTCGAAATAAGCGCCGGAACGAGCCGGGACCCATTGGCCGGCGATGAAGTTGGAAAAGGGCATGGGCGCTATCCGCTATCCGAAGGCTACGGGCTGGGTGAACGGGATGCGACCGTTCACCGCCGAGTTGTGGCAATATGGATGCAGCGCGCAACCGAGGATACTGTGGGAGATTATGGCAAGCTCGACCTCTGGAAGCGGGCCCATCAGCTCACAATGAACGATCTACCGGGCAACAGTCCACTTCCCAACTAATAAACAGTACGGCCTAGTGTCTCAGATGCGTCGGGCGGCGTTCTCGATTCCGATGAACATCGCGGAGCGCTGCGGACGCAACAGCGATGCGGAACTCCGTCGCTCGCTCAGGATCGCGCTCGGATCCGCCGCGGAGGTTGAATACCAGATTCTGCTGTGCCAGGAGCTTGGCTATCTCCAGCCGGACGTTGCGGCCGCTCTCGCCGAGGAGAGCGACCACGTAAAACGCATG
>DATJGL010000302.1:0-4406 GCA_035495075.1 Gemmatimonadales bacterium
CCGAACCGCCAGCTGACCTCTCCCGGCCGGGGCGGCACGATGGCGGCGATCAGATCGACGGTCGGTGATGCGATCAGCAGAAACGCGACCGCGCTCAGAGGCGGGAGGACTGCACGAATACGATCTGTCGACATGGGCGCACCACCTGCCGCGAGGCGGCGTCTTGGGGAAGACCGTTCAGCCGGGGAGGACTCGGTATATCTCCGGGACCAGCTCCGCACTCACCCGCCGACCGAGCTCAGCGGCCGCGGAGTCACCTGACACTACGGGAACCACTACGCGCACCAGCGCCTCGTCGGAGCGACCTCGGAGAGCGGAATCGCGCAGGAGTTGCAGCTTGACCCAATACTCGTTGCTTTCTACCCGGCCCCGCC
The DNA here is from genome assembly GCA_035495075.1 of Gemmatimonadales bacterium. Classification (GTDB taxonomy): domain Bacteria; phylum Gemmatimonadota; class Gemmatimonadetes; order Gemmatimonadales; family GWC2-71-9; genus DASQPE01. The sequence goes on from DATJGL010000302.1 coordinate 375, forward strand.
CCTGGTACCAGTAATACACTATCGCCCGGCGATGCTCGTTTACCAAGGCGTATCGGTTGACGGACACCTGGCCGCCGGCCGTGGACAGTCGCTCCTCGGCAGCGCTCACAACCTCCCACCCGGCGCCGGGAAGGCAGTTCTTGGGTGAGTGAATGGTCCTGCCTTGCTGTTGTTGGTCGTAGTAGCCGACATAGACTGTGAAATTAGGTTGCGAGTCGCGGGCAAACGCACGGAAGAGATATGCCGACATGCCGGCCACCCTCCGTTCGTCTGCCGAAATAATGCGATCGGTGCCCTGATAACCGGCAATGACTTGGGGAACGGAACTGAGCGGTGCGACCAGCGGCATCCCCCGCTGCTGGGTCGTTGTGGTTCCTACCAGCAGGCATCCCGCTCCCAGGACCGACCCGGGAAGGTAGCGCTGCCACTCACGCATCGACCGGCTCCGGGGCCAGGCGATTCTCGATCAGGGATGCCGCCCAGGCGACACCGCCCAATACGGCAAATGCCACCACGAACAGCAGCCAGCCCTCGGTGAGATGCAAGAAGCCCTCGCCCAGCTTGGGATCGGCGAAGTAGACAAGGAACCCGGTTAGAAAGACCCGGATCGCGTTCACCACAATGGCGACAGGAATGGTGAGCCCCAGCACGATAAGCCGGGCCACCGGTGTTCGCAGCCACAGTCCGCCGACCAGCACCCCCAGGCTTACCAACGCGGCGAGTGACCGCAGACCGCTACAGGCCTCGGTAACGAACAGTTGCCGGCCGGGAAGCAGAATGACGTTTCCGCTCAACTTTACTGGAACATCGCGCCATGCCAAGAGGCTGGCGCCCATGCTCGAGGCCTTGAACTGGAGGGGCAGGGCAAGCGCATTGGTGACCAGGGAAGGGAGGGGGATGGACAAGAGCAGCAACGCGAATGGCAGCCACCAGCGACGCAATTGGCCCCCGCCCCAGGCGAACACCGTGAGACCGGCCACGGCGAGAATCATTGAGAACCGAAGAGTGAACAGCTCGGCCGCGAGGCCGCCGAGATAACGCAGCAGGATCGCAGCGAGAAGGATGGTGACGCCGAGCGCCACGTTGGGGGCCCGGGCCGGGCTGAGCCCCCTGCGCCACGCCAGCCAGATCGCGAGGGGAGCGAGCAGCAACCCGTGGCCCGCCTCACTGTCGGTCCACCAATCACGCACCAGTGTCGTGGCGGGGAGCGCGAACAGAATTCCTGCGGCGAGAGTTGCAGCGATGATCGGGACTGCCCAACGCGGACTCCAGCCGGCCAGCCAGGCTGGTGACTGTGGGAGGGCGGTCACCCGGGGGTTTACCAGCCTCCCCGGCGAAGCAGCACGACGGGGATGGTCTTGAGCATGATCTTGAAGTCCTCCAGCAAGCCCTGCTGCTGAATGTACTCCAGATCGTACTGCACCTTCTTCCGCACGTCGTCGAGGCACTCGTCGTAGTGTTGATTGATTTGGGCAAGTCCGGTTATGCCGGGCTTGGCCCTCTGCCGGAGCCGATACTCCGCGATGTTCTGGGTGAGCTCAGCGAAAATGGTGGGCCGTTCCGGGCGGGGGCCCACAATGTTCATTTCGCCTTTGAGGACGTTGAACAGCTGCGGCAGCTCGTCCAGGCGATACTGCCGCAGAAAGCGGCCCACGGGCGTGATCCGGGCGTCACGCTTGGTGGCCCACACGGCGCCGGTTTGTCGCTCTGCGTCCAGGCGCATCGTACGGAACTTGTAAATGATGAACGGCTTGCCTCCCAGGTCCAGGGCCCGGCGGTGATTGTCCGCCCCGCCGCCCGGCTGGCGGCGATCCAGCCCGACCCGGGTTTGGGTGTACAAGGCCGGTCCGCGGGAAGTGAGCTTCACCACCAGGGCGATCAGCAGCATGACCGGTGAAAGCACGACCAAAGCCATGATCGCGAGAAGGGTGTTGACCCATTCGCGAATCAAGCTGTCGCTGGCAGACTCAACTATGTCAACCGCCGGCGCCGGTAGGCGAACATGCGCCTCCCCGGCCGGCGAGTTCGATCCGGATGATCGTTCTCGGTACCGCTCCATTATCGAGTCCGGTTGTACGCCGATCATTAGAACAGCCGCGACAAGGCAACGACGCCGAATATGGCGCCCGATACCATGCCCATGACTCTCAGTGCGCCGGTAATCCCGCCACTGCTCTTCCCCACGTCGATCACGTCGCCGCTCTGAATGTTGAGCTGATCCAGGGACACGCCTCGCTGCAGCGCGTCGCGCGCCTGTTCCTTGCTCACGACGACATAGTTGCCTCGTAAGACCTGGGTCTTTCCTACATCCCCCCCACTCCCTCCCCCGAAAGAATTGCCACTCCCCCCGCGGGGGCCACCCGCGGCCATAATGGCGTCGCTCATGAGAACGTCGGCGGGGAGATTGTAGAATCCCGGCTTGCCGATCCCGCCGGTCATCGAGACCCGCACCAGGGCAGTGGCCTCGAGCTGCGGGTCGCGGATGTATCGGCCTATTTGCTTTCGCAAGTAGTCGTTCAGCTCCGACCGGAGCACTCCAGCGACTGGAATTTCACCGATGTTCGGCAACAGAATCGTGCGAGTCGGCTTGACCACGAACGTGTCCGTGAGAGTCGTTTCCCCGATCACTCTGAGCGCGATACGATCCCCCGGCTGCAGGTCGCCATACTTCAGCCGATTGCGGACCAGCTCGAGTTCATCTTCGTAGAGGTCCCCTTTCTTCCCGGCGGCGGTGGCCTCCAGTTCGGCTCGGGTCGCCATGGCCCGCGGAAGCCCAGCCAAAGTGTCCCCCCGCTGGGGGGTAAACGTGGGCGTGGTGTCCCTCGTCTGGGGGGCAGCCGTCACCTGAGGCGCGGGCGTTGTCGCCTTCGGATCAGTCTGAGCGGCAACCTCAGCGCGGGTTCCAACGAGCGCAGTTAAGCCGACCAACATGGCTACCACCGTCGATAGCAGGTTCATGGCATTGCGACGGGGGCTTAGCTGCATTCTTCAACTCCTCCGGATGAGCAGCGCCGGTCGGTACGGTCAGCATCTGCTAACCGGACCGGCTTATGGTATACCCCATTAGTAACTTGCCGGTAACTGGCTGGCCTGAGCCGGCCGTTCCGACCCACGGTCCTCGCCGGATCAGCGAAGGTTGTGCCAAGAGCGATCGGTAGTTAGGTCGGCTGACTTGTGACGTAAGCACGGGCTATCTCGGATTACCTTTCGCGTCGAGCGACCAGATCTCCTCCGTGAGAAGCGGTGGCTGGGCCTCCCCTAGTCCGAAGTTCGCCAACCGACGGCTAAAGCCAAGGAGCCCGGCTGCAAGTCCCGACTCCTCGGGAGCTCCAGCCGACCTCTCTGGCGCCGGCGGGTGAGAGGGTGCGTCAGAGCCGCTCAAGCCGGGTCCCTCAGCAGATTCAAGGGTGGCCAATTCGATCACTCTCCCGAAGAGCCAAAACCTGGGTCAAATCCTTCTCGGTGCCGTACTTCAAGCTTAGCGCCGGGATGACCAGGTCTGGTGAAAGTGCGGAACCGAGCCCGAGCAGGCTGTCCAAGTACCGTCGGGGGTTGTGGTTACAGGCTTCGGCAAGCTTGGCTTCTGGTCTGCGGCGGCGCCTCGAACGTTGCACAGGGGCCACGCTCGATCGCTCCCGCGCCACAATCCGGAGCCGTGGGCTGGCGTCGCGTCCCGGCATCCCAAATGTTGCACCGCTGCCGCGGTTCCGGTGGCCAGGAACAGGTCACGTCCCCACAAGTAATTGATTAATAACAAGTTGAAGATGCGGCCTGAGGGCGCACAAGTTCTGCGTGGGCAAGACCGCAGGCCGTCCCCTGGGTTTCGACGCGATGTTACCCGCCTAACCGACCGATGAGATGAGCAGCGCTGAGAAGACCCGCGAACCGCTGGTACTCGTCGCAAACGATCAGGAGTGGTCCGCCAGATCGCTCGAGAGCATCCTGTCTCCCAACGGCTTTCAGGTGATCCGCGCCTACACCGCGAATCAGGCAATAGAAGCGGTTATGCGACACCATCCGGACATCATCGTC
>DATJGL010000303.1:0-2462 GCA_035495075.1 Gemmatimonadales bacterium
CCCCAGTCCACCATACGACCCCACGGGAGCCGGCCCACGGTTCGCGAAATTGCTGGCGGGCACGATCCAGGAAGCGTCCCTGGTCTCCGCCGCGCGGCTCCAGTGCGAGATGGTGGGCAGCGCCTTGCCGACGAACCTGGCGTACGCCGCGGCCTCATACCAGCTCACTCCGGTGACCGGGTACTCCGCCTGGCCCGCCGGGTAGGTGCCGGCCTCCCAGGTTGCCGGCCCCGGGCGGCCGGTCTTGTCCTGGAACAGCGTCATCGCCTGGTCCCACGAAACGCGCCGGCCCTCCCGCACGAAGTCGTCCAGCCAGAGCTGCCGTCGGCGATAGCCACCGCTGTCGACGAAGACCTTGAACTCGCGATTGGTGACTTCGGTGCGGTCGAGGAAGTAGTCGGCCAGGGGCACCGGTGGGAGGTGGTCGAGCCCGGGGAAGTGGAGCTCGAGCCGATCGGTGCCCAGGACCCGGACCATGCCCGCGGGTGTGGTCGTGTCGCGCTCGAGCGGGATCGGCTGGCCGGGAACCCAATGTGGATCGAGGGCGCCGAGGAACGTGCGGTATCCAGACTTCTCCAGCTTGATCCTGGAGAAGCCGAGGGGGAACCACAGGCTGTCCAGCGGCGTCTCGCCCACGAGCTGCCAGGTCGTATCACTGGCCGAGTAGTCGCGCCGGTACAGCCGGGCTCCCGGGGGCTCGGTGCGGATGTTGACGGCCAGGGCGATCCGGGGCCAGAGCCGTCGCAAGGTCGGCTCGTCGGGGAGGATGGCGCTCGCCTGCCGTGCCAACCGGTACGCGTGCTCGTAGTCGCCGCTGTCGACGAGTTGGCGAATTTCCGGAACCGCTTGCTCTCGCACCCAGTGAACGCGGGCCGTGCGGCGCACGCCGAGTGTCGCGCCCGCCAGCAGTGCGACGGCCGCAACGGCGCCGCCCACGAGGGCCCAAGGCGGCAACCGCCGCATCCGTTCGGGCCGAGGGCCGGGGGCGCTCAGGGCTTCCAGCCGGGACAGCAGCTCGTCCGCCGATTGCCACCGCTTGGCGGGAGCTTTTTCCAGACACCGCATGACCAGGGCGGCGAGCGAGTCGGAGAGCTCGCTCCGGAACCGCTGCACCGGTGGCGGCGGTTCGGTGAGCTGGGCCGCCACGACCGACTGCGGGGTGGGACCGGTGAAGGGTGGACGCCCGGTCAGCATCTCGAAGGCGACGACGCCGAGCGAGTAGATGTCGGCGCGATGATCCACGTTGGGATCCGCGACGCACTGCTCGGGAGCCATGTAGGCCGGAGTTCCAATCGACACACCGGTGCTCGTGATCCGGGTATTCACCGCCGCCTCGCTCACGGCCTTGGCGATCCCGAAGTCCGTCACGGACGCGTGCCGGGCGGCGAGCATCACGTTGTCCGGCTTGATGTCCCGGTGGACCACGCCGTGCTCGTGGGCGTAGCTCAGGGCGTCGGCGATGTCACGGAGTATCCGCACCGCGTCGGGGATCGGCATCGCGCCATCGCGCGCGAGTCGCGTCCGCAGCGACTCGCCTTCGACGAGGGGCATCACGTAGAACAACAGTCCGTCGGCCTCGCCGGAGTCGTGCAGCGGCAGGATGTGGGGGTGCGCGAGCGCTGCCACGATTTCGATCTCGCGCAGGAACCGCGACGAGCCCAGGACGGCCGCCAGCTCGGGGCGCAGCACCTTCACGGCGACACGACGGTGGTGGCGCAGGTCGTGCGCCACGTGCACGGTCGCCATGCCGCCGCTGCCGATCTCTTGTTCGATCGTGTAGCGGCCTGCGAGCGCCCGACTTAAGCGAGTGGTGACGTCATCCACGCGGAGCTAAACTAGGCGCTGGCAGCTTTCTTCCTCGGCGCGGTCTTGGTGCCCTTGGCGGCTTTGCGCTCGGTCTCGGCAGCGCTCTTGCCTTTGGAGAGGCTGGCTTTCAGCGCCTCCATCAGGTCGATGATCTGCGTCTTCGGAGCTTCGGTGGGCTCCTCCGTGATCTCCTTCCCATCGACCTTGCGCTGGATCTGCTCCAGAATCCGCTGCTTCACGGTGTCGTCGTACTTCTCGGGCTGGAAGCTCTTGGTCGCCGCCTGCTCGATGAGCTGGACGGCCATGTCGAGCTCGGGCTTCTTGACATCGACCTTCGGGATCGGCACCTCGTCGATCGAGCGGACCTCGTTGGCGTAGCGCAGCTGCTCCATCGCCAGACCGTGTCCGAGCGGCCGGATCATGACGAGGTACTGTTTCCCCCGCGCGGCCCACTGTCCGATCGCCACCTTGCCGGTCTTCTTCAGCGCCTCGCCGAGCAGCGTGAACGCGCGGTCCCCGCCCTTGTCCGGTCCCATGAAGTAGACCTTGTCCATGTACATCCGGTCCACCGTCTCCGCGTCGACGAACTCGGTGATGTTGATCGACCCGGTGCCCTTTTCCTCCAGTGCCTTGAGCTCGTCCGGTGTGAACTGCAC
>DATJGL010000304.1:0-7182 GCA_035495075.1 Gemmatimonadales bacterium
AGCAGCGAGAGGTTCCAGCCCCAGCGGCCGGGGAGCAGCCCGACGAGGCTGAGCCCGCCGAGGACGCCGATCATCGCGGAGAACTCGAAGATGTTCAGGCGCACGGAAGCCCCGGGCCCTCGGTCATCGAGCAGAAGCGCGATGAGACCGCTCACGGTGCCGAGCGTGAATGCGAAGCCCAGGATCAGCCGCCCGAGCACCAGGACGGAGAACGACGAGGACGCAGCCAGAAAAACGGTGCCGGCGATCATGAGCGCGGGCGACAAACAGAGTGTGGTGCCGAGGTAGCGGCCGGCCAGCCAGCCGGCGGGGATCGCGGCGGCCATGCGGGCGAAGGCCATCGCTCCGGCCACGACGCCGAGCTGCCAGTCGGCCAGCGCGCCGGCGCGGCCGATCTCGGGCAGCAGTGGGCTGAAGGCGCCCGTCGCAAAGCAGCTGCAGAAGCTGATGAAGCAGAGCAGCGCGGTGCTGCTCGAGGGCCGGACGGGCATCGTGCCGCTACGCTATCACTCCGAGGGCAGGGCTTCTATCGCGCGCTCCCACCACATCGTCGGCACTCGGCGAAGGGCCGGCGGACGGAGTAGTATGGCGCGCACCAGCGCTTCAACGACACCGCCACTCCAGACACGGGAGACCGCCATGACCAGAGGCGAGTTCGAAGCCGAGCTCCGGCGCGAAGGCTACGAGATTCACGAGGGCGAGATCAAACCCAACGAGCACCGCCAGCCGCACGCGCATGGGTACGATGCCCGGGTGCTCGTGCTGGACGGCTCCATCACCATGGTGTTCGGCAAGGACCGGATCGAGTACCGGCCGGGCGACTCGTGCAGCGTGCCGGCGGGTACCGTGCACGAAGAACACACCGAAGCCGACGGTGTGCGATACCTCTCCGGTCGGCGCTCGGTGTCGTCCCCAGCGGTCGCTCGCTAGGCCCACGGGCGGCGCGGCTCGGGCAGCGTGGCCGTTACCGTAGTCTCGAGCGGAGAGCCATGGGATCTGTCGTCATCGCCGGGCGAACGATTCACTATCATGCGGCTGGCCCGCTGCAGCCACGCACGGGACATCGGGTGCTCTACGTCCACGGCACCGGATGCGACGGCATGGTGTGGGGGCCCCACATGGCGGCCATCGCCGACGCGCACACGCCCGTCGCCATCGATCTCCCAGGTCATGGCCGATCGCCCGGCCCAGGGTTTCGCGGCGTCGCCGACTACGCGCACTTCGTCGTCGAGCTGGCGAGAGCGCTCGGCTGGGATCGGTTCGTGCTCGTCGGCCACTCCATGGGCGGCGCCATCGCTCTTCTGACAGCGCTCCATCATCCCGAGTATCTCGCCGGGCTCGTCCTTGTCGACACGGGGGCGCGACTTCGGGTGGACCCTGCACTGCTGCGCGACGCACGCGAGGCGGTGCTCCGTGGCCGAAGCCCCGGGTCCGATCGGGCGTGGGCCTTCGCTCCCAGCACGCCGCAAGAGGTGGTGGACGCCGTGCACGCGCTGACCGCGGGTACCGACTCATCCGTGACCCTTGGGGACTGGATCGCGGACGATACCTTCGACGTGATGTCGCGCGTGAGCCAGATCCGGGTGCCGACGCTCGCTGTCTGTGGCGCCGAGGACAGGCTCACGCCGGTGAAGTATCACCGCTTCCTCGAAGCGCAGATTCCCGGATGCCGGCTGACGATCATCGAGCAGGCCGGGCACTGGGTGTTCTGGGAGCAGCCGGAAGCGTTCGCGACTGCCGTGCGCGCGTTCCTGGACGAGCTGCCGCGACCGACGCCAGAGGCGTGATGCCTGGAGCCGCCCATCTGCATGATCTCCGCCCGAAGGTGACAGAATCTAGCTTCCGTACCGGCCGCGGTCAATACTCAAGCCTCGACTCATCGGCGGGTGACCATGCTGTACCTGGGACTGACGTCTCCCGGGTGAGTCAGGAGTCGAACAAATGCATTGGACGGACTGCGGCGCCCGGCGTACGGTCCGACGTACACATCGCCCGGGAGGGGAATGGTCATGAAGAATGCGTTTGGCCCGCTCGCCGTCGTGGTCGTGTGTTCGGCCTCCCTGCTGTGGTCGGCCGGGGGGGCCGCGGCCCAGGCCCAGAGTGAACGGAGCCAGTTCGGGACCGTGCGCTTTCCGACGTCGTGCCAGGTCGCCGTCCAGTCGCAATTCGAGCGCGCGGTCGCAATCCTGCACTCGTTCTTCTATCCGGAAAGCGTCAAGGCCTTCGAGGCGGTGATCGCCGCCGATCCGGACTGCGCGATGGCGTACTGGGGGCTGGCGATCAGTCAGCGGCCTAACCCGCTCGTGCCACCGTGGGCCGCCGAGGGTCTCAAGCGTGGGCTGGACGCCATCCAGAAGGGCAAGACCCTGGCCCGGACCGAGCGGGAGCGCGACTGGCTCACCGCGCTCGAGCAGGCGTACGCCGGCTACGACACCGTCCCCACGAGGGCGCGGAGCGAGCGCTACGAGCAAGCGATGGAGCAACTGGCCCGCAAGTATCCCGACGACAAGGAGGCCGCCATCTTCTATGCGCTGGCCCTGCTGGAGGCCGTCGATCACGCCGACAAGACCTACGCGCGGCAGATCAAGGCGGGCGCGATCCTCGATCCGATCGAGCGGGCCCAGCCCGACCACCCCGGGCTGGCCCACTACATCATCCACGCGTACGACTTCGAGCCACTCGCCTCGCGCGGCGTGGCTGCCGCCGACAAGTACGCCCGGGTCGCCCCATCGGCCCCGCACGCCCAGCACATGCCGTCGCACATCTATTCGATCCTCGGCCGCTGGGACGATTCGATCCGGTCGAACCAGGCCGCGGTGAAGGCCTCGCGCGAGTACGCCGCGAAGAATTTCTCGGGGACGACGTTCGCCCAGGAGCCGCACGCGCAGGATTTCTTGGCGTACGCGTACCTGCAGCTCGGCCGGGATCGTGAAGCCCAGCGCGTGATCGAGGAGCTCGCCGCGATCACGAAGCTCAGCGGGGCGCGGAACTACGGACGCGACACGGGACAGACGGCGCCCGCCGCCCGTTACGTGCTGGAACGCGCGGCGTGGTCCGAAGCGCCCGCGCTCGCGGTCCGGACGGATGCGTACGCCTACGCCCAGGCCATCCCACGCTTCGTCCGCGCGCTCGGCGCGGCCAAGCTCGGCAAACCCGAGGTGGCGAAAGAGGAAATTGCCCAGCTGCAGGCGCTGAGCAAGGCGGCGGAGAACAGCTACTGGAGCGAGCAGGTGCACGTCCTCGTTCTGGCGGCCAGCGGCTGGCACGCGCGCGCCGAAGGCCGGAACGAGGAGGCCGTGAAGCTCATGCGGGCGGCCGCCGATCTCGAAGACTCCACCGAGAAGCACGTGGCGATGGAGAACAGGCTCTACCCCATGCGCGAGATGCTGGGCGATTTGCTGCTCGAAACCGGTCAGTCGGGGCCGGCGCTGCAGGCGTACGAGGCGTCGCTCCGTGCCGCGCCGAACCGGCTCCGGGGCTTTTACGGCGCGGCGAAGGCGGCGAAGGCCACCGGCGACTCCGCCAAGGCGCGCAAGTACTTCGAGAGTGTCGCGGTGCTCGCCAAGAACTCGGACTCCCAGCGACCGGAGATTCAGGAGGCCAGAGCGTTTCTGACCGCTGGTCAGTGAAGCTGATCGCGCTCGCTCTCGCGCTGGCTGTCCTGTGGGGGTCGGCGCTCTGCGCCGACCCCACCGAGGAAACACCCGGCGGCACCGCCGAGGGCTCCGACTACGCGCTCGGCAGAAAGGCCGTGGAAGCCAAGGACTGGGCGGGCGCGATCCTGAACCCTCGGCATCGCGGAGCCCACGAGTACATCGGCGAGGCTTACCTGATGGTGCACGATCTGCCGAAGGCCGAAGAGCATCTCGCCGCGCTGCAGCAGATCTGCCTCGTCCCGTGCGAGGAGCACGCCGACCTTGCCAAGGCGATCGCCGCGTACCGGCAAGGTGCCGCTAAGTGAACGCCGGCCGTGGTCAGGGCGACCGGTGAGGCCTCTTCCGGTGATCGTTACCGAGGTTTTGTCAGGTAACCGCCGAGGAGCGCAACCAGCGGGGGCGTCGCATCACAGCGACCTCAGGAAGGCGACGAGATCGGCCTTCTGCTGGTCGGTCAAGGCGAGGCGAAAGCGCACGTCGTAGAAGTTCACCACGTCGAGCAGGGACGCGGCGGCGCCGTTGTGGAAGTAGGGCGCACGGCCGGCCAGCCCGCGCAGGACCGGGCCCTTGAAGCGGCCCACGTCCTTCCACGCGCCGGTGACGAGAGCCCGGCCCGGATCGGTGACCACCTTCAGCTCGCCGGTGACCTTGTGACGCAGCACGTAGACCGGCATGTCGCCGACGGGCAGCCCGAACTGGTTATGGACGCCATCGCCGCCCGCCTGCAGCGGCACCGGTGGGTCGGCGATGCCGATGTTGAGGGGGGCCGCCACCGAGTGGTCTCCGGCATGCGGCGTGTCATGGCAGGTCGTGCAGGTCCCGACGACCGCGCTCGTCTTGAAGTCGTCGTTGATGCCGGCGACATCGGTTATCGGGATCGGGTACGTGTTGAACAGCGCCTGACCGCGGGCCACGGCCCGACGGCCTCGCAGGAGGCGGTGGCTGGGTCCGCTCGCCCAGGCGTCGTACTCCGTGAACACGATGGGGTCGAACTGCGCCGACGCCGGATCACAGCGGGCGCCGGTCGGATCGCAGCCGAGCGGATCGTTGTCGCCGAACACGAACGACCGCGTGGCCAGGGCCCGCGGGCCGCCCTGCGCGCCGGCGACGTCGAGGTGGCCGGCCACGCGGTCGAAGACCTGGGCGGTGACGTTGCCCATCTCGTAGGCCACGATCTGCTCACGCGTCTGCTGATCGATCGGTTGCGGAGCCTGGGCGTGGCCCTGGGTCGCGTCGTTGGCCTGGGTCGCGAGGTCGAGATGGATCGCGGCGACCGTGCCCTTCTCCAGGGTCTCGCGGCCGTCCCACATCACGGCGCTGAGGAAGGCAAGATTCGTCGCCGGCAGCGGGCGCCGGAACAGCGACATCTCGTTGCCATTGGTGTTGTGTCCTGCATATCGGTACGGATCACTCACGGCTTGCAGCTCGAACTCCGCGGCTGTCGGAATCGCGAGGCCGACGCGGATGACGCCCTTCGTGAGCAGCATGCTGTAGGCGGCCCGCCGGGCGTCCACCGTGGACACGTCGGCCAGGGGCGAGTTCGAGCCGTCGTTGGTGCGGAAGATCGGATCCCGCCCCTCGGTCGTCTCGAATCGCGCCCACAGGCCGGCCGGCGTCACGGTCATGTTGGTCGCCGGCTCGTGGCACGTGACGCAGCGTCGTCCGTTGACGCCGAGGTCCTGGAAGAAGGGGTTGCGGCGCGCGACGACGGGGAAGCCCGCCACGTTGATCGTCGTCGCCCGACCGGACTCGTTCACCACGGTCAGCACCGATCCGGGGTGGAGATCGCGCTCGTGGCCGCGAACAGCCGGAGCCACCCACGCGCCGCCTCCCATTACCGCGAGCACTACGCCGACCATCACGCCTCGACTCCGGGAGCCCGTCATGTGTCTCCTCCGCGGTGTTCCGCGGCCAGGCTCTTCGCGAGAACGGTGCCAAGTCGGCGGCCCGTGAAATCGCGATCTTGAGACCGCGCGCGGCCGCCGGGCACCGGTCACGATGGGTCAACGAGGGTCAGCTATTGACCCGGTCGAACGCTTGGTAAGCTGCCCGGGACATGACCCCGCCACTGGCAGCACTCCGTGGCGAGAGCGAAGGGATCGCGGCGGTCCGGGCCCAGGTCACGCAGATCCTCGCGCGTCAGTCCGGTGGCCGGCGCCTGCCGCCGACGCTGATCCTGGGTGAGACCGGCACCGGGAAGGGGCTACGCGAGCTGCCCAGTTCACCTCGTCCACATCGACTCGGGCCGGGGCTTCTATGCGCGATTCACGCTTATATGTTTGGGTGGCGTCAACTCGCTCTGGCGGCTCGTTCTGATCCGGCCGCGATTTCTAGGGCTTCCCGGCGAATGCCCAGCAGCATGCCTCGGAAAACCCTGTGATGCAGCGGTGCTACGGCGTACCAGTAGAGAAGGCCGGACAAGCCGCGGGGGTGAAACAGGGCACGTTGCTGCAACATGCATTGGAACTCCCCCCGGGCCTCGATGCGAAACTCGATCAGTGCTTCGCCGGGTAACTTCATTTCTGCGCGGAGCACGAGCCTCCTATTGCGTTCCAGTCCAACGACTCGCCAGAAGTCGAGCGCCTCTCCATAGCGGACCACCTCCGAATCGCGGCGGCCACGGCGGAGGCCGGGGCCACCAGCCACAACGTCTATCCAACCGCGAATTCTCCAAAGCCAGGCCGCAGCGTACCATCCGTGCCCCCCGCCCACCCGGCAAACGGCTCGGAATACGGCCCAGTCCGGCCCGTCAATGACAATCTCGCGCTCATCACGAAAAACCGTCCCGCCCGCCCAGTCCGGATCGCTCGGAATGGGTCCCGCCATCGACCAGTTCGTTTCGACCTGATTCTCCGTCACGTTGCGAAGAGCTGCCCGGATGGCCTCCCTCACGGTCAGGAGTTCCTGCGGGATCAGTCTTGTGATCCGGTGTTCGCGGCAGACGACAGGATTCTTGAGACCTTCAGCCAGCGGCTTCGCAATGTGGTGACTCAGGGGAGTGATGAGATGGATCCAATAGGAGCTCAAGCGCGGCGACAAGACTGGAACCGGGACAATCCAGCGCCGCCTCAGGCCAAGCTCTCCGGCCAGCACCCGCATGATGTCGCGATAGCAAAGAACATCGGGGCCGCCAATATCGAATGTGCCTCCCGCCATTTCCGGCCTGGACAAGGCTCCCACCAGGTATCCGATCACATTCCGGACCGCAATCGGTTGACAGGGGGTGCTCACCCATCTCGGCGTGATCATGATCGGTAGTCGCTCGACGAGATAACGCATGATCTCGAAGGACGCGGAACCAGAGCCGATGATCATGGCAGCCCGCAGAACCGTCACCGGTACACCTGTTGAAGCGAGCGCTTCCTCGACCTCACGTCGCGAAGACAGGTGCTGGCTGAGATCCGGGCCGGTTTCGCCGAGCCCTCCGAGGTAGATGATTCGCTCCACGCCGGCCTGGCGAGCCGCGTGAGCGAATACCGAGGCGAGGCGCCGGTCCTGTTCCGCATACTTCGCTCCGGCGGAGGTC
>DATJGL010000305.1:0-3347 GCA_035495075.1 Gemmatimonadales bacterium
TGGCATCGTCCGCACTGAGATTCGCACCGAGAATTCCTTGAAGGCGGTCGCCGGCGGCGTTTTGTTCGTCTCTGCGGTCGCTGCCGTGTACTTTGCACTGTGCAGAAACGGCCCTGACTGTCCGGCCCAGCGGTAGCAGGAGCTCGGCAGCCGGCGGCCTAACGAATCGCGCATACGCTGCGGGCGACCTGCCCGCCAGCGCAAGGATGTGGGACGAAGTCCGTGCTTCGCCAGGGGCACAACACTCCGGTTCCACAAAGCGATCCCCGCCCGTCAGCTTCAAGCGCTTGTTAGGCGCCGCGCGGCACCGTTCCGTCTCACGGCACGTCGATCGTGCTACCAAGCCCAGTGTAGACATATTGGCCCGCAAAAACTCGCTGCAGGATCCTGAATGCCGGCTCTCCCGTGCAGTGTCCCGGCCCGATGCGATCGACGTGCCACCGGTCGTGAAGCGCGGTGGCGACGCGCTCGATCTCGGCGTCCGGCGTAATCACGAGATGCAGCCCGCCGAGGATCAGGTACACGTGATCGGCGATCCGAGTGGAGGCTTCCACGATCGTTTCAATCCCCGGGTGCGAGCATCCGACGAGCAGGATGAGCCCGTTCGGCGTCCGCAGCGCGAGGGAGAGCTCCCGAAGTTCCAACGTACCCGGCTTTTGCGAAACGGTGGAAATGATGGAAATGCCCGGTGCGACCTCAGTCACGCTGTCCACCCAGGCGAAGCGAGCCGTCGGCCAGGGCGTGCCGAAGGTGAGTTCCGCCGGCGGACGGCCGTCGAAGTACCGCATGCGGCTCGGCAGGGTGGAATCGGAGCGATAGAACGTCCCAGGGAGCGCGGCGCCAAAGACCCCAAAGCCCTCTTTGGGCGCATAAATCTTGACCCCGGGGTTTACAGTCAAGACGTAGTTCAAGCCTGCGGTGTGGTCGCCATGGCGGTGAGAGATCACGACGAAATCGATGGTTCTCAGATCGACCCCTAGTGCACGGACATTGTTGGCGAAAACATCCGCGTTATTACCAGTGTCGAAGAGGATCCGCTTCCCGTTGTACTCGACAAGCGCTGCGAAGCCCCAGTCTCTCGTGAGGCCAGCGCGGCCTCCGAAGGCATCGTAAAGGATCGTAACGCGGTTGGGCGAAGGCGGCAGTGTGGCGTGCAAGGGCAGCGGGACAGTGCATGCCAGAATGAGGCACGTTGGGTGAGCAAGTCGCATGGGCCAACTCCTCTCAGTCGTTAGCGCCCGGAGCCCGGGTCTCCTCCAGAGTGCCGGCCAAGGTGTCTCGCGCGAGCGCCTAACCACCTGGAGTTGACCTGCAACGCTGCCTCTTGGGTACCTCGTGGAGCACAGAGGACCGGCGGCTTGACAGGTCCAACTCCTGGTTAGGCCGCGAACTTAACCTACTCGCCTGAAAGCAAACGAACCGGTACCGGGCGCCTTCGGATAACCCCGACTTGTCCACGAGTCTGTGGCGAGGCCGCGGATGGGGCAGTGTGTGCACGTCGGAAGAATGAAGACATGCGCTCTCCTATCGCAGCTTGGCTACGGCGGCCTTCGCGAGGCTGAGCGCCATCATTTTCGCGTCCGCCTCGGGGGGTAGTGACCCGGACAATGAGACCGCCAGCTCCGTCTCGCCAACCATCGTTCTTACCTCCGCTTTTCCCTCGTAGCTCAGGTAGTACGCGTCGTCGCCGAGGCCCGAAACGGGCTCCACCCGGTAGCCGAGCCGTGTTGGTGCCTTGGCGTAGGTGTCACGCTCGCGCGCGAACATCACCTTTGTCTGCGCGCCGAGGTGGATGGTGATGTCCACGGCGCCCGCATACTGGCAATTCGAGGTGAAGTCGAGCTCTTCCGCGTGGCCGGGCGACCTCGCGACATCGGTCCGTCCAGTTGTGCGCTGAATCTCGGCGGCGCTGAGCAAAGAGCACGCCGTCTTGCCGCCGACACCTTTCGGAGAGCGTTGCGCGACCGCCGGCGAGCTCGCGATCCATCCGCACGCGACGGCGAGCAGTGGGATCAGCCGGGGATTACTTGACATAGGATCTTCTCCTGGGTGAATGAATAACGTCGTTTTCGATCGATGAACTCGGTCGCACCCATATCAAGAGCCGACCAAGGGCAGGTACGGCCGCCATCAAGATGGATTCCTTCCCTTTCGTGCGGCCGCCGCGGGGCGCCAGCTTCATGCGCAGGTTAGCCGGCGCCCGAACCGGACGCCAGGCAACGGGGTGACCTGCCCTATTTCTTCATCTTCTTCTTGAGCGCTGCTAACTGCTTCTCTAGGTCTCGGTCGCTAACCGGTGGTGATGGAGCCGTCGTCCGAGCTGATCGCGTTTCGTCTTGAGCTGGAGGCATCGTCTCGACGGGTAAGTTCTCGGTGTCCTCACCACAGGTGGTGCAGACCATACGACGGGTCGATCCGCTGAGAACTGAGATGAAGAAAAGGGACACCTGATCAGCAACGTCACACTCTACAAACCGCCGCGTGGCTTTCATGCGCTGGTTAGGCAGCGCCGCTGCAGTGGCGCAAATGCCCATCGTGTTCGATCTCGGATAGGTCGAAGCGACCAGTGATTGTGGCATTGGCGCCTGTGAACTCCGGAACAATCTGATGGACACTAATCGAGAAGTGACCCCAGACCTCTCCGGCGGCGGCCGAATCGATGCTCATCAGACTAATCAGCGGGTCTGGCCGTGTGAAGCGGATGCGGTTGTGAAGAACCATGACGGTGGCGGAGTCGACGGCGAGAGTATCAGTTCCTACGGGGGCGGTGTGAGCAAATGGGCACTGGGCGGCGGTCGAGAGAAACTCAGTTACTCGAAGGCTGTCGCCGATCAAGTAGACCGCGGTCCAACGCCCTGTAGCAACGCCGCTTTGGTTCAGGAATGAGTAGAAGCCCCCAAAGGGGGGATCGTAGGTTCGCGGGCCGCTATCACTGTAGACGATCGTGTACTCTGAGGAGCTGGCGAATAGACGAAAGAGGTTGTCTCCGCTCTGACAGGCAAGTGCCAGAGTTGCGGTGGGTATGGTGAGAATTAGCGGATACTTGACTGTTTTCAGTGGCATCGTCCCATGGTCTCGGCGCTGCCTAACGAATCGCGCTTAAGCTGCGGCCCCCCGGCGCCGCAAATAGAAAAGACGGCCTCCATTGGGCATTCCGCCAGAAGCGGCGCAAGCGGGCCGACAGCTTCAAGCGCAGGTTAGGCAGCCGGCCTGATCACAACGGCAGCGAGACGCTCACGCCCCGGTGGGGCGCAATGGGCCATCTGGGTGCGGCGTTGCAATTGGATCGGCATGACGATGCACCATCTTCCACGTGCCGTCTTCGTGTCGAAAGGTGCTGGTCACAC
>DATJGL010000306.1:0-4296 GCA_035495075.1 Gemmatimonadales bacterium
AGTAGCCGGGCAAAGCCGATCGCATTTTCGACGTGGGTTGCGACCACGGCCTCGGCCGACCGCGCACCGACCATGCGGGCCAGCGCCAGCGTCCTTTCGTGATAGCGGCGGCGATACTGCAGCTGCTCGATGAGCAGATCGAGCCGGAGGCGCTGCCAGCCCGCCACCGAAGGCAGCACAGTGAGCGGGGGCAATGTCTCCACGTCGAGCGCCGTCAGCGTCCCTACCCGCACCGCTTCCTGCATGGCCTCGGGTACTGCGGTGACCCGGAAATAGAGGTCGAGCGCGCCGAGTACGGGGAGGCGCGGGGCGAACTCGCAGACGAACTGGAGGGCCTGGGTGGTGTGGGTGTCTATCAGCGCGTCCCAGCCCGCCGCATACGCGATGCGTACTCTCAGGCTCAGCGCATCGGGGATGCGACGCAGCGACATCTGGCTGGGCGCCGTCATGCAACCACTCCGGGTGCGTTTGCGGTGGTCGCGTGCGGCCGCACGCGCCGGTCGGACCTGCTGCGTCAGAGCAATATCCAGTCCCTGTCCGTCGAGCCGGTTGGGTCAACCGCCAATTCGCGAGCGGCAGTTGGGCCGGGACTCTTACCGTATACGGCTGAATAAGTTACGCATGGCGGAGCAGGCTGGACCCGCCGCTCGAATCAGCCGCCGGGAGCGCCCTGCTTCACGGCTGGGTCGCAATCCGCATGAGGACTGGCAGACGCCTAAGGCTGACGTCGCCAGAGCGTGATGGTTGCCGTCGCGCATGCCGCTCCCGATTGCTTAGCCTGTCACAGGCCCTATCGGAGGACGGGATGCAATTTCTCTATCACGCCGCCACCAGAACCGCCTTTGCGCAGATTCTCGGGCTCGTCGGGATCCTTCTCGTAACCGGTCACGCCGCCGCCCAGGAAAAGCAGGAGCGCCAAGCAACCAAAGCCGAATACGATGGCTGGCGCCAGTACATGGTCCACTGTGCCCGCTGCCACGGTGACGACGCAGTGGGCGGTGTGATGGCGCCCGATCTGCGCGGATCCGTGGCGAAGGGGCGGGTTGATCAGTCGTCGTTTCACGTAGTGGTGAGCAAAGGCAAGCGTGACGGTGGCATGCCAGGTTTCAAGGGAACGCTGAGCGACGATCAGATTCACAACATCTACGCCTACGTGAACGCGAGGGCGAAGGGAGAGCTGGCGGCGGGCAGACCAGGATAGATAGCTCGGCTGGCGCCCTAGCTCAGGCGATCGACTCCACCAGATCCAGGGCTTTCGTCAGCGCCGCGCCGTAGGCGAGGTGACCCGCCAGACCGCGCGCGTGGGTCTGCCAGGGGAAGTCGCCCGGACCCGGCGAGAGGCCCAGTAGCGGCGTAGCGATCTCGTCCACCAATAGCCAGAACGCCGTCCCGAAGACCAGCCCACGCCCCAGTCCCACGATCGGTGCTCGGCTCCGGACCGCGCTGTACAGAGCCCCGGTGCCGATACCCAGTACCCAGTGGATGGCGTTGCCATAACGCCCCTGCTGTTCGGGCTCGAGCCTCGCGTGCCCCACTCGGCGCGCGAGTTTCGCCGCCGCCACCTCGTATGAGGTCTTCCCCTGCCGCGCCTCGTCCTCGCGCTTTCGTGCCTCGCCAGCTTCCCGCTGATACGCGATTGTCGTCACTCGGCCCATGAGCCACGTTGCAATCGCGCCTGCCGCGGCGCCCTTCACGAGAGCGGCGCCGATGTTCTTCCGTCGCATCGATTCAGTCTCCTGCAGATGAAGCAGCCGCTCGCGCAGCCGCCCGTGTTTTCACCCTGGTCCCTTCCCTGGCCGGCTTGCGGACCTCTACGTGGCGCCTGGCCCAGCGCCGGATCTCGGTTACCGCCCACACGGCGGTCGCCAACAACAACGGTAGCAGGAAGTAGATCACGCGATACCCCGCCAGGCCCACCAGCATTGCCGGCGGCGAGATGGCCGGCGCAAGCGACCAGAGCATGACCGCTTCGAAAACGCCGAGTCCGGCGGGAACCTGGGCCACCAGAGCGGCGATCTGCCCCAGCAGAAAGACCGCGAAGAAAACGTGGAACGGCACCACCTGCGGCAGCAGGACGTAGAGCGCCGCCCCCGAGAACACCCAGTCTGCGGCGGACACTCCAAGCTGCGCCAACGCCCGTTTGAAGGTTGGCCGCGGCAACTCCCAGCGCCACAGCTTGAGCGGGCCGCCTTCGCGCATGCTCCAGAGGAGATATGCGGCAACGAAAAGGATGCAGAGAATCCCAAGCGGTCGAGCGGTGGCGAGCGGCAGGCGAAGGAAGCCCGGGACCAGAACCGGCTGCACCGCGAAAGCAATTCCGGCGGTCGCCAGCAGGCCCACCAGGTATGTGATCGTGTTCAGCGTCATGACCTGCGCAGCCTCGCCCCGGGCAATTCCCCACTGGGAATACAGCCGGTAGCGGACCGATGCCCCTGTCACCACGGACAAGGGAAGGCTGTTGGCGAATGCGTAGCCCAGAAAGGCAGCGTAGGCCGTGCGCCGAAACGGTAACCGCCGGTCGAGATAGGCCAAGGCGACGGCGTCGTAGCCCGCAGAGGCGAAGTACCCGAGGACGGTGGCTACCAGAGAGAGGCCGACCCGAACCGGGGGGAGGCTCTTAAGCTCGCTCAGGATCTCGGCCAGGGAGTGCTGCCTGAGCTCCGCGTGCAGGACAAATACCGCCCCGCCCAGCAGCAGCAGGCCGATCAGCCCACCCGCGACCCGCTTCGAGGCAACGGACGCGGTAGAGCCAGAATGCTTAGTCACCCTTCAGGGGTAAGGCCCCTTCGGGCCGCCGGGCGGTGAGTCAGGTCACCCCTGGAAGAGACCCTAGCAGACCCGCGGACCCGCCCGTAGGTTAGCCTAGGAAGCCATCGTTCGAGCCGGTCAGGAGTCCTTACCGCTATGTCACTCCCATCGCTTTGCCCGCGAGGCAATGCCCTTACCGAATCCATGCCCTTCGCTGATCGCGAAGGAATTGCGTGGCTGGCGTACATCGAGGGAATCGCCTCCGCTGAAGGTCATCTCCCAGGCAACGGCCGGCTTCCCGGCCGCAGGCTCCGGTTTGATTCGGAAACCGATTCGCGTGTCACCAGCGAGTTGCCCGCCGGGGCGCCCTTCCTTTCCGACGAGCGGCTTCAAGCGCTGCTCGACCGTGCCCAAGCGGTCTCTGCACCAACCACCGCCACCTGGCAGCTGCCCGAGCCTCCGGTACGGCTACAGCGCGCGGTCGAGTTGACGGTTCGCGCCGGGAGAGCCAGTGCGGTCGCACTGGGCGAACTGGCCCGGCGCTGGCGTGAAGGGGCACCTCGTCGGCGGGAGCTGCGCCAGCAGGCAGCAGAGCTGATTTCTGCGGCCCTCGAAAGGGGTCGCCAGTTGGCCGCGCAGCTTATGAAGGAGATCGACGAAGAGCGGCAGGGAAGCCCGCCGCCGGCAGAGCCTCCGGTCATACACAGCTCGGTCGCTGCTCGGCGGTGGCGGGGAGCCCGAACGACGCGGAGGCTAGGTCCCTGATAGTGCAGTGACTGGTCGCGGTGGCCCGACAGCGCACCCTGCCACGGCCGGCTTTGACTGATTTCAAGATCGGTGCGCGGAGGAGATCTCAATGTTCGGCGTCAACAAGGCTCTGCTGATCGGAGCAGCTGCCCTCTTTGCGGGAGCAATGGCGACTCCCGCTCTAGCGCAGGCACCCACCAGCGTGACCGGTTGCCTGGCCAAGGGCGCGGACGGGAAGAGCTATTCGATCAAAGGCAGCGACGGCAAGAACTATTCGCTGACCAGCAGTACGGTCAAACTGGACGAGCACGTCGGCCACAAGGTGACTGTGACCGGGACGTCGGCGGGGGTGGAAACCGGCGCGGTCAAAGACACATCGATGGGCATGGGAAACATGGACACCACCATGGGCAAGCCGGCCGGTAAGAAGGAAGCCGGTGCAGGTGGCACGCTAAACGTCAGCGACGTGAAGATGGTCAGCGCCCAGTGTAAATGACACGCGCTGCCCGCTACGACCAAACCGCCGCCCATGAGGCGGCGGTTCTGGTTGCTGGCCGCTGATGCAACGTAGAAAGGGCTGAATCCCTCAGCGTGGAGGCGCGGGACTGCTGGCCCGGTCCGCGACTCGCCGTCCCTGGCCCGCCGACTGATCGGTCGACCCACCGAGATGTTGCACTGAGACGAATTGGCCATCCACGGCGCTTACTCGTACCTCTTCGAGACCGGTTCGCCCAGGCACCGAGATATCGTAGATATACACCATCGTGCCCCGCTCGACTTTGAGCTGGACCGCGGCCACGG
>DATJGL010000307.1:0-6795 GCA_035495075.1 Gemmatimonadales bacterium
CAGGGGACACCCTGGTGGGTAAACAGCCACGGCTCGTAAACGTGAAACGTGTACACGACGTTTGGGTCGGGGACCGGACGGATCGCAACAAGCCCGGAGACGGTGGACCACGAGCCTCCGGTCGCGATCAGTGTGTGTTGGGGGGCCCCACGCCGCATCGCCGCGAGGATCTCCGCTTGGAACGGCTCCCACGCCCCAGGGGTCAATGGAGGCTCGTTGGCGACCTCGAGAAAGAGCCGATCCGGGTCCAGGTGGCTTACATGGCGGGCCAGCGCTTCCCAGAACTGCGCGAATGCCGCTGCGGAGGTGGAGTCCTTGACGAAGGATCGGCCGTGGGAAATCGGGACGACAATGATTGCCAGATCACGCGCGAGGAGCCGGTTAAGAGCGTGATCGAGGTATCGGAGCACGCGAGGGTCGAGCACTTCCGGCTGTGTCGAATCACGGAGGTTACGGGGGTCCAAGATGAGCCGCACCACGGTGAAGCCGAGTCTTCGAATGGCCGCGAGGTCGTTATCCGACAGGCCATGCTCGAAGGGCGGCTTTTCCTTGCCCCAGCTGTTGAACCATTGAGAGACATTGACGCCGCGGCTGAGACGGGCCAACCGCGCTGCAGCAACTCCCCCCAATGGTGCGGGCGCAATGGGCTTGGGTGCGCTGCTGCAGGCGAGCGCGCATACGGTAAGCACGGCCAGGCCAATCCGCCAGCCGCGGGTTGACACCGGGAGTGCAGGGGCCAAATGGATCGTTGCTCGATAGCAGAACATGGAATCGGGCTCTACCATGAGACTTTGTGGACGATCAAGTGATACGCAGAAGCGCTTACAGTTGACAGCCTAGTTGTTGCCCAGTTACTCTGTGCCAGTGCCGAGTCGCTAAGAATCCATGCGAATCGGCTTAAACGAACCGGTAGAGTGAGCCGATGTCGAGCCTGTCCTCCAAGACCATGACCCCGCATTTCCCCGCCGTCCGCGGGGACAGCGGTGATGTCCCCGGTCGAATGCAGAGAGCACAGGCCCGCTCGGCGACCAACGCCGAACATCGGTTGAGCCGGTAACAAGCCGGGGTTGAAAACCGCCCCACCTGTGCTCCCACAGGTGGGGCGGTTCGCTTTCCGCCCCGAAACCCGACGCGTTTGCCCCGAGCGACATGTCGATTCCGCGTCCCGAGCAACGAGTATGGAATCGGCGGGGACGTGAAGGAGAGACTCGAGTGACACAACAGACGACGGAAGCGAAACCAGAGAACGAGCTCGCCGACGCGGCACTGCCTGGGGCGCCAAGACCAGAGCGCTGGTGGCACCTCGTGCGCACGGCGCTACGCGGCACCCATCAGGACTACACCAGCGGGCCGATCGGCCGTTCCTTGCTCCTGCTCGCGATTCCGATGGTGCTGGAAACGTCCCTGGAATCGGTGTTTGCCCTGGTGGACGTGTTTTTCGTCTCCCGCCTCGGCGCGGACGCAGTCGCAACTGTGGGGCTCACCGAGTCGATGCTGGTGATGGTGTATACGGTGGCGATGGGTCTGTCCATCGGGCTCACCGCCGTGGTGTCCCGCCGCATCGGAGAGAAGGACTCCGACGGCGCCGCGCGTGCCGCCGTGCAGGGAATCGCGCTCGGTCTGGGCGTGGCCGCGATCGTGGCCGCTGTGGGGATTCTGTTTGCCCCTCGGCTTCTGGCGCTGATGGGCGCGAGCGCCGCCGTGCAGACGATCGGCGCGGGCTACACGCGCGTGATGCTGGGCGGGAGCGGCACGGTGCTGCTTCTGTTTCTGATCAACGCGATCTTCCGCGGCGCCGGCGACGCCACGATCGCAATGCGTTCGCTGTGGCTCGCGAACGCGATCAACATCGTGCTCGACCCCTGCCTCATCTTCGGGCTGGGTCCGTTTCCCCAGTTGGGCGTCGCCGGCGCAGCCGTCGCCACGACGATCGGCCGGGCGACAGGGGTGCTGTACCAGGTTTCGCAGCTCCGGCGGCGCGACGGCCGAGTGCTGATTCGGCGACGGCACCTGACGCTCGACCCGCCGGTGATGGCGAACGTCCTCCGGCTCTCGGGCGTGGGCACGTTCCAGGTGCTCATCGCCACGACGAGCTACGTCGGGCTGGTGCGCGTGGTCTCGAGCTTCGGCAGCTCAGTGCTCGCGGGCTACACCATCGCGATCAGGCTGCTGATGTTCGTGCTGCTTCCCTCGTGGGGGCTCAGCAATGCAGCGGCAACCATGGTGGGGCAGGCGCTGGGCGCAGGGCAGCCGGACCGAGCCGAGCGCTCCGTGCGGCTCGCCGGCAAGTACAACATGCTGCTGCTGGGTCTGGTGAGCGTTGCGTTTCTGCTGATGGCGCCACAGATCGTAGGGACGTTCAGCAGCGATCCGGCGGTCCTCGCGCAGGGCATTCTGGCGCTCCGCACGACTGCCGTGGGCCTCCTGTTCTACGGGTACGGCATGGTGCTGCATCAGTCGTTCAACGGGGCGGGGGACACGTGGACGCCCACGTACCTCAATCTGCTGTGCTTCTGGCTGCTGCAGATTCCTCTGGCGTGGCTGCTGTCGCGGCACCTGGGGGCGTGGGGGGCATATCTGGCCATCCCCCTTGCCGAGAGCACGCTTACGGTACTCAGCGCGATGGTGTTCGCCCGGGGCAGGTGGAAACGCCAACGGGTCTAGAGGTCGCGGAGCGCTGGCGTGGAGGTGTCACCCCCGTATAGCTTTAGGGGCTGGGCGGCCCCTCTGCATGAGGGAACGCCCCACCCATTCAGCTCGGGACTTCATGGCAACCACGGTGGAAGCGACTACAACAAACCAGCGAGCGCAACAGCCGGTAACCCCCAGCTCGTGGCTCCGGGAGCCCAAGCGCCAGGCAGCGGCCGGGGCAATTGCAGCCGCGGTCCTCGCCCTCGGCGTCTGGTTCGTGGTCACGAGCGGCCGGCGAAAGGAAGAGTTCGCTTCGCGGGTCTTGTCGCAGGCGCTGGCGACGGCCGACAAAGGCAACTTGCCGCAGGCATCCTCCGAGCTGCAGCGGGTGATCCAGACCTATGCCGGTACGGACGCGGCGAGCGAGGCCGTTCTCTCGCTGAATCAGATCCGGATGGCATCCGGCCAGAGCGAGTTGGCCGCCGTGAACCTGAGAGAGTTCGTGGGCAAGAACCCGTCGCCCAAGTTCGTTGCGCAAGCGTACGCGCTCCTGGGCAGCGCGGACGAGAACACCAAGAAATACGAGGACGCAGGACGGGCCTACGAACACGCGGCCGCGACCGCCGAGCTGGCATATATAAAGGCCGGCTACCTGCTGGATGCCGGTCGCGCGTACCGGCTGGCCGGTAAGTCGCAGGATGCCATTCGGGTCTATCGGACCGTCGTCGAGAAGTACGCGGGATCGCCCTCGGTCGCCGAGGCCCAGGTCCGGCTCAGCGAATTGACCGCCGGGACTATCTAGGCGGCCCAGGCGTCTCCAGGCAGGTTCGAACGGGAATCAACAGGCCCGGCTCTTGGCCGGGCCTTTTTTGTGTTCAGGCCGGCGAGTCCGTAAGAGGAAGCGCGGCCAAGCCGAAAATGGGCGGCAATGCGTTCTGCGGGAGCGACGGGCAAGTGGTGATCGCGAGGTGGGTTAGGTCGGTGGATGAAGTGCCCTGATGTTAATGGCGTATAAGATGTATTATGTTAAGTCGACCTGGGGAAAAGTGTGGACAACCCAGGCTTTTCCACCGCCCCCTCGTCTCCACCAGTGGAACGGATGAAAGTGGAACGGCTGAACCGGTCATAGCGCCCACCGTGAACTGCCCCGTAGAAGCCCTCGAGGTGTGATTACCCGTACCATCATCCAAATCAACAGAAACCCGTGGAGCGTGATCGCCAGCGTTCGGATCCAGTTTCCAGCGATCACCTGCGCGTAGAGCGTCTCCGAGAACCCTTCCCGCCCTATTCGGCTCTGGAGCGGCAACTGCAGGCCCAGAGTCCAGAAGACCGTCACCGACTCGAGTAGTGCACCGAGCCACACAGTCCACTCGGGCAGGTCGCTGGGGCGGGTCCACAGCAGGAGCGCGGTCCCCAGCAGAAGAAACGAAAAGGCCGTGACGATGGGTAGCTGGCTGAGTTCGAGGTAGCGGGCTTCGTAGCCGAGGTAGTCGCTCTGGCCTACAAATGCCCTGAGGGGGAGCAGAACAAGTTGGGTGGTCCAAGCCGTCCCCACGTTGTACCAGGCGAGTGCGAGGCATCCCGCGAGCAACGCGTAAGGCCCCCGGCCTTCGGTGGGAGACACCGGCTCTCGCCGCCATTGGTCTACCAGCGGAGGCCGGAGCGCCAGCCAGACCAGCCAGCCGACCAGGGGGGCGGCGACCAGGAGCAGGGCTACTGCCCACCCCGGCCGACCGCGGCGCTGCGCATCCATCACTCCCCACCGCACCACGGCGCCGAAGCCGAGGAGGAGAGAGAGAATTGCAAAGAAGGGGGCTAGGAAGGCGAGAGGATGCACGTCCTGAGCATACCGCTGGCTGACGGACCGCGCTATGGCGTCGGAGGTGTGTTCACCCCTCCCAAACGCCGCGGAAGACGAGCCTGCCTTGCCCGCCCAACCAGACGTCGGTGGCTATGTCGCCTTGGATAGTCGCGCGCACCAGAAGCATCTGACCGCCCCAGCTCCGGAATTCGAGCGGAAGGTCAGTTCCGCAGTGCACGGCGAGCGCGAGCGCGGCCGCGACGGTTCCGGTTCCGCACGCCAGCGTCTCGCCCTCGACCCCGCGCTCGAACGTGCGGATGAGCCAGGGTGCCCCGCCCTCTTGCGGATTGGAAATGAAGTTGACGTTGGCACCATCTGGGCCGGCCGATGGATCGAAGCGCAACGGGCGGCCCCTCTCGACGACGTCGACCGTGGCCACGTCATCAACCAGAAGCACGAGGTGCGGGACGCCCACCGTCCCAAGCCAGATGGCGCGCTCGCCATCCCGGGGTCGAATCTGAGGTACGGGTTTGGGAATCGGCACGTCCGGCAAGTGGATTTCGGCCCGGGCTGGATCCTCCAGGCACCGGGTCTCGACCACACCGGCGTCGGTCAGGAGTCGCATCCCGGCGAAAGGCCCGAGCTCGAGATGGGCGGCGAGGCGCGTGCTGCACAGCGCCGCGTTTCCGCACATGGCCGCGCGGGAGCCGTCAGAGTTGAAAAACGTCATCCGGACCGCCTCACCATCGTCCGGAGTCAGGATGACGAGACCGTCCGCCCCGACGCCATCGCGTCGGTCGCAAAGAGCCGCGATGCGGGGCCCCGGCCATTGCTCGGGGGTGGTGTTTCGGCCGTCCAGCAGCACGAAGTCGTTGCCCGACCCCGTCATCTTGTAGAAAACGGTGCCCTTCATGCCCGCCCCGTGAGCGATCGAATCCTGAGCCACCAGACCATCCAGATCGCCTCTCGCACGATTTTCTTGCTCATCTTGCTCTGACCTTCCACCCGGTCGGTAAAGACGATGGGAACCTCCTTGAGCCGGAAGCGCCGCTTCCATGCCAGGAAGCTCATCTCGATCTGGAAGGCATAGCCGTTCGACCGCACCCGGTCCAGCGGGATCGCCTCGAGCACCTGCCGCCTGAAGCACTTGAACCCGCCGGTCGAGTCGGTGAGCGGCAGACCGGTCACCCAGCGGGCGTACTGGTTCGCGCCCAGAGAAAGCATGAGCCGTGAGATCGGCCAGTTGATGACATTTACCCCAGTCTTGTACCGGGACCCAATGACGAGGTCGGCATCCTGGACCGCCTCGATGAGCTCCGGCAGGAATCGCGGGTCGTGCGAAAAATCGGCATCCATCTCGAATATCAGATCGTACCCTCGCTCGAGCGCCCAACGAAAGCCGGCGATGTACGCCTTGCCCAAACCTTGCTTGCCGGGCCGGTGCAACACATGGACCCGCGAGTCCGCGGCAGCGAGCTGATCGGCGATGTCGCCGGTGCCGTCGGGCGAGTTGTCGTCTACCACCAGCAATTCCAGAGCCGGATGCTGAGCCAGAACGGCCGGCACGATGAGCTGGATATTGGCTCGCTCGTTGTACGTCGGCACGACCACCAGCATCCGCTCAGCCATCCGCGCTCCGTGCACGACCCCGGACCGCGGGACCGGCCAGGAGACCGACCGTCAACAGGAGCGCCAGCCACGTGACAATCCTGCCGCGCCTGTAATCGGCCGACGCGAACTCGAAACGCACTTCACGCGCGCCGGATGGCAGGACGACGCTGAGAAAGGCAAAGTCCCCTCGCCGAACCGGTGTGGCTTTGCCGTCCACTGTCGCGTGCCAGTCAGGATACCAGTTCTCGCTCACGAGAAGAAAGGTCGGCTTCGCTTCGGTCCCCGCGAGCGTGATCCGCATACGACCGGGCTCCCATTCCGCAATCGATGCCTGAATCGCCGCGGCAGCGGGCGCCTGCCCAGGCTGAATAGGCTCGACCGCGACTTGAGCCGAATCCGGAAAAAGCGCGACGCGATTGTGAGGGAACCGCGGGTCTATCAGCGCGGGGACGATCTGATCGTCGGGAATCTTCACTGCGGCTGGAAGGACGCGGCCATAAGGCACCGTGGAATCGCGTTCGTACAGAACACCCACTCCTCCTGGAGTGGCCTGGATCGGACCGACCAGCTTGTGGAACCCCGGCAGTTCCTGCTCGACCGGCAGGATCAGGAACCGGGTCGCCGTCAGGTCGATGACCGCAGGGCTCGCCACATTCTTCCAGACATTCTTGCCGCCGAGCAGCTCGTCGTAGAAGCGCACCTCGTTGCCGTGGTGCCCGAGCACCTGCTCGATGTCGTCGGCCATGAGATAG
>DATJGL010000308.1:0-11397 GCA_035495075.1 Gemmatimonadales bacterium
GTCGCCCGCAATGTCGCGGGCGTCGTATCCGAGGGCGAAAAGAAAACTCGTGACGATCAGGCCTGCCCAGATGTAGTTCAGCATGTCGGGCCTGAAGATGTTGGAGGGATGTGGGGGTCGGGACGAAATATGTATAGCCGACGGGCGAGCCGCTCGACGAGACGGCCAAAGTGCTTGGGTGATCTGCGGTTCGCGCCTGTCGGACGCAGGCTGACTCTCGGCCGGCCGTAAGTCGAGCCCACACCTCCCTCGTCGGCTCATAGTAGCGACCGCGTTGACCTCCTATGCTGGTTCACTAACGCACCGAGAAGATGTTGAAGCACGATTGCATCGGTGCGGAGTCATCGATGGAGGAGTTCCATGTCCAGTGCGTGTGTGGTTCAGCTCCAGCGGCAACTCTGCGTCGGGAGACCGCGCCAAGGTGTACGCCAGGTCTCTGGTGGACGGGTATCTCATCGTGCTGCGGGCCGATGCAGCGGGCCGAGTCCGGGTCCTTTTCCCGCTCGACCCTCGTGACGATCAGCGGATCGCGGGCGGCAAGAAGTACGAGCTCAAGAGCCGGGCCGGGCGTGAGGCCTTCGTTGCGGCCGACGCTGAGCACGGCACGGTGCTGGCCGCGGTTGCGTCGGTGCCCTTCCGAGTCGAGGAGTTCGTTGAAAACGGTCGCTGGCACTCGGCGGCGCTGTCCGGTGATGGGGTCCGGGACGATCCGGAAGCTGCCCTGATTGATCTGGTTGGGCGAATGAAGGGCGAAGATCGCTTCGACTACGCCGTGGCGAGTTACGTGGTCTCGCAGCAGTATGCGCGAAGCGTTCGGTACGCGTACACAGGCCTCACCTGGTGGGGCTACGATCCCTTCTGGAGCTATTCCAGATTCCGCTTTGGTTACCCGCGGCGCATCATCGTCTTTCGCCGGGCACCGGTCCGCGGCCAATAGATCCTCGATGCCGGTGGCGGCGGCTCTGTGGGAGGCCGCTGCCACCACAGACTTGCTGCGACCGGAAGCGAGCGGTAGCCTATCGTGGCATACGCTCACGGACACCGGACGATCCTCGAAAATGCGAACCCCCCTCACCCCGCTTGCATTCGCCCGTCGCGCCAAGTCTCTGTACGGCGATCGTGAGGCCGTCGTCGATGGCGACCAGCGGTGGACCTACGCACAATTCCTCGACC
Organism: Gemmatimonadales bacterium; assembly: GCA_035495075.1. Taxonomy (GTDB): domain Bacteria; phylum Gemmatimonadota; class Gemmatimonadetes; order Gemmatimonadales; family GWC2-71-9; genus DASQPE01. Next base: position 1,174 of record DATJGL010000308.1, read on the forward strand.
GATGCGACCGTTGGGCGAACGCTCTCCAGCGGCTCGGCGTCGCTCAGCGCGACCGCGTAGCGTACATCGCCCCCAACACCCATGCACAACTCGAGGGATTCTACGCCGTTCCCGAACTCGGGTCGGTTCTGGTGCCGCTCAATTTCCGCCTCCTGCCCTCCGACTGGGTGTACATGGTCAACCATTCGGGGAGCCGGGTGCTCTGCGTCCACGCGGACTACCTCGATGCGGTCGATGCGGTCCGGCACGAGATGCCCGGGGTCGAGCACTTCGTCGCGCTCGAGGGGAGCAGGAAGAACTGGCTCGACTACGAGCCGCTCCTTGCCGCGGCGACGCCGGAGTTCGAGCAGCCGGAGATCGCCGAGGACGACTTGCTCACGATCAATTACACGAGCGGCACGACGTCGAAGCCCAAGGGCGTCATGATCACCCACCGGAACGCCTGGGTGAACGCGGTCGGGACCCTGGTGCATCACCCGATGACCTGCGCCGACCGGTACCTGTGGACGCTCCCGATGTTCCACGCCAACGGCTGGACGTTTGTGTGGATCGTCACCGCGGCCGGCGGCACGCACGTGTGTGTCCGAAAGGTGGACGCTCCGACCGTGTTCCGTCTTCTCAGCGGTGAGCGGGTGACCATGCTTTGCGCGGCGCCTACCGTGCTCATCACCATCGCCGGCGCGCCCGAGGAGCTGCGGAAGACGGCGCCGCGGGGTGTGCGCGTGCTCACGGCCGGGGCGCCCCCGGCCGCGCACACGATCGAGCGGGTCGAAGGAGAGCTGGGCTGGACCATTACGCAGGCCTATGGTCTCACCGAAACGTCACCATTCATCACCTTTTGCGAGCCACGGCCGGAGCACGCCGCGCTCTCCACGGCCGACCGGGCTCGGATCAAAGCACGACAAGGCGTCGAGCTGATCACCTCGGGAGAGCTTCGCGTGGTGGGGGAGGACGGCGAGGACGTGCCGCGCGACGGTGCAACGGTTGGCGAGATCGTTGCGCGGGGCAACGTCGTGATGGAAGGCTACTATCACGACGCCGAGGCGACGGAGCGCGCATTTCTTGGCGGATGGTTCCACTCGGGCGACGCCGCGGTGGTCCACCCGGATGGTTTCGTGGAGATCAGAGACCGGCTCAAGGACGTGATCATCAGTGGCGGGGAGAATGTCTCCTCGATCGAAGTCGAGGGCGTGCTGCTTCGACATCCGTCGGTTCAGGAGGTGGCGGTCGTCGGGCTGCCGCACGAGAAATGGGGGGAGTCGCCCCACGCGTTCGTGGTCCTCCGGCCGGGGGCAACCCTCACCGAGGACGCATTGCGTGGGTTCGCCCGCGGCCAGCTCGCCGGCTTCAAGATTCCGAGCGGAGTGACGTTTGTCCCGGAACTCCCGAAGACGGCGACCGGGAAGATCCAGAAGTACGTTCTGCGGGGCAGGCGCGCGGCCATAATCGCGCAGTGAGAGAGCAAGAAAAACTGAGCGCCCTCGGTCGGGAGGGCGCTCGAGCAGCCGTTAGGTCCAAAGGCTTAGTTTGGCAGCGCCGCTTGGTCAGTCCCAACGGATACGTGGTCGATCACCAGCACGACCCGCCGGTTCTCCACCCCGGTGTCGCCCGGGCCATGGGCGCCTTTCACGACCTGCCGATTGGCAGCCTTGCCGTAACTCACTGCCTTGAGCTCATCCGCCGAGAGTCCACCGTTACTCGCCAGGTAGTCACGCACCGCGTCGGCGCGCTTCTGACCCAGCTTGTGATTGTAGGCCTCGCTCCCGGCCGGATCGGCAAACCCTTCCACGGTAACCAGGGCTCCCGGATAGAACTCCTTCACCACACTCGCGAAACGGTCGAGCACCGGCTGGTCGGACTCGCGGAGCTCGGCCTGGTTGAAGTCGAAGTGCACCGGAGCATCGAACTTGAGCTGGTCCTGCACTTTCTCGATGCTGACCTTGTATTGGTCTTGGAACGACTTCAACTGCTGTTCCAGGGCGTCGAGCCGGCGCTGATGATCGGCGAGCACTTTGTTCATGGAGTCTGCTTGCGCACCTGACTTCTGGTCACCGGCCTGCATCTCCTGCCGCAGCTTGGCCACCTCGTTGTTGAAGTCGGTCTGGCTCACTTTGTGGCAACCCGCCACGCTCACGGCAAGGCCGACAATCCCAGCGGCCGCCGCCACGCGGGCCGCATGACACGTCACCATCGTTCCCTCCTTTGGGTGGGCTCCTCAACACCGCCGGTCGTGGCCGTCTCGGCTGTGACGGGCGTCACGACTGCGGCTGTGAATGGAACGTCCGCCCAGGTCACCCCACCCGCCTGTGGCCTGACTCGGAAGATCGGCCCAGGGCCGCGGCGACAACCTACGCCACGGCGATTCCACGGAACAGAGGTACGCCCGGTTCGGATGAGTCACGACCGGCGCGTGACCGGAGTGGCCTAGACGTGAGCCCATGCAATCGGGCGTCGTTCCTAGAGCCTAGAAGCAGCAACTAGGAGATTTACGATGCGGTCATTCGTCGCGCTGGCCGGCAGCGCGCTTGTTGCTCTCGTTGCGGCGTGTAACGGATCCCCGGTTGAGCCCGGGGCCGGGATTGTGAGCCGGCCCGGTGGGGGCGGAACTACGAACCAACCCACCGGGGGCGGGGGCGGAGCTGCACCGAGCGGGCTGGTCGTCGACGTGACAGCGCAGGATTTCCTGTTCTCCCCCGGAACCATCACCGTCAAGGTCGGCACAACCGTACGCTGGACCAACCTTGGCCCGTCAGCTCATGCGGTCATGAGCGACATGGGCGTTTGGGGAAGCGGAACGTTGAATGCACCCACAAACGGCAGCGGGTCAGGGATGGGTAATGGGATGGGTGGCGGGACGGGATACGGCATGGGCGGCGGTATGGGAGGTATGGGTGGTATGGATGGCGGCGGCGGCATGGGTAGCGGGGACAGCATGCCGGGCGGGACGTTCCAGTTCACGTTCAATCAGGCCGGGACCTACGGCTACCACTGCCCGCTCCATCCTCCGAGCGCCTATCCTGGCTTCACCGGCACGGTGATCGTGACACCATGATGTAAGCGCTTGCGCCGTCCGCTCGAGCGCAGGAGGGGTTCAGGGCTGGGGCGGTTTACCCCCCAGCTCGTCCGCAGTCAGCTGGGCAAACTGCGCCAGCTCGGCGACGTTCAGGTCCGAGATCGCCCAATACGCCATGCCGCCGGCGACTCCACGCACCATCTGATAGCCTCGCCGCGAGGTTGTGCTCGGCGCTGCGCTCGACTCCCCGCTGGGCCACACGAAGAGATTGATCACATGCTGCCGGCGCCGGTACACTAGCGCCGCGACCTGGCGCTCGCCGAGGTAATCGAGCCTCCCACCTGCAAGCGGGAATCCTTGAGCAGAGAAGTCCGGCACGGGGGGTGAGAAGTCGAGCTTCCCGGTGAACCAGGGCTTCACCGTGTGATGCTCGGATGAACCGATGTCGGTCAGGTGCTCGCCTTGAAGCGATCGCACGTGGCTGGCGACGACCTCGGCGACTAGCTCCGACGGCTCGGTCCGCGCCGTGCGCCAGGTCGCGAGCTGCCACCCGCCGCCCAGGCCGAGGACCAGCGCCGCAGCAGTCGCGGCCCAAGCGGGGATCCACGCGGACCGGCGCGGCCTCTCCTTTACTTCGGCACGCACTTCGGCACGAAGTGCCCCTCGGACGCGTTCCCGCAACCCGTCCGGCGCCCGTAGGGGCTTGAGCTGCGCCTGCACGGCCGAGCGCAACCTCCGCTCCCGCTCGAGCCTCGTGGCGCAAGCGACGCATTGGCGCAGGTGGGTCTCGACCTCACCGACGCTGCGTTGGTCCAGCTCGCCGTCGAGATATCCAGTCAGCTTGTCACTCAGCGTCTCGCAGGACACGGTCAGTTCCTCCGGTAGTCCTCGATCGGGAGCACGCGCTGCAGCCGCTGGCGTGCCCGCGACAGCCGCGACATCACGGTTCCGACCGGAATTCCAGCCACCTCGGCGATCTCCGAGTACGAAAGCCCCTGCACGTCGCGCAGGATGACGACCTCCCGGAACTCGATCGGAAGGTTTGCGATCGCCTGATCGAGTGCCTCCCGTAGGGCACCCCGGAGCATCTCCGATTCCGGGTCGTCAGCGGTGCGGGGCGCGCCATGGGCCATCTCGTCGTACTCGGTAGCCTGGGTGTCGGTTCGATGTCGCCGGAGCCAGCTGTAGCAGGTGTTTCGGACGATCGTGAGCAGCCAGGCACGCATGTCTCCACCCCGGAAGCCGTCGAAATGACGGATAGCCCGAAGAAACGCGTCCTGAACGACGTCTTCCGCGTCGTGCTCGTTTCGCAGAAGGTGACGCGCCAACGTATACGCCGCGTCCAGATGGGGAAGCGCTGTTTCCTCGAATCTTGCCGCCGTGGCTGCGTCCACCCTGGCTCCGGATCTGGGCTTATCCCTCTCTGAGCACGATGACTCAGAAAGGCCGCCGGTTATTCCCGGCAGGCAATGCGCCCTCACGTCAATGCTACAGCCGCCGTCCTAGGAAGGTCCGAGGCACCGTTCCGGTTCCGCCCCCGGGAATAAGCTGGGCCCACCACCGGTCTAGGCCGGTACAGCCCCGACGGCCGGCTCCACCGGCCAGCGGACGCGAACAGGGCAGAGTCCCCTCAGGGAGCGATACATGGACCAGCATCTCGACCACGATCATAACGGCGACGGCGTAGATCGCCGAGGTTTCCTCAAGTGCATGGCCTGGGCCGGCACCGGCATGGTCTGGGCAGTGAACAGCGGAGTACTGTCATCGGTGAGCCTGGGCTCACTCGGGCGACTCTCGCCGACCACACTCAAGAGCACGCTGTACTTTGCCCAGATCAGTGACAGCCACATCGGCTTCAGCAAGGAAGCCAACCCCGACGTCACCGCGACGCTCCAGGTCGCGGTGAACCGGCTCAACGCGTTGCCCGAGCGCCCGGCGTTCGTGCTCCACACCGGCGACATCAGCCAGCTCTCGAAGCCCAGCGAATTCGACACCGCCGACCAGGTTATCAAGGGCATCAAGACCGGGCGCGTGTTCTACGTCCCTGGCGAGCATGATGTCCTGACCGATAACGGACAGAGTTACCTCGGCCGCTATGGGAAGGGCACCAAAGGCAGTGGATGGTACAGCTTCGATCACAGCGGCGTTCATTTCATCGGCCTGGTCAACGTGCTCAACCTGAAGGCGGGCGGGCTGGGCAACCTGGGGCAGGAACAGCTCGACTGGCTCAAGCGCGATGTTCAAGGACTCTCCGCCAGCACTCCGATCGTGGTCTTTGCGCACATCCCGCTCTGGACGGTTTATCCGGAGTGGGGCTGGGGCACCGACGACAGCGAGCAGGCGCTCGGACTCCTCAAGCGATTCGGGTCGGTCAGTGTGCTCAATGGGCACATCCACCAGATCCTGCAGAAAGTCGAGGGCAATGTCCGCTTCCACACGGCGATGTCCACTGCGTTCCCTCAGCCCGCACCCGGTATGGCGCCTTCGCCCGGGCCGATGAAGGTGGAGGCCGACCGGTTGCAGAAAGTGCTCGGAATCTCGAGCGTCGAATTTCTTCGGGGACATCGCGCGCTGGCAGTGATAGACTCGGCGCTCGACGGAACGCCGGCCGTGCCCGGCGCAGCAGCCAGGGCGTCCGTGGCCGGATCGCAGGCTCAGCCCACGGCGCCGACCGACTCGTCGAAAGGCGGCACAACGGCGACGATCAGCATCGACAACTTCAGCTTCATGCCCTCAACGACCACGGTGCCCGCCGGCACCACGATCACCTGGGTGAACGCGGATGACGTCCCCCACAAGATCATGAGCAGCGACGGGAAGTTTGCGGCCTCACCGGCGATCGACACCAACGACAAGTACGCTTTCCGATTCACCCAGCCGGGGCGCTACGAATACTTCTGCGCGCTCCATCCAAAAATGACCGGCACGATCGTGGTCAAATGAGTTACCACGCTTCCGGTTCGGCGGTGTACTGCCGAACCGGTCGCATGGATGTATTTCTCAGGAAGCTCAGGGTTGCAGGATCTGGTAGTATTGGAATCGCCCGTTCCCCAGAGGACACCGAGCCCTGATCAGGTTGCTACGAGATTGCGCCTGAGCCCTGGGCCCAAGCTCTCGAAATCCGATGTTTGCTCGAGGCCCCGCAGCGCCGCGGCCAGGGCCGGCGGGGGCACCATCAATCGCCGCACTCCCAGATCCAGCCAGCCGCCGAGACTCGTGAGCCGGGCCATGAGGATCCCTTTGCCGCGCCAGAACTCGTTCCGGAGCCGGAAGCGCGAGGCATCTTCGCTCAAGCCGGCCAGCAGAAGAGTGACCCGCACCTCGTCCAGCAGCTCCAGCTCTCTGAAGTACTCCAGTTCCTCATGTTGAATCACGGGCCCAAACTGCAGTTGGCCAAACGCCGCAATCGGGAAGCCCGCCGCCGCGAAGTAGGTTACGCGAATGTTCGCCGCGAGATCTAGGTACGCCGTGTTGCGCATGTAGCCGTTGGCGTCAAGCTGACTCCACCCGACTCGAAAGCGTTCCTCAACCGGAATGGGTCCGCCACCGACGAGCTCTGCCGCCAGTGGGGAGGTCTGCGGGATAATTGGCGCGTGTCCGTTCATGGTACGTCCTCTATTGATCAAGCCACCGGGTGGCTCGTGCGACCCATTCGGCCCGGCGTGCCGATCTGCCGGCCGGGTTGACGAGCTCAGGATACTGCCGCACGTCACACGACAATCACCTGCGAATCACCGCGGTCTAACGCGTTACCTGATTGCGCGTTGGGCGGCCCGGCCGGAGGCGATACTTTCAGCCGTTGGCGCGGTATGGAACGGTGGCTGGGCGGGTGCGCCGGCATCCTTCCTCCGGGCACTAGGCGAAGAGAACGGAGGCTGCGGGCTATTCGGCGGGTCTGGCGTGAGGTAGTGTGAAGTCGATACGCTGAGCGACGGCACAACCGGTTAGGAAAGCCGTGACACCTGAGCAAGAGCGTCTGATCCACGAAAGCTGGAAGCAGGTCGAGCCTATGGCGCACCCGCTCGCGGCGGTTTTCTACGGCCACCTGTTCGAGCTCGATCCCGGGACGCAGCGACTGTTCGCCTCCACCGACATAGAGGCGCAAGGCGTGAAGTTCTGGCAGATGTTGGCCGAAATTGTTCGGGTATTGGATGAGCCCGACGAGCTGGTGAGCCAAGTCGCCGCGCTTGGCCGCCGGCACTTCGGCTATGGGGTGACCGACGATCAGTACGAGATCGTCGGCGCCGCACTCCTCTGGACCCTCGAGCAAGGGCTTGGTCCCGCTTTTACGCGGGAGGTACGGGACGCCTGGGCCGAGGCTTATCTCGTTCTCGCTACCGTCATGCGCCGATCCGCGGCACGCACCTCCGCAGGTCTTCCTCGTCCATCCGGCAGCTCAAAAGCCCAGCCCTGAGCGTTGGCCGGCACAGGCCGGCTCAGCGTGCCGGTATCAGATCCACGGTCCACACATCGCTCTGCCGTTGACCCAGGGTGAAGTAAATGCGCTTCCCATCGGTGGCGAATTCGGGGCGGCTGGATGGTCGCGCGGGGTCATCGAAGTGGACGAGAAGCTTTGGTACTCCACCCTTTGCGGAGATGCTCCAGATGCTGGACCGGCCTTCGGCATCGAATGCCTTGTAGAGGATCGTCCCGCCCCCCGGCCCCCACTGCAATAGCTCAGGAACCGGATACTGCACAGAGTCACTGGCCGGAACCAGGACCTGAGGGTTGGTTCCGTCCGCAGTCATGAGCCATATGGAGCGTCGGTTGATGAACGCGATGGTCCTGCCGTCCGGCGACCAGCGGGGTGAGGCTCCGCCGTCCGTCGTGAGACCTCGCGGCGTACCCCAAGCGGAGTCTGCTCCCCTGTGGGTCACATAGATCTGATTGGGATGCTCGCCCTCGGCCGCGGAGAACACCAGATCCGCCCCATCGGGTGACCACGCCGGATTTCTCTGATTCGCCAGTGTGGGCGCAATCTCTCGGGCGGGACCCCCCTCCGCGGGCATGACGTATACCCGTCGAGTGCCGCGCCGATACGAGTAGAACGCGATCTCCCGGCCGTCCGGCGACCACGCAGAGACGAAATCCGGCTCGGCTGATTGAGTCAGCGGCTCGGGCTCGCCGCCGGCGAGGGACAGACGATAAATCTCCTGGCTGCCGTTCCGGTTGGAGTCGAAGGCGAGCCACTTGCCGTCGGGCGAAAGCGCGATCCCCTCGATCGCCTGGCTGCCGCTGGTCACCGGTTGCGCTGCGTCGGGACCTATCGGAGCTCTGGTCGGGAAGTCCAGCGACCAGATGTTCGCGCTGTAGATGAACACCGAATAGGCCCCGTGCCGCCCGTCGGCCGACAGGGTAATTCCCTGTGCGTTGAGGCCGGTGGTGAGACGCACCGGTTCCTCGATGGGCTTCCCACTAGGGTCGAGCGTTACCCGAAAGACGTCGCGACTGCCAAGGCGGCTCGAGACGAACAGCAGGGTCCTACTCCCTGGAAGCCATGCTGGGCTGGTATTGAGCGATGCGTCATCCGTCACGCGGACCGGCGGGCCCCCGCTCGAAGGCACCAGCCAGATCGAGCTGGGCGCCACGTTGCCGAGGTTAGTCGGACTGCCCCATGGCTCGGCACCGTAGGTAAAGGCGGCATTGCCGGAGACACAGGCGATCCACTTTCCGTCGGGCGACCACGCAAGCTCGTGCGGGGCGTTGATTGCCGCCAGCCGCGTCGGCGAGCCCCCTTCGAGGGGGCGCACCACGATGACGGAGTTCTCGACGTACCCGATCTGCTTCCCGTCAGGCGACCAGGCCGGGTATGCGACCCAACCCGACGGAGTGGAGGGCCGAACCAGCGGGCGCGGGTTGCCGCCGAGAGCTGGAATTACGTAGATCGCTCCCCCCGCCTGGAATGCGATCTGGCTTCCATCAGGGGACCACCGCGGAGCCCGGTGGTAGCCCGGCAATGAGTCGCTGCGCGACACAGCGGGACCGCCCGCGACCTGACGCAGGTAGATCCGCATCCTACCCCCCGGATCCGCAGCATAGGCGACTACCTTCCCGTCGGGGGAGATAGCGGGATCCATCTCCAACGCTCCCTCCAGCGCCAACGGGTGGGTCGCGCCAAAGGCCACATCGCGGGGGCGCCCGCGGAGCCGGAGCAGCGCGAGTCCCCCCAGGAGTAATGCGATGGCGGCTGCGGCGACGAGCCAGCGGAGCAGGCCGGTCCACTTGGGTGCGTCGGCCTTAGGGGGAGGGCCCTTGAGCACCGCCACCCAGTCCTGCGTGGACTCGGCCTCGCCGATGTCGGTCCTCGCAAGCAAGCGGGAAGCTTTGATGAGCGAGCCGGGGAGTTGCTGTGGAGATGCGGACGGGCTCGCAGGCGGGGCCGGGCTCACGGGTGCAGCATCGGTACCAGGCGTTGGAGCCGGCACGGTGGCGGCAGGCGCCGCGACAGCAGGCGCCGCGACAGCAGGCGCCGCCTCTGCGGGGGGCTCGAGCCGAAGCTGCTCCGCGTAAGCCACGACTTCCCGGTCCGGTGGTAGATCCAACTCCTCGTGGATCAGCGCCTCGTACACCCGGGCATGCCGCAAAGCGCCGGTGCGATCGCCCGCTGCCACCATCGCCTTCATGAGCCGCAGCGCAGTGCGGCCGTTGAGGGGATCCTGTGCTGCTGCTTTGCGCCACCAGTCAATGGCTCCCGCCCAGTCTCCGTGCTCCTCGGCTTGGCGGGCCAGCTTCCCCAGGGACTCGGCGTAGCTGCCGGCAAGGCCGGCCCGTTCCTCCTCCACCCACCGGTCAAACTCGGGCGCGCCCGGAAGGCGGAAGCCGTCGAGGAATGGCCCCGCGTACCGACCGACGGCGTCTTCCAGTCTGCCTCGTGTCAGTGCCTCCTCGAACTCAGCAACGTCGCTCGAGATCAATTCCGGATTGAGCCTGAGGGCGCGGGTTCCCTGAATTACGTCGTCGGACCCGAGATCGTGGCGCAGTGCGTAGATGGCCTGATTGAGGACCGGCCGTGCCCGCTCCTCCTCCGTGTCGGGCCAGAGGTAAGCGAGCACCTTGTCGCGAGTGACCCCCTGGTCCCCGGCAGACGCCAGGAGCGCCAGAATGGCCAGGCGCCGTGGCTGCGCGGCCGAGCCGCTCACCACGCCCGTGGACCCGCGGACGTGCAGTCTCCCGAAAGTGTAGACGCGCAACACGATCTGCTTGACGATTGT